>NZ_JQKH01000064.1 GCF_000745955.1 Alysiella crassa DSM 2578 | reverse complement strand
GGCAGCCTGAAATGAAATATTGCACATTAAAACATCATTTTATGTGTATCTGATTGAACTGCGTGGGCAACGAGTTGCCCACCCTACGCTTGCTTGTTGCCATGATTAGTCACTCCTAAATTTTAAACATAGAAAACAATTAATTAATGATAAAACATGGTATATTCCCAAAAGAAAAAGCACGAAACATGCTATATAACGGGCATTTTTTTCTCTGTTAACCATTTTTTCAATAAATAAATCATCAGGTGTTAAATTATAAAAATGATTTTTCATGGGGCTTAACATTTTTCCACCGATAAATATCCCTTTAACTAATTTATCAGAATATGAAATTTGTAAAAATACAATATCTTGCCCTTTTAAATAAGTATTAGCATACTCTCTTTTACATATGCTATAAAATAAAGATGCGCAATCTGCACGATATGGTTTCTGATTAAATTCAAATTCAATTCCCTCAGATGTAGCTCTACCATTATATGGTAAATAATATTGAGTATTATCAGGGATGGTAAGAATTTTTGTTTCATGTTTAAATTGAAAATCCAAAATTATTATGAAAAGTGCACAAAGAAATGGAAATAGTGTAAAAACAGAACTGAATATCCAATAATTTGTTCCTTTTTTAAAAACAAAATTTTTATATAAATTAACAATATTCAAAATTAACCTCCTATTCATTACTACATTCAAATCCCCTTTCAGGCAGCCTGAAATCCAATTTCACATTAAATAACATAATCTTTGCTGTGTAATCTTTCCTAAATTTATCTACCTACCCTATTTTTGTCAAACAATTTTACATTGCGTTCCTTCTAAAAAATACCACGATATTTCAATTGGTTGAATAAACGTAAATCTGCTCTCCAAACAAAAAATAAAAAAAATCGGATTACCCAAAACTTAATTTGGCTAATCCGATTTTTCCCATTTTCAGGCTGCCTATCTCATTCAGGCAGCCTGAAAACTGATTTACTCGCCATCTACAGCTTCATTATCCGCAAAAATTTCTGTGTTTGAAATGGAATTCACACGTTGTTGCGCGGCGGCTGCCCAACTGGCGCGGCGTGAACGATGGTAGCTCAAGCCCGTACCTGCTGGAATCAAACGACCCACAATCACGTTTTCTTTCAAACCACGCAAATCATCGCGTTTGCCCATAATCGCGGCTTCGGTCAAAACGCGTGTCGTTTCTTGGAACGAAGCGGCGGAGATGAAACTGTCGGTGCTCAAAGACGCTTTGGTAATACCCAACAACACATTATCAAAACGCGCTGGCTCTTTGCCTTCTGCCAAAGCGTGTTCGTTGGCAATCATCACTTCGGCGCGTTCAACCTGTTCGCCTGTGATAAAGCCTGTGTCGCCCGCATCGGTAATCACCACACGGCGCAGCATTTGGCGAATAATCACTTCAATGTGTTTATCCGAAATCTTCACGCCTTGCAAGCGGTAAACTTCTTGCACCTCTTGCACAATATAGCGTGTCAATTCTTCAATGCCTTTCAAGCGCAAAATATCGTGTGGGTCCACCGAACCGTCCACAATCGTCTCGCCACGATTCACCACTTGACCGTCATGCACCAAAACTTGTTTTTCTTTAGAAATCAAAGTTTCATACGCAATGCCGTCCAAATCGGTAATTACCAAACGCTGTTTGCCTTTGGTTTCTTTACCAAACGAAACCGTGCCTGTTACTTCAGCCAGCATACCTGCATCTTTTGGCACACGCGCTTCAAACAATTCGGCTACGCGTGGCAAACCACCCGTAATGTCGCGTGTTTTGGAAGACGCTTGTGGTTTACGCGCCAACACTTCGCCTTTGCCAATTTCTTGACCTTCGCGGATTTGAATAATCTCACCGACTGAGAACGCAATCGCCACAGGCGTACTCGTCCCTGGAATATGAATGTATTCACCGTTTTCGTCCAACAATTTCACCGTTGGGCGCAACAATTTGCTGGCAGAGCGGCGTTTACCGTCAATCACCACATATTGCGACATACCCGTGATTTCATCGGTTTGCTTGGTAACGGTTACGCCTTCTTCAAAGTTTTCCAACTCCACTTTACCTGCGTATTCGCTAATCACAGGCGTGGTGTGTGGATCCCAAGTGGCTAATACGGTGCCTGCTTTCAGCTCTTCGCCGTCTTGCACTTTCAAAATCGCACCGTAAGGCACTTTGTGGCGTTCACGTTCACGACTCATTTGGTCAAGGATAATCACTTCAGACGAGCGACCAATCACCACCAATTCGCCTTTGCTATTGGCGATGTAACGCATTTGGCTGTTGAAACGCGCCGTACCATTGGATTTGGCTTCTACTTGGCTGGCTGCAGCCGCACGCGAAGCCGCACCACCAATGTGGAAAGTACGCATCGTCAATTGGGTACCTGGTTCGCCAATGGATTGCGCCGCAATCACGCCGACCGCTTCGCCCGCATTCACCAATTTACCGCGTGCCAAGTCGCGACCATAACATTTCGCGCACAAGCCGTAACGCGTTTGACAGGTAATCGGTGTACGAACTTTCACTTCGTCCACGCCCGAATTATCAATCAAATCAACCAGTTTTTCATCAAACATCGTGCCAGCTTCCACGATGGTAACGCCTGTACTGTGGTCCACCACATCTTCCGCCGCCACGCGCCCCAAAATACGGTCGCGCAATGGTTCAATGATGTCGCCACCTTGTACCACCGCTTTCATCGAGAAACCTTCGCTGGTGCCACAATCGTCTTCAATCACCACCAAATCTTGGGTAACGTCCACCAAACGGCGGGTTAAGTAACCCGAGTTCGCGGTTTTCAACGCCGTATCCGCCAAACCTTTACGCGCACCGTGTGTCGCAATAAAGTATTGCAATACCGTCAAACCTTCACGGAAGTTCGCCGTAATGGGTGTTTCAATAATGGAGCCGTCAGGTTTCGCCATCAAGCCACGCATACCCGACAACTGCTTAATTTGCGTTGCCGAACCACGCGCACCCGAGTCCGCCATCATGTAAATAGAGTTAAACGACTCTTCCATCAAAGTTTTGCCATTTTCATCGGTCAAAATTTCGTTGGTTTCGTGATGACGCACAGGCTGCACCGACAAATTGTCCATCATCGCTTTGGCGATTTTATCGCCAGCCGTACCCCAAATATCAATCACTTTATTGTAGCGTTCGCCTTTGGTTACCAAGCCTTGATGGTATTGGTGTTCAATTTCTTTGATTTCATTATTGGCTTCAGCCAGCAAGGCGGGTTTTTCTTTCGGCACTTCCATATCGTCAATACAAATGGAAATACCGCCTTTTGCCGCCAATGCAAAACCTGTGTACATCAAATGGTCGGCAAAAATCACCGTATCGCGCAAACCACACAGCCTGAAAGACGCATTAATCAATTGCGAAATGGCTTTCTTTTTCAATGCCTTGTTTACATATTCAAACGGCAAACCTTTGGGCATGATTTCAGACAGCAAAGCACGACCTACCGTGGTCTGATAACGATTCATCACAGGTTCAAATTCGCCCGCATCGTTTTTCACCCATTCACGCAAACGCACGGTAATTTTCGTACCCAACTGAACTTGTTTGGTGTGATACGCACGGTGGACTTCTTTTACATCGGCAAACAAAGTGCCTTCGCCTACGGCTTTTTCCTTGGTACGGGTCATGTAATACAAACCCAATACGATGTCTTGCGATGGCACGATAATCGGCTCGCCATTCGCAGGTGCCAACACGTTGTTGGAAGCCAACATCAAAGTACGCGCTTCCATTTGCGCTTCCAAGCTCAACGGAACGTGTACCGCCATTTGGTCGCCGTCAAAGTCCGCGTTAAACGCCGCACACACCAATGGGTGCAACTGAATCGCTTTGCCCTCAATCAAAATCGGCTCAAACGCTTGAATACCCAAACGGTGCAAGGTTGGCGCACGGTTCAGCAAAATCGGGTGTTCGCGAATCACTTCTTCCAAAATGTCCCAAACTTCGGGTACTTCTTGTTCTACCAATTTTTTGGCAGCCTTAACGGTGGTGGCGAGTTCGCGTTTTTCCAATTTGTGGAAAATAAACGGTTTGAACAATTCCAATGCCATTTTTTTCGGCAAACCGCATTGGTGCAAACGCAAGTATGGACCCACCGTAATCACGGAACGACCTGAATAGTCCACACGTTTACCCAACAGGTTTTGACGGAAACGACCGCTCTTACCTTTAATCATATCGGACAAGGATTTGAGGGGGCGTTTGCTTGCGCCAGTCATGGCTTTGCCACGGCGACCGTTGTCCAACAAGCTGTCCACGGCTTCTTGCAACATGCGTTTTTCGTTGCGGACGATGATGTCGGGCGCGCGCAATTCCAACAGGCGGCGCAAACGGTTGTTGCGGTTAATCACACGGCGATACAAATCGTTCAAATCAGACGTGGCAAAACGACCACCATCCAATGGCACCAGTGGGCGCAAATCGGGCGGCAACACGGGCAACACGTCCATAATCATCCATTCCAGTTTCATGCCAGAACGGTGGAACGCTTCCAATACTTTCAAGCGTTTGGCGATTTTTTTGATTTTGGTGTCGCTGCTGGTGGATTGCAATTCTTGGCGCAAATATTCAATTTCTTGTTCCACATTCAGGCTGCGTAATAATTCACGAATGCCTTCTGCACCCATGTGCGCGTCAAATTCTTCGCCAAATTCTTCCAATTTGGTGTAGTAATCTTCTTCGCTCAACAGTTGGCGGCGTTGCAGGCTGGTCAAACCAGGGTCGGTTACGACAAAGGCTTCAAAATACAACACGCGCTCAATGTCGCGCAAAGTCATGTCCAGCACCATGCCCAAGCGTGATGGCAGCGATTTCAAAAACCAAATGTGGGCAACGGGCGCAGCCAATTCAATATGACCCATGCGTTCGCGGCGCACTTTGGTCAGGGTAACTTCCACGCCGCATTTTTCGCAGGTTACACCTTTGAATTTCAAGCGTTTGTATTTGCCACACAAGCACTCGTAGTCTTTAACGGGTCCGAAGATTTTGGCGCAAAACAAGCCATCGCGTTCGGGCTTGAAGGTGCGGTAGTTAATCGTTTCGGGTTTTTTCACTTCGCCATACGACCACGAGCGAATCGTGTCGGGCGAGGCAATGCCGATTTTAATGGCATCAAATTCTTCTGAACCTGCTTGTTGCAGGGGGGCGAATAAATCGGTTAAGTTCATTATTTACTGCTCCTGTTTTTAAGGGCGATTTTTTTGAATTTTTTGGTGGATATTGTTTTCAGGCTGCCTGAAAACTTTGGATTTGCCTGCCACCTACCCCCTCCCCCGCTAGCAGGGGGGAGGGAACAGGTTTCTGGCACATTTTATGTTTTCAGGCTGCCTGAAAGCAGATAACTTAATTCTGCTCCAAATCAATATCCAAGCCCAGCGAACGGATTTCTTTCACAATCACGTTAAACGACTCGGGCATACCCGCGTCAATTTTGTGTTCGCCTTTGACGATGTTTTCGTACATCTTCGTGCGACCTGTTACGTCATCGGATTTCACCGTCAGCATTTCTTGCAAGGTGTATGCCGCGCCATAAGCCTCCAACGCCCACACCTCCATCTCACCGAAACGCTGACCACCAAATTGTGCTTTACCGCCCAATGGCTGTTGCGTTACCAAGCTGTATGGACCTGTTGAACGTGCGTGCATTTTCTCATCAACCAAGTGGTGCAGTTTCAGATAGTGCATCACACCTACCGTTACAGGGCGGTCAAACGCTTCGCCCGAACGTCCATCGTACAAAGTGATTTGGGTTTTGGTTTTATTAAAGCCCAATTTTTGTACTTCGGGGTCTTCGCTGGGGTATGCCAAATCCAGCATGTCATAAATTTCTTGCTCTTTCGCACCGTCAAACACTGGGGAGGCAAAAGTCGCACCGCGTTTCAGGTTTTCAGCCAGCGTGATGATTTCATCGTCATTCAGGCTGTCCAAATCTTCTTGTTTGCCGCTACCGTTGTAGAGTTTTTCCAAGAATGCGCGGATTTCGCCCACTTTGCGCTGTTCAGCCAGCATTTTGTCAATGCGCTGACCAATGCCTTTTGCCGCCCAACCCAAATGCACTTCCAAAATCTGACCGATGTTCATGCGCGAGGGTACGCCCAAGGGGTTCAACACGATGTCCACCGTGCGACCGTCTGCCATATAGGGCATATCTTCCACTGGCAAAATGCGCGACACCACGCCTTTGTTACCGTGGCGACCCGCCATTTTGTCGCCTGCCTGCAAGCGGCGTTTGATGGCGATGAACACTTTCACCATTTTTTGCACACCTGGGGGCAACTCATCGCCTTGGGTCATTTTTTTCTTTTTGACTTCGTAAAGGGCTTCGGCTTCTTCGCGTTTTTGTTGCAAAGACAATTTAATCAATTCAAGCTGTTTGGCAATGTCTTCGTCTGCCATGCGAATGTCAAACCAATCATGACGAGACGGCAAACCGCGCAAATATTCGGTGCTGATGGCGGTGCCTTTTGCCAATTTCATGGGCCCCCCGTTTGCAGGCTGCCCCACAATCATGCGTTCAATGCGGTCAAATGCGTCATTGTCAAAAATGCGGATTTGGTCGTTCAAATCTTGACGATAGCGTTTCAATTCCGCGTCAATGATGGACTGGGCGCGTTTGTCGCGGGTAATGCCTTCGCGTGTGAACACTTGCACGTCAATCACCGTGCCGCTCATGCCTGTGGGCATACGCAAAGACGTGTCTTTCACATCAGACGCTTTTTCGCCAAAAATCGCGCGGAGCAGTTTTTCTTCTGGGGTCAGTTGCGTTTCGCCTTTGGGGGTAACTTTGCCGACCAACACATCGCCTGCTTCCACTTCTGCACCGATGTACACAATGCCCGACTCGTCCAAGCGGTTTTGCATTTTTTCAGACAGGTTGGGAATGTCGCGTGTGATGTCTTCCGCGCCCAATTTGGTATCACGCGCCACCACGTTCAATTCTTCAATGTGAATGGAGGTGTAGCGGTCGTCTGCAGCCACTTTTTCGCTAATCAAAATGGAGTCTTCGTAGTTGTAGCCGTTCCAAGGCATGAAGGCGATGGTCATGTTTTGACCCAAAGCCAATTCGCCCAAATCGGTGGACGCGCCATCGGCAATCAAATCGCCTTTTTGCAACACATCGCCAGCCTTAACCGCAGGGCGTTGGTTGATGTTGGTGGATTGGTTGGAGCGCGTGAATTTCACCAAATTGTAAATGTCCACACCGCCTTGTTCGGCTGTGGCTTCTTCATCGTGTACGCGCACCACAATGCGGTTTGCGTCCACATATTCCACCACACCGCCGCGTCTTGCTACGATGGCGGTTGCGCTGTCCACGGCTACGGCGCGTTCAATGCCTGTGCCGACCATCGGTTTTTCGGCGCGCAAGCATGGCACGGCTTGACGTTGCATGTTGGCACCCATCAAAGCGCGGTTCGCGTCATCGTGTTCCAAGAAGGGAATCAGCGATGCGGCTACCGATACCACTTGACCTGTTGCCACGTCCATGTATTGTACGCGGTCGGGGGTTGCCAAGATGGTTTCGCCTTTTTCGCGGCAAACCACCAATTCATCTTTCAGGCAGCCTGAATCGTCCAATTCCGAGTTGGCTTGGGCAATCACATAGCGACCTTCTTCAATGGCAGACAAATAATCAATTTCATCGGTAACTTTGCCGTCCACCACGCGGCGGTAGGGCGTTTCCAAGAAACCGTAATCGTTGGTACGCGCATACACCGACAATGAGTTAATCAAGCCGATGTTGGGACCTTCGGGCGTTTCAATCGGGCAAACGCGACCGTAGTGGGTGGGGTGTACGTCTCGCACCTCAAAGCCAGCACGTTCGCGGGTCAAACCACCCGGGCCCAAAGCCGAAACGCGGCGTTTGTGCGTGATTTCAGACAAGGGATTGGTTTGGTCCATAAATTGCGATAATTGGCTTGAACCAAAAAATTCCTTAATCGCGGCAGATACGGGTTTCGCGTTAATCAAATCGGTGGGCATCAAGCCTTCGCTTTCCGCTTGGTTCAAACGCTCTTTCACGGCACGTTCCACACGCGCCAAACCGCTACGGAATTGATTTTCCACCAATTCGCCCACAGAACGCACGCGGCGATTGCCCAAGTGGTCAATGTCGTCCACTTCGCCATGACTATTACGCAATTCCACCAAGGTGGCGATGGTCATCACAATGTCTTCATAACTCAAAATAAAGCTGGTTTTATCGGTTTTTTCCGACATTTCTGCCAATAAACGCTCGTACCAAGTGCCAACTTGTTCAGGCAACAATTTTTGCTCGTAAGTACGCGTATTGAATTTCATGCGACCCACGCGAGACAAATCGTAGCTTTCTTCTTGGAAGAACATGCGTTTGAACAAGGCTTCTACCGCTTCTTCAGTTGGCGGTTCACCAGGGCGCATCATGCGGTAAATCGCCACACGCGCCGCCGCTTGGTCGCTGGTTTCATCGGTACGCAAAGTGGCGGAAATATAATTGCCCGCACTGGTTTCATTCACAAATAAAGTTTGAATTTCTTTGATGCCATTGATGTCCAATTGCGCCAACAATTCTTCTGTGATTTCGCCATTGGCTTTTGCCAATACTTCGCCCGTGTCAGGCACAATCACATCAGTCGCCAAAGTTTTGCCCAATAATACATCGGCTTCCACCGTCAGGCGTTTCAAACCAGCAGCCTGAATATCGCGTACATTTTTTGCGTTAATGCGTTTGCCCGTTTCCACCAAGACTTTGCCGTTATTGTCCACGATGTCAAATTTCGCCAATTCGCCACGCAAGCGTTCTGCAATCAAATCGGTTTGCACGCCATCTTTGCCCAAATAATACGTTTCCGTATCAAAGAACATAGACAACATTTGCTCATCAGAATAACCCAAAGCGCGTAACAAAATCGTTACGGGCATTTTGCGGCGGCGGTCAATACGGAAGTACAACAAATCTTTCGGGTCAAACTCAAAATCCAACCACGAGCCACGATAAGGAATAATCCGCGCAGAAAACAATAATTTACCCGAAGCATGGGTTTTGCCACGGTCGTGTTCAAAAAACACGCCCGGTGAGCGGTGCAATTGCGACACAATCACGCGCTCCGTGCCATTAATCACAAACGAACCGCTTGGGGTCATGAGCGGAATTTCGCCCATATACACTTCGTTTTCGCGTACTTCTTTGATGGCTTTATTTTCCAGTCCAGCTTCTTTATCATAAATTTTCAAGCGGATACGCGCACGAAGCGGCGCAGCATAAGTAATACCGCGCAATTGGCATTCAGGAATATCAAACAATGGTTCACCCAACACATAATGCACGAAATCCAATTCCGCAAAACCATTATTGCTCACAATTGGGAAAATAGACGTGAAGGCAGCCTGCAAACCTTCATTGTCCAAACGCTGGTCAAACGCACGACCTTGTTGCAAGAATTTTTCGTACGATTCCAACTGTGTGGTCAGCAAATAAGGCACATCCAATACGGTTTCGCGTTTAGCAAAACTTTTACGGATACGCTTTTTTTCGGTAAATGTATAACTCATTGTAGATACTCCAAAAACGGGCGACAATTAAAACAATAATTTAGAATAAAACTGCGGGGCAAGCCTTAATGGATGCTTTCAGGCTGCCTGAAAAAGAGAGCGGAACATACGTTCCCCAATTTAAGAAAGTGTTCAAGAAAAAGACAAAACTGTCAGAAACAGCCAAATCTTATATAAATTTACAAAATTTTACTCATAAGGGTTAAAAAAATAGTAAATTTTTGTAAATTTACACATTTTCCATACACAAAAGCGCAAACAAGGCTGGTAGTGATTATACTACCAGCCCCAGTGATAACGGACAATTTTTTCAATTGCCCGCCACCCCAGAATTCAGCATAACTGAAAAATGGATTATTTAACTTCCACTTTCGCGCCAGCTTCTTCCAATTGTTTCTTGATGTCGTTGGCTTCAGCTTCAGATACAGCTTCTTTCAACGTTTTAGGTGCGCCGTCTACCAAGTCTTTAGCTTCTTTCAAGCCCAAGCCAGTGATGGTACGAACCACTTTAATCACGCCAACTTTGTTGTCGCCAGCAGATGCCAAGATTACGTCAAATTCAGTTTTCGCTTCAGCAACAGGACCTGCAGCAGGACCAGCAGCCACTGCAACCGCAGCAGCAGAAACGCCGAATTTTTCTTCAAACGCTTTAACCAACTCGTTCAATTCCATAACGGTCAAGTTGCTTACCGCTTCCAAAATGTCTTCTTTAGTAATAGCCATGCTATTGAACTCCTAAAAAATATTGAATAATAAAAAAATTTAATGAATCAAAACAAAATCACAGAAATGGCGCAAATTAAGCCGCTTCGCTTTCTTTTTTCTCTGCCAAAGCTGCCAAACCGCGTGCAAAGCCAGAAACAGGCGCTTGCATAACGAACAGCAATTTGGACAGCAATTCTTCGCGGCTTGGAATAGAAGCCAACTCAGTTACCTGAGCCACATTCAACACTTCGCCGTTGTAAGAACCAGCTTTTAAAACGATTTTGTCATCTTTTTTCGCGAATTGGTGCAGCACTTTTGCGGCGGCTACGGCATCTTCTGATGCAGCGTAAACCAATGGACCAACCATTTGGTCAGCCAAACCAGCAAAAGAAGTTCCTTCAACCGCACGGCGCGCCAATGTGTTTTTCAGAACGCGCAAGTAAACGCCTTCTTTACGCGCATTGGCACGGAGTTCAGTCATGCTGGCAACACTGATACCGCGATATTCAGCAATCACCATAGTTTGCGCGTTGGCAATGCCTGCGCTGATTTCTTCTACGGTTGCTTTCTTGGTTTCAATATTGAGACTCAAGGTCTACCTCCCACTGTTTAAATTCAGGCTAACCAACATGATTAGCCCACCAGCGCGGCAACCTGATTTTAAAGACACTTTGCAAGCGATATTCAAAACATCAACCCACAAAAACTTTTTTCAGGACTACCGTCTGCGTAGGGTTTGAATGATTAAAACTTGCGTTCCCTACGGTCTTGGACATCTACTTAATATTTTAAGTAGCCCCATTTTCAGGCTGCCTGAAAACACATTTTGCCATTTTCAGGCTGCCTGAAAGATTTTTTAAAGATTATTTAGCAGAAACGCTAGATACATCTACGCGCACACCCAAGCCCATGGTGCTGGATACGGCGATTTTTTTCAAGTATTGACCTTTGGCAGCAGCAGGTTTGGCTTTTACCAAAGCGTCCAACAAAGCGTCAAAGTTTTCTTTCAAATCGGCTTCGGCAAAAGATGCGCGACCGATGGTGGCGTGAATGATACCTGCTTTGTCGGTGCGGTATTGCACTTGACCAGCTTTCGCGTTTTTCACTGCTTCGGCAACATTAGGCGTTACGGTACCCACTTTGGGGTTTGGCATCAAGCCGCGAGGACCCAAAATCGTACCCAATTGACCCACGATGCGCATTGCGTCAGGAGAAGCAATCACAACGTCAAAGTCCATATTGCCTTTTTTGATTTCTTCTGCCAAATCTTCAAAGCCCACGATGTCTGCGCCTGCTGCTTTTGCGGCTTCGGCGTTGGCACCTTGTGTGAACACGGCTACGCGTGTGGTTTTACCTGTGCCTTTTGGCAACACAACGGAACCGCGAATCACTTGGTCAGATTTACGAGGGTCAACGCCCAAGTTGAAAGACACATCTACTGATTCATCAAATTTGGCGGTTGCGGCTTTTTTTACCAAAGCAATGGCTTCATCAATTGCATACAATTTGTTGGCTTCAACAGAAGCGCGCAATGCTTTCAAACGTTTAGAAATTTTTGCCATGTTACACACCCTCCGTATTCAAGCCCATAGAACGTGCTGAACCAGCAATGGTGCGTACCGCAGCGTCCAAATCAGCAGCCGTCAAATCAGGGTTTTTGGTTTTGGCAATTTCTTCCAACTGGGTGCGTGTTACCGTGCCAACTTTGTTGGTCAAAGGATTGGAACTGCCTTTTTGAATGCCTGCTGCTTTTTTCAACAACACAGATGCAGGTGGCGTTTTCAATACAAAAGTGAAAGACTTATCTGCATAAGCGGTAATCACAACGGGCGTTGGCAAACCAGGTTCCAAACCTTGCGTTGCCGCGTTGAACGCTTTACAAAATTCCATGATGTTCAAACCACGCTGACCCAAAGCAGGACCAACTGGTGGCGAAGGATTGGCTTTACCTGCAGGAATTTGCAGTTTGATGTAGCCGATGACTTTTTTTGCCATGTGTATAAACTCCAAAAAATGGGTATGACGCAGAAAATCTGCTCCCCAAAAATTAAGCCAACAATTTTAGCTTGTTTTTTTAATTTTGACAAGGGTTTTGCTTGTTCAGGCTGCCTGAAAAACGTTTAGGGCAATTTTTGAATATCGGGATAAGCGATTTTGACCCATTTTTTATAGCGGTCTTGCCATGTGATATAAGACCATTTGCCATTGTCTTTCACACCAAACATTTTGCCTTCAACCGCTACGCCGTCCATTGTGGTGGTCGTGGGAATGAAAACGTAATCGCGTTTTGTTTTGGATTGGTACACTTTGATTTTTGCCAAATTCGCACGAAACTGAATATCCGTTCCCGACATGCCACTTGCCATGCCCGCCAACAATGCTTTGGTGTCCGCCAAATTCATGCCCAGAGATTTTGCCATTTGTTTCAAAATCGGCTCGGGCATCATGTCCACAAAAACCTGACCATTTTGTTTTTTCATGGCATCGTGCATTTTGGCAATGTCTTGTTGAATGACTTGTTCATCATTTTTATCATACGCCAACACGGGCGCAGACAGCAGCAAACTCATCACACCCAAAAATAATGTATTTTGATTCAATAACTTCATTTTCTTTACCCTTCCAAAATGTTTCAGGCTGCCTGAAATTAAATCAATTTTTCTACTTGATTAAATTCCAATTCAACAGGCGTTTCGCGTCCGAAAATTTGCACGGTAACGCGCAATTTATTGCGTTCGTAGTCCACATACTCCACCGCACCATTGAAATCGGCAAATGGACCTTCATTCACGCGAACCTGTTGCCCAACATCAAATTCTACGCGCGGTTTCGGCTTTTTCAGGCTGCCTGATTCAGAACCTCCCGAAACTTGCGCCATCATCGCGTCCACTTCGCGCTGTGTAATCGGCAATGGGCGGTGCAAAGTACCGCCGATAAAACCATTCACACGTGGCGTACTTTTTACCAAATGCCATGAACTATCGGTCATTTCCATTTCAATCAGCACATAGCCAGGGAAAAATTTGCGCTCCGACACGGTGCGGCGACCATTTTTAATGTCCACCACTTCTTCCACAGGCACCAAAATTTGACCAAAATATTCTTCCATACCTTCGCGTTCAATGCGCTCTTTTAAGGTTTTTTGTACATTTTTTTCAAAACCCGAATAGGCTTGTACCACATACCAGCGTTTCGCCATGATAATCCCCTTATTTCACTAAAATAAAATTAAACAACAGCGAAATCACACTATCCACGCCATAAATAAACACACCAAACACCGTAGCAAAAGCCAAGACAAAACCCGTCATGCGCACAGCGTCGGGGCGTTTGAGCCAAACCACTTTTTTAAATTCAACAGTTGATTCTTTGATGTAGCGGAATAATTTAAAACCACCTTGTTTTTCATGTTCCAATTCTTGGCTCATGATGATTCCTTTCCTTGTTTTCAGGCAAGCTGAAAATATACAGAAAAAAAACTAACCAAGCTAGCTACTTGGTTAGTTTCTTCTATTTGGCAGGCCAAGTAGGTCTCGAACCTACAACCCTCGGTTTTGGAGACCGATACTCTACCAATTGAGCTATTGGCCTAAAACTTAATATTAAGCAATTACATTAGCTACAACACCTGCACCAACGGTACGACCACCTTCGCGAATCGCAAAACGCAAACCGTTTTCCATCGCGATTGGGGCAATCAATTCAACGGTGATTTTCACGTT
>NZ_JQKH01000063.1 GCF_000745955.1 Alysiella crassa DSM 2578 | reverse complement strand
TGGCAAATTGAAATGCTGTTTAGCTGCCTGAAAAAACGCGGTTTTGACTTGGAAGCCACGCACATGACTGACCCTGTTAAAATGGAAAAGTTGTTTGCGATTCTGGCAGTTACATTGGCTTGGGCTTATGTTATCGGGCGTTGGCAACATGCACTGAATCCGATTAAACCCAAGTCGCATGAACGGCTCTCACAAAGCATCTTTCGCGTTGGTTTGGAGCAGCTTGCCAAAGCCGCCATGTTGATGATGGCAACTTTGGACTATTTTTCAAACCCAAAACAGGTCGTCCGATTTTTTGTCGTGTACTGAAAGGCAGCCTGAAACTCAAAAAAGGAAAACCAATGAAACAATTAACCACCCACCGCATTTTCAACGGCGAACAACAAATTTGGCAACATTTTTCAGGTAGCCTAAACTGTGAAATGAAATTCGCCATTTATCTACCAGACACCGCCAAAAACCAAAAATTGCCTGTACTCTACTGGCTATCAGGCTTAACCTGTACCGAGCAAAATTTCATCACAAAGTCAGGCTATCAACGCTATGCTGATGAGCATAATGTCATTGTTGTCGCCCCTGACACATCGCCACGAGGCGAAGGCGTGGCGGACGATTCCTCCTATGATTTGGGGCAGGGGGCAGGATTTTATATCAATGCAACACAAGGCGAGTGGATAAAACATTATCAAATGTATGATTATATTGCCCAAGAATTGCCTGCCTTAATCAACGCACATTTTCCCACCAGTGGCAAACAATCCATTTTTGGGCATTCAATGGGCGGACACGGTGCTTTGACCATTGCCTTTAAAAATTTGGAGAATTATCAAAGCGTTTCGGCATTTTCGCCCATTGTTGCACCTATGCAAGTGGCTTGGGGACAAAAGGCATTTACCGCTTATTTGGGCGATGATAAACAGGCGTGGGCGGATTATGACAGCGTGGCGTTATTAGAAAAACATCATATTGAAATTAAACAAAAAAATCTGCCCATTTTGATTGAGCAGGGCGATAAAGATGAGTTTTTGCACACGCAATTAAAGCCAGAAATTTTTTGTCAAATGGCGGATAAATTGGGCGTGAATTATCAGTTTGAATTGCAGGCAGGATTTGACCATTCTTATTATTTTATTGCCAGTTTTATTGGTAAGCATATTGTCTTTCATGCGAAGTATCTAAAATAGCTTTGAAATCATAAGGTTGGTAAGCACTATTTTTAATAAAAATGGTGCTTTTTACCAAGGGTGCGAGTTGCTCAAAAATAGATTTTTAGGCAGAAAAATGCTAGAATAAACAATCATCAAAAACACCCAAAAAACCAAGCAATGAGCCACCAAATGTCCCAAAAATTTAACGAAAATACCAGAGTCAAAATTCCAGCCATTTTGCATCTAATGCGACTTGGCTATCAGTATTTGTCATTAAAAAATGCCGTTTGGGACAATAAGAGTAATATTTTTACTGATATTTTTAAAGAATCCATTCGTAAAATTAACCCAACGCTCAATTTGCAAGATGGCGATATTCACAGAGTATTGGCAGATATTCATTTGGAGCTTGATTATGATGATTTGGGCAAGGTATTTTATGAACGCTTGATTGACCAATCGTCTAATATTGACCGTCCAAAACTCATAGATTTTGATAATTTTGATAACAATCAATTTCATATCATTACCGAATTACCTTATCAAAATGGCGATGATGAATTTCGTCCTGATATTACCTTGCTTATCAATGGAATGCCCCTTGTTTTTGTTGAAGTCAAAAAACCCAATAATAAAGATGGCATATTAGCAGAACAAAAAAGAATGAATGAGCGTATTAAAAACAAACGCTTTAAATCATTTATTAACATTACCCAGTTGATGTTATTTTCTAATAATATGACCGATGGTCAATTAACAGGGGCGGTGTATGCCACACCAAATAGCCAAATTACTTTTAATTTTTTTAAAGAAGACAAAAAGTTTGCCCAAAATACCGCACAAATTTTGGTGCAGTTAAATGACAATGACAAAATAAAAATCCTCAAAGATTTAAATGAACACGCTTTATTGCACAGTCCAGAGTTTATTGCCAATCAATCGCCAGATACCCCAACCAATACATTATGCACACAATTATTAAGCCGTGAAAGATTGGCGTTTATGTTGCGTTACGCCATTACTTATGTTCAGTCTGCTGATAATGCTACTGCTTATCAAAAACATATTATGCGTTATCCGCAAATCTTTGCTTCTTTTGCCATTAAACATACCTTAGAACAAGGTAAAAAAAGCGGTATTATTTGGCACACACAAGGTAGTGGTAAAACCGCATTGGCTTATTACAATGTCCGCCATTTAACCGATTATTATTCCAAGCAGCGTATTATTCCTAAGTTTTATTTTATTGTGGATAGATTGGATTTATTAGAACAAGCCAAAAAAGAATTTACCGCTCGTGGGTTACTTGTGCATACAGTAGATTCAAAAGAGGAATTTACTCATTCTATTAAATCCGATATTAGCCATAATCATCAAGGCAAAAGCGAAATTACCGTAGTTAATATCCAAAAATTTGCTGACGATGCCAAAGCCACTCATCAAAATGATTATAATCTAAATATACAACGCATTTATTTTTTGGACGAAGTGCATAGAAGTTATAATCCAACAGGGTCTTTTTTGGCGAATTTGACGACTTCTGATAAAAATGCCATTAAAATCGGCTTAACAGGTACGCCCTTACTTGGCAATACCCCATCAAAACAACTGTTTGGCGACTATATTCATAAATATTATTATAATGATTCTATTGCTGATGGTTATACATTAAGATTGATTCGTGAAAATATTGAAAGTCAATTTGCCGAGACAATGCAAGAGGCTTTAAAAGAATGGCAGATAGAACAAGGCAGTATTGACAAAAAACAAGTCTATGCACATCAGCGATTTGTAGAGCCAATGCTGGATTATATTATCACAGATTTTATCAAATTTCGTAAACTCAATAATGATAATACGCTTGGGGCAATGGTTATTTGTGATAGCAGTGAACAAGCCAAAACGATGTTTGAATTATTTAATCAAAAATATGCCAATCATCATACATCGGCATTGATTTTGCACGACATCGCCGATAAAGCCACTCGCAAAGATTGGGTAGAGGAATATAAAGCAGGCAAAATAGATATTTTGTTTGTTTATAATATGCTTTTGACAGGGTTTGATGCACCACGCCTAAAAAAACTCTATCTTGGGCGGATTATTAAAGACCATAATTTATTACAAGCCATTACAAGGGTAAATCGTACTTATAAGGATTATCAATTTGGCTATATTGTGGATTTTGCCGATATTAGCAAGGAATTTGACAAAACCAACAAAGCCTATTTTGATGAATTACAAAGTGAATTGGGCGATGAATTGATTCATTATTCACAAATGTTTAAAAATGATGATGAAATCAAAAATGACATTGCCTTTATCAAAAATACATTGGCAGATTATGATACTCAAAATGCCGAAAATTTCAGCCAGCAAATCAATCAAATTGACAATAAAGAGACCCTAAACGAACTCAAAAAAGCCCTTGCTTTATCACGAGAATTATATAACATCATTCGTTTTCAAGGCAATTATGCGTTTTTAAATTTATTGGATTTTGATAAATTTAATGAATTATATAAAGAAACTGCCAACCGTATTGATTTATTAAACCTAAAAGAAAAATTAGAACAAGGCGATAATACCAATTTATTAAATTTGGCATTAGAAGATATATATTTTAATTTTGTGAAAGTGGGCGAAAATGAACTGCGTCTTGCCGAAGATTTAAAAGATTGTTTTGTGCGGACACAAGGGGTCTTTAATGATAATTTTGACCAAGAAGACCCAAAATTTATCGCCTTAAAACAAGAATTGGAACGCATTTTTGCCAAGAAAAACCTATCCGAAGTTGGGCAAGAACAGATGAGCGAAAACATTTCATTGCTTGATGATTTATACAAACAAATGAAAGAATTAAATCGTCAAAATAACTTAATCCGTACCAAATACAATGGCGATAAAAAATATGTGCGGATAGAAAAACGCCTAAGCGAACAAAATATATTGCCAACGCTAAATACCGATAAACTCACCCTGCGTGAAGTACTATTAAATACCAAAAATGGGCTTGACGAAAAAGTATTAAATTTGGAGCAAATGCTGGATAATGAGGCTTATTTTACCAAACAATCAGGGGCGATTTTGATTGGGGAATTTAAAGAAAAATCACTTGCAATCAATGCCAATATAATCAAACAAATCAATGGGCTATTGGTCAAAGAATATATGGCGAATAGATTGGAGGAATTGTAATGGTGGATATGGCAATGAAAACGATGAGATTGGGTGATATTGTTGATTTTAAAAACGGGAAAGTTTTCCCTGATAACAATGGCGATATTCCTATTTTTGGTGGTAATGGGGTTTTGGGTTATTCCAATCAATATAATTATAAAAGGTGTTTAATTATTGGTCGTGTAGGTGCTTATTGTGGAAGTGTTCATTATTTTAATGAGCAATGTTGGGTTTCTGATAATGCAATTGTTGGTATAGTTAATAATGTAAAGGCAGATGATTATTACATTTATTATTTATTAAAATTATTAAACTTGAATAAAAAAAGTATTGGTTCAAGTCAACCACTATTAACACAAGGTATATTAGATAATATTCAGATAAAAATTCACAAAGACCTAAAAATCCAACAATCTATCGCCAAAATTCTATCCCAATTAGACCAAAAAATCGCCCTAAATAATCAAATCAATGCCCAATTAGAACAGATGGCAAAAACGATTTATGATTATTGGTTTGTGCAGTTTGATTTCCCTGATGAAAATGGCAAACCCTATAAATCGTCTGGCGGAGAGATGGTTTATGATGAAGTATTAAAAAGGGAAATTCCTGTGGGTTGGAGTGCAAAAGAGCTAGCACATTTGGGGGAAATTGTGGGTGGTAGTACGCCAAATACTGCTAATTCTGAAAATTTCTGTGAAAATGGTATTGCTTGGATAACACCAAATGATTTATCAAATAATCAAGGAAATAAATTTATTGCTAATGGCGAAAAAAATATATCTCAAGAAGGAATTAAAGATGCAAACTTAAAAGTTTATCCAAAGAGTACAGTTTTAATGAGTTCTAGAGCTCCTATTGGATATATGGCTATTTCCTTAAATGAAGTTACAACAAATCAAGGTTTTAAGTCATTTATTCCAAATAAAGGATATTCTCAATATTTTATTTTTTATACAATTAAAAATATGATGAATAAAATTATTAAATCATCATCTGGTTCAACATTTAAGGAAATTTCAGCAAGTGTTTTAAAACAATTGAATTTTTGTTCGCCAAATAAAAATATTCTTGATAATTTTGATGAGAAAATAAAATCTATTTTTTCTCATCAAGAAAACCTAGAAAAACAAAACCAACAACTCACGCAATTACGAGATTTTTTATTACCAATGCTGATGAATGGGCAGGTTGGCGTGAGTGATGAATTAAATCAATGACATTAACAGTCAATAAGCTATATATCTGAACCGAAAATCATAGAGAAGCAAAATGACCGACTTAAAATTAAAAACCCATCAAATGATTGATAGCCTAAAAACCATTTGTGCTAATTTTGGATTGGGCAATGATGGTAATGAATTTAAAATCATTACCCAAGTATTTTTGTACAAATATTTAAATGATAAGTTTGCTTATGATGTTAAAGCCATTGATAAAACATTGGCAAACTATGGTAACGACTGGCAGGCTTATTATACCCAAATGAGCGATGATGAACAGGAGCTGTTGTATCTACAATTACCCAATACAGCAATTTTAAAGCCGCACCATCTCATTTCTTATTTATCCGTTCGCCAAAATGAAGCGGGTTTTGCCAATTTATTTGATGATACGCTATTTGATATTGCGACTAAGAATGCCGAATTATACGCTGTAAAAACCGATGGCGGTGCAAAAGTGGTGTTATTTGAACGCCTAAGTCAATATATTTCCGACCCAAGCAAGCGAGATGAATTTTGTCGTGCCATCATCAATAAAATTAGTGGATTTAGTTTTGAGCATATTTTTAATCAAAAATATGATTTTTATGCCGATATTTTTGAATATCTTATCAAAGATTATAACAGCAATTCAGGTGGTAAATATGCCGAATATTATACGCCAAATGCAGTGGCAAGAATTATGGCACAAATCCTTGTACCAGACGACCAAAGAGGGCAATTAAAAAGCCAAAGTGTTTATGACCCGTCCGCAGGTTCGGGCTCACTATTGATGAGTGTGGCTCATATTATTGGCGAGGATAAATGTGCGATTTATACCCAAGACATTTCCCAAAAATCATCTAATTTATTGCGTTTGAATTTGATTTTAAATAATCTGCCTCATTCTATTGGCAATGTCATTCAAGGCAATACTTTATTAAACCCACAACATAAAGAAAAGGGTCAGCTTAAAAAGTTTGATTTTATTGTGTCTAATCCGCCCTTTAAATTGGATTTTAGTGATTTTAGAGAGCAACTAGACAGCAAAGAAAATCAAGAACGGTTTTTTGCAGGGATTCCCAATATTCCAAAAACCAAAAAAGAAAGTATGGCGATTTATCAGTTATTTATTCAGCATATTATCGCCAGCCTCAAAGACACAGGAAAAGCAGCGATTGTATTGCCAACTGGCTTTATTACCGCCCAAAGTGGCATTGATAAAAAAATCCGTGAATATTTGGTCAATAATAAAATGCTGGCTGGTGTGGTATCTATGCCATCTAATATTTTTGCGACCACTGGAACAAATGTCTCTATTTTGTTTTTGGATAAAAGCAATCGTGATAAAGTCATTTTGATTGATGCGTCCAATTTAGGCGAAAAAATCAAAGACGGCAAAAACCAAAAAACTGTACTAAGCATTGTAGAAGAAAATAAAATCTGTGAAACTTTTGCGAATAAAAAAGCAATAGAAGATTTTAGCGTGGTGGTGAGCTATGATGAAATTATCAATAAAAATTACAGCCTAAGTGCAGGGCAATATTTTGATGTTAAAATAGATTATATAGATATTAGCGAAAGTGAATTTAATACCAAAATGCAAGGTTTTGAACAGACACTAAGCGATTTATTTGAACAAAGTAAAACATTAGAAAAAGAGATTCAGAATTCTTTGAAAACTTTGGTTTTTAAATCCTAATAGATACAGAAAAAACACTGTTTTTATCATAAAAGCGGTGTTTTTTCTTTTAAAAATGATTTTTCAGGTAGCCTTACCCCCAATTATCATTTTAACTGATACCGATTTATCAAAAATCTTGATAAACAAAATACCCCTTGTAGTGCCCCTCTTGCTCAACACCGTTTTGAACGCCAAGAACTCCGTGAAGACGATGTTTTGATTGATATTTTGTACTGTGGCGTCTGCCATTCAGACTTGCATATGGCTCGCAATGATTGGGGCTGGACACAACACTATCCGCTGGTGCCAGGACATGAAATCATCGGTCGCATTGCCAAAGTCGGCGACAAGGCAGACAAATTCAAAGTTGGCGATTTGGTCGGTGTCGGCTGTATGGTGGATTCTTGCCGTGAATGCAGTCCTTGCCAACACGGCTTGGAGCAGTACTGCGAAGTGGGCAACATCGGCACTTATGGCGGTATTGACCGCTTTGACGGCACACCAACACAAGGTGGTTACAGCACAGGCGTGGTGGTGAGCGAAGATTTTGTCTTAAAAGTCTCTGAAAAATTGGACACCAAAGCGGTTGCCCCTCTTTTGTGTGCAGGCATTACCACCTATTCACCCCTTAGACATTGGAATGTCAAAGCTGGCTCAAAAGTCGCTGTTGTCGGGCTTGGCGGACTGGGGCATATGGCGGTTAAACTTGCCAAAGCAATGGGAGCGGAAGTAACCTTGTTCACCCGTTCAATGGGCAAAGCCAATGACGCCTACCGTTTGGGGCAAGCCGTGTGGTGCTTTCTATCGATGAAAACCAGATGAAAGAGGTCGCCAATACCTTTGATTTGATTATTGATACCGTGCCATACACCCACGATTTAAAACCCTATATGCCAACTTTGGCACTGGATGGCACGCTGGTGCTAGTAGGACTGGTGGGCGAACTTAAAGAAACCATCAACACCGTACCGATGATTGTCGGTCGCCGCAGTATTTCTGCCTCTGTGATTGGTGGCATTAAAGAGACCCAAGAAATGCTAGACTTTTGTGCCGAACACAACATCGTGCCAGATGTGGAAATGATTGATATGCAAACCATCAATGATGCGTATGAAAGAATGCTTAAATCCGATGTGAAATATCGCTTTGTGATTGATATGGGGAGTTTGAAAGCATAATTTTTTTGAGTTAGAAAAACACCGTTTTCAGGGTTGGGGACGGTGTTTTTTGTTTTTCAGGCTGCCTGAAAAGATGAAATTTCTAGATGAAAATGGTACAATGTACTGAATATTAATATTTTTATTATTGGGGAAACTGCAAATGAAACTTCGTAAACTCAAAATTGTTAATTTTAGAAATTTTGATAATTGTGAAATTGAATTGTCAAATAAAAATTTAATTTTTGGTATGAATGATGTAGGTAAAAGCAATTTAATCTATGCCTTACGCTTATTATTTGATGGTAAGGCACGAAATAACCAAATCTATGATACTGATTTTCATACTTGCAATAAATCAAATCCTATTGAAATATCCTGCTATTTAGATATTTCGGAAGACAATGATTATAATAACATTATTATTGCAAAGGCTGATAATGCAATTACAGATAATACGGAACTTTTTACAATAAAACTTACGATTGAATTTTCAAACAATCAATTTATCAGTAATTTATCTTGGGGTTCTGAAAATGAAGAGTTAATAGAAATCCCTATGCGTGGATTAAATCGCACAATACTAGATGATATTTTCTATTGTGTATTTATTCCTTCTCAAAATGATATTTCATCAAAATTTAAAGAGTTTAAAAAAGAGTTATTAAATAATTACCAAAAAAATGATGACGATATTAACATCGAAAGTGAAATACAGGAATTAAATCAATTATTTAATCAGAAAATATCAATTTTATCTACAATAAAAACTATGGAGAGCAGTTTAAATGAGCAACTTGATTTATTTGATAAAAACTATAAAATAAAAATAAGCCCTAGTCATACCTTTGGAGACTTACATAATAATTTAGATATTTTTATGTTTGACAATCGAGAAGATGATATAGAACCAACATTTTATCCAACATCGGGAGATGGTAGGATTAGAAAGGTAATGTATGCCCTGATTAGCTATTTACTTAATAATGGTGTAAATGCTAATGGAAAAATACCTATTTTACTAATAGAAGAGCCTGAAAATCATCTTTTCCTGTCATCTCAAATTGAGTTGTCAAAAACCATTTTTAATGAAGAGTTTAGCCCTTATTTATTTTTGGTTACACATTCCCCACAATTATTTTTTAAAATTAGCAATGAAGCAAATCTGATTCGTTTGTTTAAGCAAAATCAAAAGATAGAAATTAGTTCAGAAATTGCCAATATAGGAGATAAATATAATGACCTTAAAAATATTTTAATAGAAAATTTGGCTCAATGTCTATTTGTTAATAGGGTTTTATTGGTTGAAGGCCCATCAGAAAAATTACTTTTTGAGTGGGTCTTAGATAAATTAGGATATGATAGAACAGATATTACGATACAGAGTATTTCAGGGATTTATTTTGATAAATATGTCCAAATATTAAAAGGTTTGGGCATAAAGATTATTATTAAAACAGATAATGATATTGCAAAAGTACCACGAAATGATGAATTGAATGCTTTGGGGTTTAATCGTTGTGTTGATATATTTAACATACTGAATAATGCAGATGAGAGTAACAAAAAACAACGATTGGGTTATTCAACTCTCGATATTGATAATTTTAGAAATCTAATCAATAGTAATTATACTGGAGATATTCAAGACTTTGCACAATCTGGAATACATCTTTCAAAAATAGATTTAGAAAATGATTTAGCAGAATGTCTTGATAAGGATAGAGATTTTGTAGATTCTTTACAAAAATCCAAATGGATAAATATGTGGGAATTTATTAAAAATGCTACAGAAGATGATGCTGGAAAAATTTTTAATCACGAAAACTTTAAATGCTTACAGGACTTAGTCAATGAATAATTTTGTGCCAACAGATGAACAAAAAGCCATTATTGAGCCAGAGCAATTTTCATCAGCAATGATTATTGCTAATGCAGGTTCAGGTAAAACCAGTACATTAGTTAGACGAGCAATCAATCAAGCCAAACAAATTCCAAGTTGGCAAAATATTGCCATTATCAGTTTTACCAATAAAAGTGCTGATGATATTTTGAAAAAAGTCAAACAATTAAATGGAAGTCAAATTATTGCAATGACATTCCATTTATTTTTATTGCATTATGTTTTGGCTTTTGATAAAAGCTTTAGAAATAAAAATATTGGTTTTAGCTTTAAAAACGATAATAAATCTGAAAGTGTAGAAGATTGGTTGGACAAAGTTGATTCCAATCGGATTATGACTGGAAGTATAAATCAAAAAGAAGATTATCTATTTAAGTATTCTATTTCTTTACTAAGAAATAATTTTTATATTAGAAAGTATTTAAAAACCAAATTTCAAGCAATTTATATTGATGAGGCACAAGATAATAATTACTTACAATATGAAATTGTAGAATTATTTTTATCTTTTGGCATTCAAATTGTTTTGGTTGGAGACCCAAAACAAACCATCTATCAATTCAGGGGAGCAGACTCACAAAAATTCATAGGTATGAAAAATAACCAATATTTTCAAAATAATATTTATGAGTTAAGTCAAAATTTTCGTTGTCATCCTTTAATTGATGATTGTGCAAAAAATCATATTATCCCACAAGGTAATAATTGTGTAAGATATGAAGATACAGCGTATGGAGTTTTTGTTAATTTTACTTTTGATAAAGTTATAGAGACTTTTAATAAAGAAAAATTTTCCAATGAAGGATTATGTTTTTTATTTTGGAGTACGAATAAAAATAAATGTCTTATTGAAGATTTTGATTTAGTTGTGGTAAAAATTCCAGATTTTATTGAAAATCAAGAAAACCCTGAATATAAAAATCATTTGGATTTGTTATTTAAATTATATTTTTCAAAATCAGTAGAAGAAGTTTATTTTAGAGAGAATTTTTTAGCACATATGCCCACAAAATCAGCTAATAAACTGATGAGAGATTTTAAAAACAATCTTTGTATTGAAACACTAAAAAATTTAAATGATGAAATAGAAATTTTAATACCAGAACACTATCAAGAAATTATTAATTGCATTCAACTTGAAAGCACAAAGCAATTTTATCAATTAGATAAAACACAGAATATTGCAATGACCATACACTCTGCAAAAGGTTTGGAGTTTAGAAATGTTGTTTTACAAAAAAGTGATTTTGAAAGAATAAACGGAAATTCAGAAATGTTTTATGTAGCGTGTACTAGGGCTGAAAAACGCTTGTTTTTTGTATAGACTAAACCATAATCCCACCTTATACCGTCCCATAAAAAACCTCAATTTTTCAAAATAACCCAAAACCATTAGCCCCCTAATGGTTTAATTTATTTAATCCACAACGAAACCTTTATTGAAAAAACTCCTTAAATTCACCCTAGCCACTTTGGGCATACTCGCCCTTATCGTGGCGATTTTGGGAGTGATGCTCTACCGCAATTTGGGTGCATTGCCCGATGAAAGCCGTTTTACCCATTTGCCGTATTATAAAAACGGGCAATTTACCAATCTTTATACCGATGATTTGCCCTATTATCCCGACAAAGTGACTGGCAAAGGCGGTTTTATTCGCCATGACGGTTACACGCCAAACGGTCGTTTACCGATGATTTTATTGGATAAAACCAGTTTCAGGCAGCCTGAAAACTTCGCCTATTATTGGCTGGGACACGCCAGCAGCATTTTGGAATTGGACGGAAAGCGCTTTTTAACCGACCCTGTGTTTGATAACGCCAACCCCCTTAATTTGCCCCTGATTGCCCCACGTTTTCAAGAAGCCCCAATTAGCCGTGAAAATCTGCCCGATATTGATGTGGTGCTGATTTCCCACGACCACTACGACCATTTGGAAGCCACCACCATTCGCCATTTGGCGGACAAGGCAAAACGCTTTATCGCACCGCTTGGCGTGGGGGCGCGATTACAGTCATGGGGCGTTTCGCCTGACAAAATCACCGAGCTTGGTTGGGGCGATTCCACAATGGTTGGCAACATCAAATTGACCGCCGAACCCACCCAGCACTATTCATCTCGCTGGACAAATGACCGCAATAAAACCTTGTGGGCATCGTTTGTGCTGGAAGGGAGCAAACGGCTGTATTGGAGTGGCGACACAGGTTATGCCCCGCATTTTAGCGACATCGGCAAAAAATATGGTGGATTTGACATCGCTTTTATGGAAATTGATGCCGCCAATCAAGGCTGACCCAAAACGCATATGTTTGCCCACCAATCGGTTCAGGCTGCTTTGGATTTGAACGCCAAAAAAATCGTGCCAATGCACTGGGGCGTGTTCAGTCTGGGGCGAAATCAATGGTATCAATCCATTGATAATGCGGTAAAAAGTGCCAAAGAACCGGGTTTGTCCATTGATGTCCCCAAAATGGGCGAGAAATATGCGGACGGTTTTGTGAACGATAATTGGTGGGAAGCGAAAAATTTAAGGCGCGAGTGATGGTACAATTTGAATGTTTATGTATTTTCAGGTAGCCTGAAAACTTCGCCCAATTTTTCAAAATCATTTCAGGAAATTTTGATGGAAATTAACCATAAAATTGAACTCAATATGTTTGAATTTCTAACAAATGGGAAATTTGATTGTATTGAACTGGGACAAAGCCAAGAATGGATTTTAAATCATTTTCCCGAACCCGATAATCATGACCGACGCTATCTAATCGGTTCAAATATTTGGTTGTATGGAAAAATAGAATTTCATTTTTCTGACAATCGCTTATACCAAATTTTTTCTGACCATTTACAATCCGATTATATGGGGAGAAAATTTCATGCGGGCGAACATTTTATGGTTAAAACATGGATTTTCAAACAACCCAAAAAATTGACTTTGGATTATGTGATGCGAAAATTTGTGAAATTAAATATTGATTTTGAAAAACAAACCAATCCTTATTCCATTGATTTAATTTTGAAAAGTGGCGTTAAATTGATTTTCCAAAACCCAAATGGACACACAAACAGAAACCCCAATCGCTATTTGATGACCGCTTTTGTATTTAATTAAAAAACATTTTTCAGGCAGCCTGAAAACCCCATTTTCCCCAAACTTTAATTTATTTTTTCGGAGTAAACCCATGAACTTTTTCAATAAAGACGATGTATTAAACGCCTTCCACTACCGCGCGTCCACACGCTCGTATGACGGCGACAAAAAAATCCCAGCCGAAGATTTCCAATACATTTTGGAATTGGGACGCTTGTCGCCCAGCTCGGTGGGCAGCGAACCTTGGCGATTTTTGGTGTTGCAAAATGCCGATTTGCGCGAAAAATTAAAGCCTTACTGCTGGGGCATTCCCACTATGGAAACCGCCAGCCACATTGTCGCCATTCTCGCCAAGAAAAATGCCCGCTACGACAGCGCGTATTTTGACACGGTCATCGCCAGACGTGGTTTGACGGGCGAAGCGAAAGAAAAAGCCCTTGCCGTGTACCAAAAATTCCAAGAACAAGACATCGCCATTTTGGACAGCGAACGCAGCCTGTTTGACTGGGCGAGCAAACAAACCTACATCGCTTTGGCAAACATGATGACGGGCGCGGCATTGATTGGCGTGGATTCTTGCCCGATTGAAGGCTTTGATTACAAAGAAGTTAATCGCATTTTGGTGGAAGCGGATTTGTTTGACCCAGCCGAATGGGGCGTTTCGGTGATGTGTACGTTTGGCTATCGCAATAAAGACATTCGCCCGAAATCGCGTCAGGATTTGGCGGATATTGTGCAATTTGTGGAATAATTTTTTATTGGAAAAACATCGTTTTAATGAAAATTGAAACGGTGTTTTTCTTTTTGATTTTTAATAAAACCATTTTTCAGGCAGCCTGAAAATTGAAAGGAATAAAAAATGATTGATTTTATTGAAGAACTCAAGAAAGTTCGTGCTTATAATACCTTTATCCCCTTCTACCCTGAACGGATTAAGGGCTACACGGACGCGGAAATCGCACAAATTGAACGCGATTGCAATATCCATATTCATGGGCAGTTTCGGCAATTGTTGCGCCAAATCGGGCGGTGTTCTGGTGGATTAATTTGGGGATGGGATATTTGTATGTATAACTATACTTGGAGATACGAACAATTTACTAGATACCAAAATAGTGTACTAATTGACTTTTATAATGATGATGAAAC
>NZ_JQKH01000062.1 GCF_000745955.1 Alysiella crassa DSM 2578 | reverse complement strand
TGACCATTTTTTAATAGTGTTTGGTAACGTTCTGTTGACATTGTGTCTAGATTCTCTGAATATATACGTGTTATCCATTCCATTTCTCCACGTAAGTTATCTAATATAGTTAAATTCGTTTTGGTAATTAACATATCATTTTTATATTCATCTTGTTCCCATAAATAATCATCTGGCTCAGTTGTTATTAAATAATAACAACGAGTAGATTCACCACTGGAATTCCAAATAAATATTTTATTTAATGCTGGGTGTAAATTAGATTGCTCCCAAGCATTTTTGGTTTCATCATCATTATAAAAGTCAATTAGTACACTATTTTGGTATCTAGTAAATTTTTCGTATCTCCAAATATAGTTATACATACAAATATTCAATCCCCAAATTAACCCACCAGAACACCGCCCCATTTGGCGCAATAATTGCCGAAACTGCCCATGAATATGGATATTGCAATCGCGTTCAATTTGCTCAATTTCTGCTTCGGTATAACCTTTAATCCGTTCTGGATAAAAAGGTACATAAGTTTGATAGGCTCGTACTTTTTTTAATTCTTCAATAAAATCAATCATTTTTTATTTCCATGTTTGCCAATACAGAAAAAGCAGCCTGCAAATTGGTTTTCAGGCTGCCTAAATGGTGTTTACCCCAATAATTTCATTTTATTAGGACAATATTGTTGAAATAAAGCGATGGTTTCTTCACGTTCTGTGGCATTTTGCAAATACAATGCCACGCGCACAGGCATTTTATTGTCGCCCTGAAAACGCAGCAGCAAATAATCGCGCCGCAATAAGGGCGTGCGTTTGTGCTGGACTTGCGCGATGTCTTGCCACGCCATTTGGCGGTCTTTCACTTCAATGCCGCATTGGGCATAGCGGCTGATGTGAAATTGCGCTTCATCAAACGTCCAGCCCCATAATTTATTCCACCGCCATGCAGCCTGCGCCATCGTCAGCACCGACAAAGCCAGCGCAAACCACAGCGACATCTCCCCCCACACCAACGCCACCAAATAATACAAAATCAAAGCAATTAAATTGTGCAACAACAATTCACGAATCACCAAATTGCGCTGTAACTGAAACGATTTTTCTGTGTTTGATGTCATAAAAATTACTCTTTACCATTATTTTATTATGATTTGAAATAGGGGGTTTCAGGCTGCCTTACCGTACACGACAAAACACACAGTAGGGTGCGCCGTGCGTTAAATTTTGTAGCGTATGAAGGCAGCCTGAAACTTAAAATTCGCGCACCACCGTCCCATGTTGCAAAGAACCCAAAAATTGCCCTTGTGCCTTTTGCTGTTCCTGCTTCAGCAACAGTAAACGCACGGCGTGTTCTTGCATTTTGGTGGGATTATTTTCGGTGCGTTGGCTCACCATGTACAGCATTTGCCAATTTTTGGCTGTTTGAATCGGTGCGCTGATTTGACCATTTGGCACAATACGCATCATCGCTTCCACTTTGGCAGGCACCAGCCCTTCTGATAATTCCTGCAAACCGCCGTTTACCGCCGCCGCTTCTTGCGAATAGCGTTTGGCTAATGTGGCGAAATCTTGCCCTTGCTGCACCGCTTGAGCCAGCAGCTTAATGCGGTCGCCGACTGCTTTGGACGTGTGAGTGTCGTTGATGTTCATCAAAATGCGGCGCACTTGGTAAACCGTGTAGGGGCTGCCTGCGGGCAAGGTTTTGCCTTCTTTTTGCGCTTGTTGAATATAATTCAACACTTTGCCGTCTTCCACTTTTACGTCTTCTATCACATTCATCATCACACGTTCGCTCAACAAATCTTTTGCCACTTCAAGGCGATACGATTTTTTGCTCAAACCAAATGATTTGGCTTGTGCATATAATGCGTCAGGTGTGGTTTTTGCCAACAGCGCACGGCGTTGAATTTCTGCATCAATTTCCGCTTCTGTGGCTTTCAAGCCAGCATTTTTTGCCGCTTCCACCATCAAAGCGCGTTCCATTAACTGTTGGCGTGCGGCGGCGGCTAATTGCGAATTGGGAATGTCTTTATTGGTGGGGCTGGCGCGTAATACCCGCACCGCGCGTTCAATATCGCCATAGGTAATAATAGAAGCGTTCACTTCCATCGCTATGCTGTTCAACGCTTTAATCTCTGCGGCAGCCTGAAAACTGCTTGCCAACAAAATAGCTGCCGTTAATGTTTTGATGTGTTTCATTTTTTAATAACCTCGTTGGTTTTATGATAACCGGGGACACCCAGTCTCAATGTTTCGTAAGGATTGCTGCCTAAACTTGCTAAATCTTTCAGTTGCAGCGTTAAGAAAAAGCCATTTTTGTATTCATTCAAACCCGTAACCCGTCTTTGCCCAATCAAGCTCACGCTCCAGCAGCCGCAAGGGTTGCGGTATTCCAGCCCCACAATTTGCTCCAAAGCCGCCCATGGAGAAATGCTGTAATTCAACCGCCCCACCGCGTATAAATTGGGCGAAAGTGGATATTGTGCCGCCAAATCCAGATGTTTCAATTTATCCCAATGACCCGCGTAAATTTCTTCATTGCGCCCATATTTGAATCGCGCCGCGATGACTTTGCCCACCTGTGGATTGTATCGCGCCCCAATGTCAAAACGCTGTGTGCGCTTATCGCTTTCATTGTAGTGCCAATTCATGTCGGCAAACCAATTTCTATGTACCTGTCCACCCAAATAGGCAATAATATCGCTGCGATTGCGTGGCGAACTGCCTATGCTGCCGTCCAGTAACACATTGTCGGTATTGAAATAAATTTTCTGCCCAATCGCCGCACGCAAACGCTCCATGCCCGTAAATTTATCCAGAAAACGCGTTTGTAAACCAATGGTAATGCTGTTGCTGTTGTTAATGCGGTCGTGTCCCGAATAAATATTGTCGCGGAACAATTGGTCATAACTGAATGTATTTAAAGACGTATCAAAATTGGGCAAATCATTTTGTGCACGGCTGCCTACATAATTGTAAAACAAACGCGGTTCAAACGTTTGCACATACTCATTGCCAAATAAATTCGCGTTTCGCTCAAAAGTAACGCCTGAATCCACACTCGCCATCGGCAACACGCGTTCCACGCTGCGCGATGGTGCTGTGCCAAACGTGTCCAGCCAATATTGCGTGGCGTGTACGCCCAAACGCGGACGCACATAGCCCCAAGTATTGCCAAAATCCCATTGTACCGATGGATAAATCACGGCGCGGGTGCCATTTTGTTTGCTGTTATGGTCAAAACGCGTCAGTTGCCCCAAAACATTCACATTTGCCCTGCCAATTTGTTTTTGCCAACTGGCAGACAGGCGCGGCAATAGGGCATAGGGTTCATCTTTATTGCCAGACGAATCGGGTAGGGTTTGATAATCCAGTACAGTTAAATTGGTGTGCAGATTGCTGCCCAAAAGCGGCATGGTGTAATCCAACCATGCTTTGTTTTCCAAATTCACGCTTTCGGTGGTGTCATAAAAATCGCGTTGATAGTCGTCATCAGACATGCGATGTAAACTGGCACCGCCCGTTAATTGCGAATTGAATTGATGATTGTGCGACCAACGCGCTTCATAACGATTATTGTGGCGGCTACGCGCGTCATGGGGCATGAATTTTGCGTTCAGGCTGCCTGAATAATTCGGCTCCAGATAACGAAATTCGCCGCGTACCGTTGCGCCGCGTGCCGTAATCACACCAGGGGCAAGGGTCGTGTCTCGGTTGGCTGCCAAATTAAAATAATAGGGCAATTCCAATTCCGTGCCGTCCGAACCCACTTTCACGGTGGGAACGAGTAAACCACTTTTGCGATTGCCGCTCAAGGGAAAATCCGCCCAAGGCGTGTACAAAATTGGTACGCCACCAAACACCAGCCGCGCATTTTTTGCCATGCCAATATTGGTGTCGCGGTTGGCGGTTAATTCGCTGGCTTGGATATACCACGAATGGTCGCCCGCATGACAGGTATTGAATTTCACATCGTGCATGGACGAATGCGTTTTGTCGTGCATATTCAGGCTGCCTGCTGTGCCTTGCAAACGTCTGCCTTCGTGTTCTGCTTCAAATTCGGTGTTTTTTGCCGAGCCTTGTTGGTTTTTCAAATCGTAAACCAGCGTGTCGCCGCGTATGGTTTGACCATTGCCGCGAGTGAGTGCAAATTCATCGCCTGCTTTGATGGTTTCGGCGATTTGGTCGTATTCTATCCAATGGGCGTTGAGTGTTTCATCGTTGCGCTCCACGATGACATCGCCGCTTGCGACCGCGTGGGTTTGGCTTTTGCCTGCCAATTTGTCGGCGGTAATGCGGGTAACATCGGCGGGTAATTTGGGTTCGCCGCTACCGTGTGCTGGTGTGGTGGCGTAACGAGCCGCCCCAGTATTGGGGGCAGCACAATGTTGTAAGCGACTGTGTTGCCAGGACGATTTGGAAACACTTTGCGCCCAAATGTTGCCTGAAAACACCAGTCCCAGCGCGATAATCAACGGTTTAATCAGAAATGGACGAGACAAAATAACACCCTGAAATGCGTTTACGGTTAAAATAGCGAATATTTTAACCGAATTTTGCGTTAAAACACGAAAAACCACATGAACAAATGAATTTTCAGGCTGCCTCACAATACACAACCATTTTTTAATCACAAATCATGTAGGGTGTGCCGTGCGCACCAAATGGCTGGAATCATTGAAATATTGTGGTGTGTTTGGTGCGCACGGTGCACCTACTGTGATTTTTTTGTGTACTAAAAGGCAGCCTGAAACCCAACTCATCAAAAATATAGAAAGAACAAGATTATGGACACCCGTCAAACCCAATTAAACGACTGGCTCAAAACCCAATTTGACCGCCCCTTTGAATTGACTTTTGCGGCGGCAGACGCGGATTATCGTCGCTATTTTCGTGCCACCTTTGCCGATGGCGACAGCGTGATTTGCATGGACGCGCCACCCGAAAAAATGCGCGAAAGTGTTCAAAATTATTTAAAAGTACGCGATTTGTTTGCCCATTTAAATGTGCCGACTGTGTTGGCAAAAGATTTGGAACAAGGTTTCGTGGTGCTGAACGATTTGGGCGACACGCAATATTTACGCGCCATGACCGATTATCCCGATGAAGCTGGGCATAAGGCTTTGTTATTAGAAGCAATTGATGAATTAATTCAATTGCAACTCGCCAGCCAACCCAATGTATTGCCCGAATACGACCGCGCGAAATTATTGGAAGAAGTGAATTTGTTTCCCAACTGGTTTGTTGCCAAAGAATTGGGCAAAGAATTGAATTTCAAAAAGAAAAAATTATGGGACGAAGGCATTGCTAATTTATTGCCCGTGATTGAAGCACAGCCGAAAGTGTATGTTCACCGCGATTTTATCGTCCGCAATTTAATGCTAACGCGTGAACGCGTGGGTATATTAGATTTTCAAGACGCTTTATATGGCGCGATTACTTATGATTTGGTGTCGCTGCTGCGCGATGCCTTTATTGAGTGGGAAGAAGAATTTGTGTTGGATTTGGTGATTCGTTATTGGGAAAAGGCGCGTGCGGCAGGTTTGCCTGTCCATGCGAATTTTGATGAGTTTTACCGCGATTTTGAATTTATGGGCGTACAACGCCATTTGAAAGTGGCGGGTATTTTTGCCCGTTTGTGGCATCGTGATGGTAAAGACAAGTATCGCCCTGAAATTCCACGCTTTTTGAATTATTTGCGCCGCACCACGCGCCGTTATCATGAGCTTGCGCCGATTTATGCTTTATTATTGGAATTGGTCGGCGATGAAGAATTGCAAACGGGTTACACGTTTTAATTTCCCCATTTGATTAACTGATTTTTGAATACATGCACAAAAACCTGTTCAGGCTGCCTGAATAGGGGCGTGTATTACAAGGCAGCCTGAAAGATTTGCTTATGAATTTCCGCACCAACCAAGCCATACCGTCCAGCCGCTTTCGCCTGTCGCCCACGATACTGGTTGCGCTCGCCGACACCACCGTAGAATTGACCAATGTCCGCAATCGCCAACGCTTTGTCGCCAGCGCGATTTTGCCGCCCGACACGCAAATTCGCAGCGACTGGGAAATCACCGCCTACCGCTACAGCGAAAATTTGCAGCCTTTCGCCCACCCGCGCACGCCCGTAACCAATAGCCACGCCGCCGAAATGATTTTGAAACGTGCGCTGAAAGAATGCGGTTTGTCGCAATTTGCACCGACCATTATTTTGCGTCCGCAGCCGCGTTTTTTGGTGGACATCACAGACGCGGAATTGTCTACCCTGCGCGAAATTGCGCTGAAAGTGGGCGCGGCGCGTGTGGCGATGTATTTGAAACCTGAATTTTCAGAACGCGATTGGGCGTATTTTGAAAATGCTTAATACATTTTTAATTTTCATTTAATTTTTTTGTAAACATGATTTCAGGCAGCCTGAAAGTTGGTTTCAGGCTGCCTGAATGATTTTTTTTAAAGGAACACATCATGACTTACTCCGCTTGCCCACAATGCCAATCGGATTTTACCTACCACGATGGCAGCCAATTGGTTTGCCCCGAATGCGCCCATGAGTGGCAAGAACACGAATCCGCCAATCAAGAAGAAAACCCTATCGTGAAAGACGCGAATGGCACGCCGTTGGCTGATGGCGATACCGTTGTGTTAATTAAAGATTTGAAAGTCAAAGGCAGCAGCATGGTCATCAAACAAGGCACCAAAGTCAAAGGCATTCGCCTGCAAGATGGTGACCATGATATTGGCTGCAAAATTGACGGTACGCCAATGAATTTAAAATCGGAATTTGTGAAGAAAGCGTAATTGCCCATACACATTAAATTAAAAAACGCGTTAGATGATTTGTCTAACGCGTTTTTTCGGTTTTCAGGCAGCCTCACAGTACACGACAATTTGTAGGTTGGGCATTCATGCCCGACTTACAATTGTCGTGTAGTGAAAGGCTGCCTGAAAACTATTTTTTGCCATCTTTGCTGTATTTACCGTATTTATCGGCATAGCCATCGTAGCTGTAATAATTGCTGGCGGTGCGTTCCACGCCGTTCAGCACAATGCCGCTAATGCGCACATTGCCCGCTTCAAAACGTGCCACACACGCGTCTAATTCGCGCAAATTGGTTTTCCCAAAACGGCTAACCAGCAGTGTAACACCAGCGTGCTGTCCCATCACAGCCGCATCGGTTACTGCCAACACAGGCGGCGTGTCCAACACTACATAATCATAATGCGCGTCTGCCCATGCCAAAAATTCGCCCAAACGACCATTCAGTAATAATTCAGACGGATTATTTGGCGTGCTGCCACCACTTAAAAAGTGTAAATTGGGCAAACTCATTTTCCAAATGCGATGGTTATATGGCATATCATCTTTGTTTGCCAAAATCTCTGATAAACCTTCGCCAGATGGAATTTGCATTAAATGGTGCATATAGCCTTTGCGCATATCTCCATCAATTAAAAGTACTTTTTTATCTGATTGTGCCATCAGTACCGCTAAGTTTGCCGCCACAAAGGATTTGCCCACTTCAGGCGTGGCACCCGAAATCATAATTACCTTATTGGTTGCGCTCATGGTGCGAAAAAATAAATTGGTGCGCAAAGCTCGTAAGGCTTCCACCGCCATATCGGTGGGGTCTTTGAGTGCCAACATACTGTTGGAACGAATGTGTTTGCGTTTGCCCACTTTTTTCAGTACACGGTCGCGTTTGGTTTGCGCGTCTGATGCGGGAATGCTAACAATCACGTCCAAGCCCAATGCTTCAATTTCATCTTCGGTGTGAATGCCGCGATTCAGTAGGGTGCGCAACAGGTAAAACGCCACGCCCATAAATGCCCCCAAAATGGTTGCCAAAGCGACAATAATTAATTTTTTTGGTTTAATTGGTTTTTTCGGCACGGCGGCGGCATCAATAATGCGGACATTGCCTTGCGAGCTGGCTTTCAGAATGTTTAATTCTTGCTGTTTACTCAATAATTGCACATAAATGCCCTGATTGATTTCCACATTGCGCGTTAAGCGAATAATGTCTTGTTGTAAAGACGGCATTTTGGTGATTTGTGTGTTTAATTTGCTTTTGGCTTCATTCAAAATGCGGATTTTGTCGCTCAACGCTTGTTGTGATGGGTGGTCGCGTGTGTAAACTTCATTTAATACGGCTTGTTCGGTGCGCAAATCCACCAATTGCATTTCAATTTTATTTAAATTTTCCAAAATGCCTTTGGCTTCGTGCGGCACATCCACCGAACCACTGCGCGAGCGGTAGGTATTTAAGGCGTTTTCTGCTTCATGTAAAGTATCTTTCAGACGTGGCAATTCTTCGTCAATAAAACGCAAACCACTTGAGGCAGCCTGAATGTCTTTGTTGCGGTCTTCTGCTGCATAATTTTCCATAATGCGGTCAAGAATGAGCTTAATTTTTTCAGGGTCTGTACCTGTTAAACTCAAGCCTATCATGGGGCTGTTTTTGCTTTTGGTGGCAACGGTCAGGGAACGATGAATATTGTCTATGCTGTTTAAATCAGAATAATGCACCAACGAGAATTGTTGCCCCACATTGGCGGTGATTTGGCTAATCAGCAATTCGCCATCATTATTGATTTTCAAGATTTGACCAACTTGTCCTGTCAAAACCTGTTCATTGGGCAAAGTAAGCGAATAGGATTTGGGCGACAAGGTAGTAATCACAAAAGGCGTGTCTAATAAATCTTCAGGCAGCCTGAAAGTTTCTACTGTTAAATTGGGTTTAACGGCATTGGGCATTTTGGGTGGCAAGGCATTTAGAAAGCGTTGCCAAGACGGTGTGATGGGGCTTACGTCAATATGTAAATTCAAATCACGAACAGTTTGCCCCAAAACAAGGCGCGATTTAATCATGTCCACTTCCGAATCGGCGGGTGTTTTGGTTGAACCCATAATCTCGGACAAATCGCCTAATACTTGGTTCTTTTTATTGGAAAATTCCACCATGCCATTGGCTTGATACACGGGTGTGGCGGAAATGGCATAGGCTACACCCAAGACTGCTGCTACCACTGTAATTACCAAAATCCGCCATTTGTGATACCACAAAACGCCAAATAATTGTGCCAAATCAATCTCATCATCATTCACAATACTGTGTGATGGTTGAGAGGGTTTGGGTTGTTGTGAGCGAGCAGAACGTGAATAGGCAGTCATAATTAAAAAATACTAATAAAATCAATAATATAAGCGATATTATCGCCTAGATAAATGGGGAATTATAACATAAGCATATGTTAAGGGGTTTTCAGGCTGCCTGAATTGGGAAAGGGTGGCGATTTGTGTGGTAAATATGTTGTGGACTAGATGATTGAGATTGGCTGAAATTTAGGGATTCAACTGCATTGATTATTTAGTGAAACTGAATAATGTGGTATATTTAATATTTGTCAAAATAAACCAAAAAGCGGTTAAAAAAATGAAAGATACCAAGCCTTTACTTGCTTTTGCTGCCGTATTGGAACATGGTTCCATGCATGCTGCGGCGCACGCTTTGGGGACAACACCCTCTGCTGTGAGCCAGCACATTAGCAAACTAGAACAAGTGCATGGCGTAAAATTGCTCAAACGCAGTACGCGCAAATTGTCGCCCACCGAAGCGGGCATGGTATTGGCGGCGCATTGTTTTCGGCTAAAACGCGCTTTAGATGATGCACATTCGGCTTTGGACAGCGTGAAAACGGAAGTATCGGGTGATGTGCGCGTGGCGTGTCCATTGGCTTTGGTGGCGGCGGCGGATTTTCAGGCTGCCTTATTGAATGTAGCAGAACAATACCCCTTAATTAACATACAATTAGCGGTCAATGATGGCATATTGGATTTGCAAGCGGCGCAAATTGACATCGCCATTCGTGGTGGCGAAACGGCGTTAAACGCGCCGCAATTGGTGGCGCGGCATTTGGCGGATTGGCGTTGGCAAATTTTCGGCTCGCCCGATTATTTAAAAAATAAACCCGTGCTGACACCGCACGATTTACACAAATTGCGTTGGCTAAACGTTCGCCCCGTGCGTTACGATTTGCAAAATGGCACGGAAATGTATCATCTGGAAATACACAAAACTTGGCATTGTGGCGATTTGGCGGCGTTGCGGCATTTGACTTTGGCGGGACTGGGTGTGTCGGTGCAATTGGCGGGCGATGTGGCACGAGAAGTGGCGGCTGGCGATTTGCAAGTGGTCTTGCCCGAATGGACATTGCCGAGTGTGCCATTGTATGCGCTGACCCCGCACAGGGTGCAATCGGCGAAAGTGGCGGCGGTTTTATCGTGTTTACAAAATAGTTTTCAGGCTGCCTGAAAATTTGATTTCCTCAATAAAATCAGTTAAAATCCGCCGTTTTTATCCCTTTTTGAAAGTTAAAATATTATGAAAACCGCACAAGAATTACGCGCTGGTAACGTATTTATGATTGGCAATGACCCTATGGTGGTGCAAAAAACCGAATACATCAAAGGCGGTCGCAGCTCTGCCAAAGTGTCTATGAAATTGAAAAATTTGCTCACAGGCGCGGCTTCTGAAACCATCGTGAAAGCGGACGATAAATTTGATGTGATTGTATTATCACGCAAAAATTGTAAATACAGCTATTTCGCTGACCCCATGTATGTGTTTATGGACGACGAGTTCAACCAATACGAAATTGAAGCGGAAAACATCGGCGACGCGCTGAAATTCATCGTGGACGGCATGGAAGATGAATGCGAAGTAACCTTCTACGAAGGCAACCCAATTTCCGTAGAATTGCCTACCATCATCGTGCGCGAAGTGGAATACACTGAGCCTGCGGTCAAAGGCGACACTTCGGGTAAAGTGATGAAAACCGCACGTTTGGTGGGCGGCACCGAAATCCAAGTGATGTCTTATGTGGAAAACGGCGACAAAATTGAAATTGACACGCGCACAGGCGAATTCCGCAAACGCGCTTAATCATTTGATTTAAAAAATATACAGGCAGCCTGAAAAATGATTTTCAGGCTGCCTGTATATTTTTACGCTTCAGCGATTTCAAAACTGTGCGACACTTCCGCCGCCTTGCCCAACATAATGGACGCAGAGCAATATTTTTCCGCCGACAATTGCACCGCTTTGCCTATGCTGTCCGCTTGCAAGCCGCGCCCGATGACTTTGAAATGAATATGAATTTTGGTAAACACGCGTGGCACGCTGTCGGTGCGTTCCGCTTCTACGGTGGCGATACAATCCACCACGTCTTGACGTTGCTTTTTGGCGATGTCCACCACATCAATGCTGGAACAGCCCGCCACGCCCATCAACAATAATTCCATGGGGCTGGGTGCGCGTTTCAGCCCTTCATCGGGCGATGTGCCGTCCATCACGACAGAGTGTCCGCGCTCATTGCTCGCCACAAAACAGCGACCATCTAACCATTGGCTTGTGATTTTCATAAAATTAAATCCTTGTTTTGTTTGTAAAATTTATTTATTAAATTAAAATGTATTTTATAGTCGTAGAAGTGAAAATGCAGTACAAGGCGACAACGCCCGCCGTGTACGAATAGTACATAAGGGCGTTGGCAACGCCGTAATGCTTTTTCAATTCTACGACTATAGCAGAAATTGCGCCAAAAATTCACTTTCAGGCAGCCCCCCCACATCGTGTCGCGCCACCAAATTCAACACTGCCAACACTTCGCCATTTTCCGCCACCAACACAGGATAATGCGGTCGCAAAAATGGCGGAACATGATGATTTTGCAAGATTTTCTTAACCAAATTTTTGCCTAAACGGTCGTGTGGCTGGGTAATCCGCAGCGTTACCTGTTCGCAGCCATCGGGTAATGTGATGGTTTGATGGGCGATTAATTGTGTGGTGTTCATCACATTTTGCAGGCTGCCTGAAATCGGGTTTGCCCAAATCAGATTTTGCTGCCAATTATTTGATAATGCAAACAAAATGTTCCGATATGCATACGCCGTGCCGTGCGGCAAAGCCCATTCTGCCACATTCGGCTCGTCCAATAAAATCCGTTCAAAATCCAATATGCTGGCGCGGCGTGGCGTGCCTAATCCATGATTTTTGGTAAATAAAACAAGTTGTTGCCGTCGCCGCGCTGGGGACAATTCGCGCCATAAATCTAGGCGAAAATAGTGTTGTGGGCAAATGTGTTGGTAATCTAATTCATTGATTTCATTTAAAATAGACAATTCATCTTGCAAGGTGGCGATGGCGGTGATTATGTGGCGGTCGGCGTGGGGCAAGCGTTGGCGCAGCGCAGGCAGCCAATCATGGCGCAACCAGTTTCGCAAATAAATAGGATTGAAATTGCTTTCATCTTCAATGTGTTGCAATTGGTGTTGTGTGGCGTAGCGTTCAATTTCGGCGCGTGTGTGTTGCAATAAGGGTCGGACAATTTTCAGGCTGCCTGAAATAGGGTAATTCATTGAATCATCAGTATATTCCATCGCTGCTAAACCGCGTACGCCCGCGCCACGCAATGCCGCCAAAAAAAAGGTTTCCACTTGGTCGTCCTGATGATGGGCGAGCGCTAGACAGTCGCCTTGCCACGCTTGCAAAACCTGATAACGGGCGGCGCGGGCGGCGGCTTCCACGCCCAAACCTGCTGATTGAATCTGTACATATTTGATATGAAACGGGATTTGCCACGCTTGGCATAAATTGGCACAAAACGCCGCCCACGCGTCCGCATTCGCGCTCAAACCGTGATGGACATGGACGGCGGTCAAAGTTAAGCCGTAATCGTGTCGCGCTTGAGCGAGCAAATGTAACAAAACCACTGAATCCACACCGCCGCTTAATCCAATAATAATATGTTGATTTTGATGAAATTTTAGGAAATTTTGAATATTCATGTTTTTATTTTTCAGGCTGCCTGAACCATCATCGTGCTTCCTGTTTGCGAATCAAATAAGCCGCCCAAGCCGCAAACGCCGCCGTTGGCAACACTGCCGAAAAAAACGCTGGTACGCCATACAGTTGCGTGGTAAACCCAAACAGCCGCCCCGTGAAAAAAAACAGCAAACCCAAGCAAATCCCACCAAATAATTTCAAGCCCATATTGCTGTGCCGCCCCGAATTGGGCGTGAACGCCAACGCCACCAGCGACATCACCATTGTGGTAATTGGGTAAACCAATTTATTCCACCATGCAACATCGTAAGCTTTTGTATCCTGATTATTTTTTTTCAAATAATCAATATAACGCGTGAGTGCGGTAAAGGACATTTGTTCGGGTTTGACACGCAAAACGGTGAGTAAGTCTTTGTTTACATTGGTTTGCCAATCCATTTGTGCGGCGTGTTGGGTGTGAACCTGTTTTTCGCCGATTTGACTGCTGCGCGTGTTGTGCAAAATCCATTTATTGTCAGACACTTGGGCGGATTCGGCGGCGATGATTTCGGTGAGTTGAAAATCTGGGTTGTAACGCCAAATTTTGATTCCTGTCAAGGTGTTATCGGGCAACATGGCGGCGATATTGACCATGCTGTCGGCTTGTTTCAGCCACACGCCTGTGGCGGAAGCGGTTAGGCTGCCTGATTTTGCGCTGGCTTTGAGCGTGTCGGCGCGGCGGCTTAATTCGGGCGCGAGCAATTCGCCCAACAAAATCGTCAAAACCGCAAAAATCGCGCTAAATTTCAAAATAATGCCAATGATATTGGCGGTACTCAAACCGCTCGTTTTAATCACCGCCAGCTCGCTATTGGACGAAAGCTGGCTCAACGCCAGCAAGCCGCCAATCAGCGTGGCAAGCGGCATCAATTGATACGCTCGCGCAGGCATTTGCATGATGATGTATTGAAACGCCGTCCAGCCCGTGTAACTGCCTTCGCCGATATTGCCGACTTCCGCGAGCAGGTCAATAAAACTGTAGAGCGCGAGTATGGACAACAGCGCGTAGCCCGACATGGTTGCCAATCGGGTAATCAGGTATTTTGTGATGAGTTTCATGGTGTTATGATTGATTAAATTATTTTCAGGCTGCCTTTTTGTACACGACATTTTGTAGGTCGGGCATTTATGCCCGACCTACGGAAATCATTTTTTGTCGTGTACTGAAAGCCAAATACAAAAATTCCAGCAATTTCATTCACAAAAAATAAAATATTTCAGGCAGCCTGAAAATTCAAACCATTGGAATTTAATTATTTTTTGTTTGGCTTACTTTTCTAAAAAGTAAGTCGCCGCGCGGCGATAGAGCGCACGCCGTAGGAACATTTCAGGCTGCCTTTCAGTACACGACAAAAAATCGGACGACCTGTTTTGGGTTTGAAAAATAGTCCAAAGTTGCCATCATCAACATGGCAGCTTTGGCAAGCTGCTCTAAACCAACACGAAAAATACCTTGCGATAAACGTTCATGAGATTTAGGCTTAATTGGATTAAGCGCATGTTGCCAACGCCCAATGACATAAGCCCAAGCCAATGTAACTGCCAGAATCGCAAACAACTTTTCCATTTTAACAGGGTCAGTCATGTGCGTGGCTTCCAAGTCAAAACCGCGTTTTTTCAGGCAGCTAAACAGCATTTCAATTTGCCAGCGCTG
>NZ_JQKH01000061.1 GCF_000745955.1 Alysiella crassa DSM 2578 | reverse complement strand
TTTCAGGCTGCCTTTCAGTACACGACAAAAATAACAGTAGGGTGCGCCGTGCGCACCAAATCCACCACAATATTTAAATTATTCAGTCATTTGGTGCGCACGGCGCACCCTACATGATTTGTGATTGGAAAAATTGTCGTGTACTGAAAGGCTGCCTGAAAACCCATTTTCATATAAAATCAAATCTTTCCACGCAAGGATAAAACCATGACCACCGTTACCATTCAAGACCAAACTTTACACGGCAATATTGTGCATGAATTATTCTTAAAATTCAGCACACAACGCATTAGCGCGGCGGATTTGATTGCGGCGCGTGTCCGCGAAGAAGTGGCGCAATACAATCAACGCGCCAACGACCACCTGCATTTTTTGGTACAACCCGATGAACGCGAAACCGTGTTAAACGGCTACGACCAAAGCAAACCCAAAAAAATCATTGACCCCGACAAACAAATCGCCATCGCACTTCAAGCTTTTGAACAAAATGGCTTTTTTATTCTCGCCGACAACCGCCAACTGGAAACGTTGGATGAAACCGTATATTTGCACGATAAATTGATTGTGAATTTTATTAAACTCACGCCTTTGGTGGGTGGGTAAATGATTCAGGCAGCCTGAAAATGATATTTTTTAAATTATTTCAATGAGATAATCATGCCAGAAAAACAAAATCAAACTGAAACGGAATATGGTTTTTTTACCAAATTAAACGATTTTTACTCCCCTGAAATTGACCCTTTTATGCCCTATGCCAATCATTTATTAAATCAACTGCCTTTGGCTGAACAGGACATCTGGCGCAATATTTTGTGTCTGGCAAAAACCGCCACCGCCAGCAAACCCAGCGCAAAATTTTTAAAAGAAATGAACGCCCACATTCAAACATTGGGCGAAGATAAATTCAAAAACATGATTTTTCAATGGTTTGAGTTCATCATTCATACAAAAGAAGAATGGTTTACCCACCCAATCTATGACGCCATAACTTTAACCTTATTCGCCATACACGACTTAAACCGAGTAATTATCAAAGGTTTAGTATGGGCGTGCGCGAATTTTGACGACCAAGAAACCAGTACACAAATTGCCACTTTGGCGTTGCATTCATACGACAAAAATCGCTATGCCGTTGTGGGCAATGCCTGTTGCTACGCGCTGTACCGTTCAGGCAGCATAGACGGTGTGGCGCAATTGTCGCGTTTGCGTTTGCGCGTGAAATTGTCCAACGCGCAAAAATTGATTGCCAAATATTTGGACGAAATCGCCGCCGAGCGCGGTGTCAGCCGTGATGAAATTGAAGATTTGGCGGTAGATGATTTTGGTTTAATAAACCATTGTCGTGATTGGCAATTTCATGATTACACTTGCCGCGTACAAATTTCAGGCGTGGGCAAATCCGATTTATTGTGGCTGAAACCAGACGGCTCACCGCAAAAATCCGCGCCCGCTTTTGTGAAAGACAAATTTGCCGATGATTTAAAACAAATCAAAGCCTTACAAAAAAATCTGAATGCCATGCTCACCGCCCAGCGCGACCGCCTTGACCAACTTTTGCGTTCAGAAAGACGTGTTTCGCTGGCACACGCGCAAGATTGTTATTGGCAACATGGTTTGATGTCGTGGCTGACTTTGCCTTTGATTTGGCAATTTTATCAAGATGATACAACTGAAAATGCCACAACCGCCCTGTGTTTAAATGGCGTATGGGTAAACGAATTGGGCGAAACGGTAGATGTTTCAGGCTGCCTGAAAGTGGGTTTGTGGCACCCCATTTTGGCGAGCCAACAAAGTGTGTTAAATTGGCGCAATCTTTTGATTAAAAATGAGATTGTTCAGCCGTTGAAACAAGCATTCCGAGAAATTTATGTGCTGACCGAAGCAGAAATCAACACGCGCACATACAGCAACCGTTTTGCTGCCCACATTTTGAAACAGCACCAATACATGACTTTGGCAAAAGGGCGTGGCTGGTCGGGACATTTGGGCGGTGCGTGGGACGGTGGCGATGATGGCTCAGTCTCACTCGCCTTGCCTGAATACGATTTGACCGCGCATTTTTGGACGGAAACGGTGCATAGCGAGGACGCTTGGACGGAAAGCGGGATTTATTTATACGTTTCCACCGACCAAGTTCGCTTTACAAGAGATAATCAAGTTATTGATTTAATTAATATTCCACCGCGTATTTTTTCTGAAGTGTTGCGCGATGTGGATTTATTTGTGGGTGTGGCGAGCGTGGGCAATGACCCGACTTGGCAGGACAACGGTGGCGAACCGCGTCATCAACAATATTGGCAGGCGTATTCGTTTGGCGATTTGAATGAAATGGCGAAAACGCGTAAATCGGTATTGGAAATGCTGTTGCCGCGTTTGAAAATCGGCAAAGTGGCGCACATTGACGGCAATTTCTTGGTGGTACAAGGCAAATTGCGCACCTACAAAATCCACATTGGCAGTACCAATATTTTGATGTTGCCCAACGACCAGTATTTGTGCATTGTCCCCGACCGCAGCAAAAAAGACGTTACCAGCCAATTGTTTATCCCATTTGAAGGCGATGCGGCTTTGTCGGTGGTGTTGTCCAAAGCGATGTTGTTGGCGGACGATGACAAAATTACCGATAGCACGATTGTGTCGCAAATTGGGCGGAAATAAGGTTTACAAGCAGCCTGAAACCATTTTCAGGCTGCCTGAAATCATTTCATCTGCCGCACACAAGCGCTCAACACGCCCATTTGTTGCCGATAACGCCGACATTTTCCACACATTGCCGTGTGCAGGGACAAAATCATTTTTTGTTTTACAGTTAATGTTTCATCTTGTTCACGCGAAATCAAGCGCGTGATATTCAAACATTTCATCATAAAAAATCCTTTCAAGACAAATGATTAAACCATTTTATTTGCAAACATTGTCGCAAGGCTTCACGCGCACGGTGCATCAAAACATGATAATGACTGGCGCTCAATTCGCATTTTTCTTGAATTTCACGCGCGTCCAAATCCAAAATTTCGCGCATCATAAACACCCGCGCCGTGTTTTCAGGCAGCCCATACAAACATAGTTGCAAAGTCTGCAAAAATTGTTTTTCTTTCAATAGATTATTCGGCTCATGGCGCGACCAGTCCGCCAAATCACAATTGGCATGCCAATGCCCATTGTTGGCAAATTGTTCGCCAAATAATTCATCTAATTGATTTTCTTTTGGGCTATCTTGCCATACTTTTTGCCAACGTTGTTGGCTTCGCAAAAAGTCTTTGATTTTGTTTTTTAAAATGCCAAAAACCCATGTTTGAAATTGGGCTTGTCCTTGAAAATCGTCTTGTTGCGCGTGGGCGGCGAGCAGGGTTTCTTGTACCAAATCTTCAATTAAATCAGGATAATCAGGCAGTTGTATTTGTGCAAAGCGCAATAAATGTCGCCGCAGGGCTTGCCAATCGGTAGCAGTCATAAAAGTGTCAAAATAAAGATAAATAATTGTTTATTATAAAACAAAAAATGTGGAAAAACTGCTTTTCCACATTTTTGATTTTAGAAGATATTTTCAGGCAACCTGCAAAACATTTTCTCTTACCCAATATTGCCAACGCGCCCGAACATGATTTTGCCATGTACCACCGTCATCAGGCATAATAGCTGCCAACTGCGTGATTAAGTTATTTAAAGATAAAGGATTTTCTGCCGTCAAAGCCAGCAAAATGTGGTCAATATCGCTCAAATTTTGCCAACGTACCCAGTCGTTTTTGTCGCGCCAAATCACCATATTGCCTACGGCGCATAATTCGGCATCTTTGGGATAATATTTTGCAAAATCAAAATCATATTGACGAATGTGTACGCTGGCATTGGGTTGCATGGGTGCGTTGTCATCGTCATTGGCGGCGTGGCAGCCTGAAAGAATAGCGACTTCGGCTTGCAATTGCGCCTCTTCCAAATTCATCAATGCCAACAACCACTTATCCAATTTTTCCTGTTCTTGGCAAAAGCGCAAAAATTCGCCTGCAATATCCTGAAAATAAGGCGAATGTGCCACGCCATTTTGCACAAAATCTTCCAATAAATCAGACCATTGTGCTTTTTCCACATATTTTGGCGTTTCCACAAAACAGCGATTGATGAAACCAAACATATTGTTGCGAACCAAGCGCGTGTACACCGCCAAACGCTCGGGCGGAAAACGGGTGGGGTCAGGCGACACGCCCATGCGTACCGCCGCCGCCAGCTCGGTTTGAAAATCGGCAGAACTAGGCGACATAACGCAGGTCTTTCTGTGAATGAATTTGCAAGTTTTTGATTTTTTGGACTTCTTCCAATAATTCGGCAAAGGGCGGAAAATTGAAATCGCGTTCCAACAATGTGGGCGGAATGTGTGGCAAAATCTCGTAAGCGTATGATAATAAATCCCAAACATTGTCTTGCACTTTTTCGCCATGCGTGTCAATCAGCAATTCGGGGTTTTCATCGTCATGCCCTGCAATGTGAATGTAGGCAACACGCGCACCGTCCACGCGATTGAGAAAATCACGCGGTTTGAGCAAACCGTGATTGACGGCATTCACATAAATATTGTTGACGTCTAAATGAATCAAGCAGTTGGCTTCTTGGGCGACCGCGTTCAAAAATTGCACTTCGTCCATTTCTGCCAAAGGCGAATGCAAATAATAAGATGTGTTTTCAATGGCAATTTGGCAACCCAAAAAATCTTGCACGGTGCGAATGCGTTGCGCGGTGTGGGCTATGCTTTCGTCTGTAAAGGGAATGGGCAACAAATCATACAGGTGTCCGTGGTCTTGGCAATAGCTCAAATGGTCGGAGAAAAATTGCGTATTGTATTGATTCATCATGGATTTAATGCCTGCAAGCAAATTCATGTCCAACGGTGCTTGCCCACCCAAAGACAGCGACAAACCGTGAATCACCACGGGGATTTGTTCTGCGGCTTGGTCAAACAATTTGCGTGCTGTGCCGCCCATTTTAATCCAGTTTTCGGGGGCAACTTCAATAAAATCAATGGGATGGTTTTCAGGCAGCTTTAAAAAATCTTGTGCCAAATCGCGGCGATAGCCGAGTCCAGAACCTTGTATCATTTTGTTTTTCCTTTCTTGATGTTGGTGTCGCTTACAATTCAGGCTACCTGAAAAATCTTTTTTCTGTAAAAAAACATTCCCCAAACAGCCTAAAAATCAGTTGAATTTCAAATCATTATTTTGCAGAAGCAGAAGCTGCGCCACCGCATTTGCCTTCGCCACATTTGCCTTCGGCTGATTTGGCTGGGGCAGATGCGCCGCCACATTTGCCTTCACCGCATTTGCCTTCGGCAGCTTTTGCGCCAGATGCAGGAGCAGAAGCACCACCACATTTGCCTTCGCCACATTTGCCTTCGGCGGCTTTGGCTGGGGCAGAAGTTGCTGCTGGGGCTTCGGTGGTTTTGGGGGCTTCGGGTTGGCTGGGTTTTTGGGCTTCGCCACAGGCAGCCAAAGACAATGCACCTGCCAAAGCAGCAATAGAAATCTTGTTCATAAATACTCCAAAATAATAAAAATTTTTAAAATGATTGAATAATTGACGATATTCAGGGCAAACCGATTTTCATCAACTTGATAATTTATCAAAAATTTCTGAAAAAACAGGTTCAGGCAGCCTGAAAATCGCCAATTATTTTATCACAATAATCGCCTTATTAAACCATCACAGATTCAAGTTAATAATTTGATTAAATGGGTGTTTATTTTTGACCGCCACACGCGCCTTCGCCTGCTTTGGACGCGCCACAAGAACCCTCTTTGGCTTTTGATGCGCCACAAGAACCTTCTTTGGCTTTGCCACCGCATGAACCTTCGGCGGCTTTGCTGTGTCCACCGCAAGTGCCTTCAACGGCTTTGCGAGCAGGGGCGACACGTTTGTTGGCTTTGGCTTTTTTGGCTTTGGTTTTGCTGACTTTTTTGGTAGCGGGTTTTTCAGCAGGTGCCGCTTCCACTACGGGTGCCGCCAAACCCAAAGACAATGCGCTTGCCAATGCCAATACAGAAATTTTTTTGTTGCTCATGCTAATTACTCCATTTGTGAGTTAAAGGTTGGTGAAAATCAGAAAAATTTTGCCCATTTAAACTTTTGTTTTAACAAACTATCCAGCGACCACGCGCCACCGCCTTGCAAAATAATAGGCGTTAAAACAACCAGATAAATGACCGCCATTTTGTAGCCGCCATTGCCAATATTGTAGCCCAAACCTGCGTGAACGGCATACCATGCCACCAGCGTTAAAATGGTCAATGCGATTGCCGACAGTCGGCTTGCCAAGCCAATGACCAAGGCAATGGGCAACAGCAATTCGGCATAAGTGGCAAGTTGCCAGTTTAAATCGGCAGGCAATAGATTGAATGGGAAAGGGAATTTTTGTTGAATATCGGCGAACCAATTTTGTCCGCGCCATTTTTCCACGCCAGCTTCCCAAAATTCATACGCAACAAATAGGCGTAAAATCAACAGGCTGGCGGCTTGGGTGTGGGTTTGAATGTTCATGTTTTGCAAAAAATAGGTGGTAATGTGGATTTAGTTGTTTCAGGCTGCCTATCCTTACAACTTAATTAATAAATATTTGTTTTTAAATTAAATTAAAAATATTTCAGGCTGCCTGAAAAGCAAAAAACGGCTATTCATATTGCTATGAATAGCCGTTTTTTATATTTCAAAAACCAATCTTCAAAGATTAATCCTGAATTTTCACTTCCACGCGGCGACCTTCGGCATTATTGCCTTGTGCGCCTACGCTGCTTTCAGGTTTTTTCATCACAATGCTGGTTTTCTTCACGCCTTGTTTGATTAAGTAGGCTTGTACCACTTCGGCGCGGCGTTTAGACAATTTTTCGTTGGCAGCCGCATTGCCTGTGCTGTCCGCGAAACCGCTAATCACCAATTTTTTGCCTGCTTTGGCAGCCGCTACAACTTCTGCGGTGGCTTTGTCTGCACCCGCTGCAATCGCGCTTTTACCTGATGCGAAATAGAATTTCACAATGCCGTTTTCCACTTTCACTTCAGCTTTGTCGCTGGCAGGAACTGTGGCTGGCGTTGCAGGCTGCGTGGTTTCAGAAGCGGCTACAGGTGCACTGCTTTCACTGGCAGCCTGAACGGCTGATGCAGCTTCAGAAGCGGTTTCCGCAACAGAGCTGGCTACCTGAACAGGGGCAGCTTCTTCTACTTTAGGCGTTTCTTGGGCAGGTGTTTCTACGGCTGCGCCATCCGTTTTACCGCCAACAAAGTTTTTCGTGTCAGTCGGCAAAGCTGCGCCATCAGGGTGTGATTTGCCCCATACATAGGCAGTCAACAAATGGATTTTGTCATCGGTCAAGAAACCTTTCCATGCTGGCATTTGACCATGACGACCACCTGTGATGGTTTCAATAATCGCTTTTTCCGAATTGCCCCACAACCAAGTGTCGTCAGTCAAATTCGGTGCAGTGCCTTGTGTACCGCTACCATCTGCTGCGTGGCACACCGCACAGTTTGCGGCGAAAATTTCTTTGCCGCGAACCGCACGTTCATCATTGTGTTCCATGCCAGACAGAGACATTACATGGTGTGCCACGTCTTTCACGCGCTCTTCACCACCCAATGCCACACCCCAAGGTGCCATCACGCCCACACGACCGTGTGTGATACTTTCCTTGATTTTTTCAGGTGTACCGCCCCACAGCCAGTCTGCGTCTGTCAAGTTTGGGAAACCTTTTGAACCTTGCGCGTCCGCACCATGACATTGGATACAGTACACACCAAACAGGTTTTCACCAACCGCCATCGCTTGTGGATCTTTGGCTGTATCTTCCACGCTCATCGCGGCGAATTTGCCGTAATTTTCATGGAAATTAGCATCGCCTTTTGCCATTTCAGCTTCGTATTGGTTCACACTTGTCCAAGGTTTACCGTTAAAGCCAATGCCTTTGTAGTCGCCCAAACCAGGGTACAAAATCAAATAACCAACCGAAAACAGAATGGTCATCAAGAACATCCAAAACCACCATTTAGGCAATGGGTTATTGTATTCTTCAATACCATCCCATGAATGCCCTGTGGTTTGAACATCTTCATCTTTTTTGTGCTTCACTGTGTTTTGGGAAAGCAGCAACCACGTTACCCAAATAAGACCGCCCACCACGATGGCACAAATATAGTAGTGCCAAAAGGGGCTTGTGAATTGTGAGTGTTCCATTATTTTGCTCCATTATCAGGATTTGAATGGACATTTTCGGTGGGGGTGTCGGGGTCATCCATAATGCTTTGCCCTGCGTCTTCATAGCCCGTTTTATTGCGCTTGTGAAACACGATGTACAGCACCAACGCGAAAAAGTTAAACACCAATAAAGTGAATAATACTCTTGCCCAAGTCAAATCCATGATTTTTTACCTTTTGTTTTTCAATGCCAAACCCAAACCTTGCAGATAGGCAACCACAGCATCCAATTCAGATTTGTTTTTCAACTCATCTGGGGCTTTTTTATAGTCTTCTTCGGTATAGGGTGTGCCGAGTTTTTCCAATGTTTTCATATGGCGAATAATTTGGTCAGCATCAACTTTATTTTTTGCTAACCATGGAAATGCTGGCATATTAGATTCAGGTACAACGGAACGTGGATCAATCAAATGTGCACGATGCCATTCATCTGAATAACGACCACCTACACGCGCCAAATCTGGACCTGTTCGCTTAGAACCCCATTGGAATGGGCGATCATATACAGATTCGCCTGCTACTGAATAATGTCCATAACGTTCGGTTTCAGCACGGAAAGGGCGGATGTGTTGTGAGTGACAGTTATAGCAGCCTTCACGGATATAAATATCACGACCTGCTAACTGCAATGCACTATAGGGTTTAACACCCTCCGTTGGGTTAATCACTTCTTTGGAAAACGCCAATGGCACAATTTGAACCAATAAGCCGAAACTAATCACAATTAGGGTAAAGACAATCAGAAAGCCGACTTTTTCTTCAATTAAATGTTGGAATTTCATTTTTCAGGCTGCCTTTCTTAATGATGTGCATTTTGTGGTAAAGCAGGGATTTCTGCGTCCACAGGTTTACCACTTGCCACAGTACGGTAAACATTGTATGCCATAATTACCATACCACCCACGTAGAACGCGCCACCAATGGTGCGAATCAAATAGTAAGGATAAGTACGCGCCACCACAGACACAAATTGTGGGTAAGCCAATGTACCATCAGGGTTTAATTCACCCAACAGCAAGCCTTGCATCACACCTGCCACCCACATAGACGTGATGTACAACACCACACCAATGGTTGCAATCCAGAAATGCAATTCAATTAATTTGGTGCTGTACATTTCTTTGCGACCATACAAACGTGGAATCAGATAGTACAACGCACCAATGGTAACAAAACCCACCCAGCCCAATGCGCCAGAGTGAACGTGTCCCACTGTCCAATCGGTGTAGTGGCTCAATGCGTTCACGGTTTTGATAGACATCATTGGACCTTCAAACGTGGACATACCGTAGAAAGACAATGACACCACCAAGAATTTCAAAATTGGGTCAGTACGCAATTTGTTCCACGCACCAGACAGGGTCATAATCCCGTTAATCATACCGCCCCAAGATGGCGCAAACAGAATGATGGATAAAATCATGCCTAAAGATTGTGTCCAATCAGGCAATGCGGTGTAGTGCAAATGGTGCGGGCCCGCCCACATATAAGTGAAAATCAACGCCCAAAAGTGTACCACCGACAAACGGTAAGAATACACAGGACGACCTGCTTGTTTGGGAACGAAATAGTACATCATGCCCAAGAATGCAGCCGTCAGGAAGAAACCCACCGCATTATGACCGTACCACCATTGCACCATCGCATCAATCGCGCCATAGTAAGCAGAATATGATTTCATTGGACCTGCTGGTAACGCCATACTATTGACAATGTGCAACAATGCCACCGCCAAAATAAACGCGCCATAAAACCAGTTTGCCACATAAATGTGTTTGATTTTACGCGTGGCAATGGTGCCAAAAAATACAATGGCATAGGCAACCCACACCAAAGTAATCAAAATATCAATTGGCCATTCCAATTCGGCGTATTCCTTACCTGTGGTGTAACCCAAAGGCAAAGTAATCACCGCCGCCACAATCACCAACTGCCAAGCCCAAAATGTGAATGCAGGCAGCCAGTTACCACCAAATAAACGCACATTACAGGTGCGCTGTACAACATAATAAGAAGTAGCGAACAAGCCACAACCACCAAACGCGAAAATCACAGCATTGGTGTGAAGCGGACGAATGCGCCCGAAGTGAAACCAAGGTGCTATCTCTGACAAGTTTAGTGCAGGTGCATAAAGTTGTGCGGCGGCAATCACACCGACCAACATTCCCACAATGCCCCACACTACTGTCATGATGGCAAACTGGCGAACCACTTTGTAGTTATAGGTTTGCGTTTCCATGAAAAACTCCATCAATATGGCAATTAAACGATTTGGATTTCAATTTCAGGCTGCCTGATTCTGCATAACACTACAGGGGACAACATGAAACCGACCCAATTTTTCTTAATTTAACAGTCTGTCTCCCAAGCTACCTTTTCAGGCAGCCTGAAACACAGACGGTGTAACGTGTCATTTTAAAGCAAAATCCGCTTTTCCACCAATAAAAATAATGGTAAAACAGGCTATCCATTCATGATAAACCCATTTTTCGTAAGGTTATCCAATTCTATGAATCGGTTTATTGATAAAAATCAAATCTTACAAATTTTAACAAATTCAAATTACTTAAAATATAAATGGGTGGCGATTGTGATGTTTTTTTGCTGCAATTGTGTCAATTCGCCTAAAATAATACCCATCTATTTAGCTAACAATTAGCCAACAAAATATCATTCAGGCAGCCTGAAAAATTTTTTTTACAATTTAATCAACAAGGTAATCCCCATGTTTCAATACACCATCATGCCCGAAGCCCACCGCCATCTGTGGCACATCACCCTGTCCTACGAACACACTTCAGGCAGCCTGAACATTCTCAAATTGGCAAACTGGGTGGCGGGCAGCTATATGATTCGTGATTTTTCGCGCCATATCGTGAACATCAGCGCGAGTTTAAATAATCAAGCCATTGAAATCACACAATTAAATAAAAACACATGGCAGCTCCCCGAAACCAACGGTGCGTATCAAATTCACTACACCGTGTATGCCAATGATTTGTCCGTGCGCGCCAGTTTGCTGGACAGCGAGCGTGGGTTTATTGATGGCGCGTGTTTATTTTTGTATCAACCCAATCGCAAACATGAAATGTGCCACGTCCAATTTTTCAGGCTGCCTGAACATTGGCAAATCCACACCACCCTACCCCGCTTAAGCGAAACCAGTTTCCAAGCCCAAAATTACGCCGAACTCACCGACCACCCCTTTGAAATGGGTGCCAATTTGGAAGTACTGGAATTTAACGCGCACGGCATTCCCCACCAAATCGTGTTGAGCGGCTACTATCCCGATTTTGACCGCGACCGCTTCATCAGCGATTGCCAAAAAATTTGTGAACACGAATTGCAAATGTTCCCCAGCCCAGCCCCGTTTAAAAATTACTTATTTCTCTTACACTTAGGCAATAAAATTTACGGCGGTTTGGAACACATCAGCAGCACCGCGCTCCACGCCGACCGCTACGCTTTACCGCCGCACGGTTTGCAGGCTGCCAACGCTGCCTACACCGAATTACTTGGCTTAATCGCGCACGAATATTTCCATGCGTGGAACGTGAAATCCATCAAGCCACAGCAATTCCAAGATTATGATTTAGATAAAGAAATTTTTACTGAACAATTATGGGCATACGAAGGCATTACGTCTTATTACGATGATTTAACGCTGGTGCGTAGCGGCGTGATTTCGGTAGAAAACTATTTGAATTTATTGGCGAATAATATAACCCGCGTTCACCGCAACGAAGGGCGCAAACAGCAAACGCTCGCCCAATCCAGTTTCGCCGCGTGGCATAAATACTACAAACAAGACGAAAATTCGCCCAACGCCATCACCAGCTATTACCAACAAGGTGCTTTGTTTGCCCTGTGTTTGGATTTGGTGATTCGCGCCAACAGTACACATAGTCTTGATTACATTATGCAAACTTTGTATCAATACGCCATCAACACGGGCAAAGGCACCAGCGAAGGCGAATGGCAAAAACTCGCCATTCAAATTACCGAATTGAATTTACAAGATTTTTTCCAACTCGGTTTACATTCCACCCAAGATTTGCCTTTGGACGCGTGTTTGGAAACGGTGGGCGTAGAATTGCGTTGGCTGCCTGAAAACCGCAGCGCGGGCAATGGCGGTTTGGTGCGCGAATTTCCAAATATTGCGCCACAAGCCGAATTGGGCTGCCGCTACCAGCAACAAGCCGATGGCGCAGTCATTTCCCATGTATTTTCAAATGGTTCTGCAGAACTTGCCACGCTAAAACCGCAAGACAAAATCATCGCCGTAAACGGTTTTGCTTGCACCGATTTTGCCGCGCAAACGCAAACAGCGGTCGGCGATGTGCATACGCTGCATTTTTTCCGTCATGGTGTGTTGCTGCAAACCGATTTGACGGTGCAACCCGCCGCTGCCAATACTGCGTATTTGTGTGTGCGCGATGAAAATTTATTGAGTAAATGGTTATTTAATCAATAAATTTTATAGTCGTTTAAAATTAAAATTGTACAAGGCGACAACGCCCGCCTGTGTACACCGAGTACATAAGGGGTTGGCAACGCCGTACTATTTGTATTTTAAACGACTATATTTTTCAGGCTGCCTTTTGGTACAACAACATTCATGTAGGGTGCGTATTACGCACCGATTTATCAAATCATTCAAATGACCAAAAGGCAGCCTGAAAAAGCAAAACAGCCCAAAAAACCAGTTTCCCAGTTTTTCAGGCTGCCTGAAATTATATTTAGCGAATTTTCAAAGTAGATAAACCAATCAACACCAACACAATCGTAATAATCCAAAAACGAACAACAACTTGCGTTTCTTTCCAACCTTTTTGTTCATAATGATGATGAATCGGTGCCATCAAGAAAATGCGTTTTTTCGTGCGTTTGTACCAGCTCACTTGCAACATCACACTCAAGGCTTCCACCACAAACAAACCGCCCATAATCACCAACACAAATTCTTGGCGAATAATCACCGCCACCGTACCCAACGCCGCACCCAAAGCCAATGCTCCCACATCACCCATAAACACTTGCGCGGGATACGCATTGAACCACAAAAAACCCAAACACGCGCCACACATCGCCGTACAGAAAATCACCACTTCATTCGCGCCCAACACAAAAGGCAATTGTAAATATTCGGCAAATTTGGCGTGTCCAGTCGCGTAAGCAAAAATCGCCAAACCACCCGCCACCAACACCACAGGAAACGCCGCTAAACCGTCCAAACCATCCGTTAAATTCACCGCATTGGATGTGCCAACAATGGTCAAATATGACAAAATCATAAATCCAACCACGCCCAAAGGCAAGGCAACTTGTTTGAAAAATGGCACAATCAAAATATTATTCGCGGAATTATTTGCCAAATAAAATAAGGCAAAACCCGCGCCCAATGCTACCACGCTTTGCCAGACCATTTTGAATTTGGCGGACACGCCGTTGGGGTCTTTGTAAACGACTTTGCGCCAATCATCGTAAAAACCCAACGCGCCTGTTGCCAACATCACGCCCAATAAAATCCAAATATATGGATTTTCCAAACGCGCCCATAATAAAGTGGCTACTGTGATTGCTGTCAAAATCAGCGAACCACCCATCGTTGGTGTACCGTTTTTCACCAAATGGGTTTGTGGTCCATCGGTGCGTACGGCTTGTCCCACTTTCAATGCTGTTAATTTGCGGATTGTCCAAGGTCCAAGCAACAAGCTGAATACCAATGCCGTCAGCGCAGCCATTACCGCACGAAAAGTCGTGTACTGAAAAACATTGAATGCTGTGAAATATTGTTGTAGGTATTCAGCTAGGTAAATCAACATCTTGCGTTCCTAAAAATTGAAAATTGGGAAAGTGTGTGGAAAAAGAAACAACAGGCTGCCTGAAAAATCTGCGCCTGATGGTTTAAATTGGAGAAAAACAGCGAAATTTTAGCATATTTTGACTGAAAAATAAGGATGTTTCGCTGTATGTTGATATTTAATAATTTGATTTTAATTAAATTTATTTTTTCAGGCAGCCTTTCAGTACACGACAAAAAAAGTACAATAAAAAAAGAAGTCCGCATCAATTCAGTGGTATCGTATTAATTTTCTCACGACTAATCCAATATGACTGAATTGAGCGAACTCACCCATATCGTAACCAAAACTTTCAAATGGCACAAGAGCCACATTATTGTTTTTGTGTATTTATTGTGCACCATTGCCATGCGGCAGACCTGTAATTTGAGCAAATTGGCAATGTTTTTCCCTGATGCCAAAGCAACAAACGCCTCTTCCTATCGCCGTATCCAACGGTTTTTTAAG
>NZ_JQKH01000060.1 GCF_000745955.1 Alysiella crassa DSM 2578 | reverse complement strand
CGCGGTTTTGACTTGGAAGCCACGCACATGACTGACCCTGTTAAAATGGAAAAGTTGTTTGCGATTCTGGCAGTTACATTGGCTTGGGCTTATGTTATCGGGCGTTGGCAACATGCAGTGAATCCGATTAAACCCAAGTCGCATGAACGGCTCTCGCAAAGCATCTTTCGCGTTGGTTTGGAGCAGCTTGCCAAAGCCGCCATGTTGATGATGGCAACTTTGGACTATTTTTCAAACCCAAAACAGGTCGTCCGATTTTTTGTCGTGTACTGAAAGGCAGCCTGAAAACTTACAATGCCGCCATCACCGCATCGCCCATTTTGGAACAAGACACCAATTTCGTGCCTTCTTCAAAAATATCGGCGGTACGCAAACCTTGTTCCAACACTTTTTGCACGGCATGTTCAATTTGCTTGGCGCGGTTTTCGTCATTCAAACTGTAACGCACCAACATCGCCAGCGACAAAATGGTCGCCAAAGGATTGGCTTTGTTTTGCCCTGCAATATCGGGCGCAGAGCCGTGCGATGGCTCATACAAACCCTTGCCTGTCTCGTTCAAAGACGCAGACGGCAACATGCCGATGGAGCCCGTCAGCATGGACGCTTGGTCGCTCAAAATGTCGCCGAAAATATTGCCAGTTGCAATCACGTCAAACTGTTTGGGCGCGCGCACGAGCTGCATGGCGGCATTGTCCACATACATGTGGCTTAATTGCACATCGGGGTAATCTTTTGAAACTTCTGTGAAAATTTCTTTCCACAATTCGGTTGTTTCCAAAACATTGGCTTTGTCCACGCTGCACAATTTTTTGTTGCGTTTTTGGGCTGCCTGAAACGAAACGTGGGCAATGCGGCGGATTTCGCTTTCCGAATATTTCATGGTGTTGAAACCTTCGCGTTCGCCATTTTCCAGCGTGCGAATGCCGCGCGGTTCGCCAAAATAAATGTCGCCTGTGAGTTCGCGCACGATTAACACGTCCAAACCTGCCACCACTTCGGGTTTGAGCGTGGAGGCGTTTGCCAATTCTTTGTACAACACGGCTGGGCGCAAATTGGCAAACAAATTCAAATCTTTGCGAATCGCCAACAAGCCGCGTTCGGGGCGCAAAGGGCGTTCCAAATTATCGTATTGTGGCGAACCGACCGCGCCGAGCAATACCGCGTCCGCTTTACGGCACAGGTTTTGGGTAAATTCGGGGTATGGCGCACCGTATTGGTCGTAGGCTTCGCCGCCCAAAGGCGCGTAGTTGTATGCCACGTCCAAGCCTTGTTCAATCAATTTGTCCAACACGCGCACGGCTTGGGCGATGATTTCGGGCCCGATACCGTCTCCGCGTAAGATGGCGATTTGTTTGGTCATTTTGTTTTATCCTTGTTTTTGTTTAAGAAAAGTTTTCAGTACGCTACAAAATTCTGAAAAATTGTTTGAAAGTAGGCGATACTTTTTTGCTTACCACCTAGTTTATCCCCTCTCCTGCGGGAGAGGGTTAGGGAGAGGGTAAAACGGGCAATATTCAACGATTTTTCCCTCTCCCCAGCCCTCTCCCAAAGGAGAGGGAGTAAGTAGATTGAGTATCAACGATTTTAGGCAGTATTTCATTTTTTGTAGGGTAGTGTAAGAAAAGTTGAAAAATACATTTGCTGGACGCAATTCTTTTCAGGCAGCCTGAAATAGTGGCTAATCCATTTATGATTGCTGACGCCATACATCATATTTTTTATTTTTCCGATAATCTTCAATGACTTGCATAGTGGTGGGATTGGCTTCGTAATTGATGTTTTGATAATCCAGCGACAAAGGAATGGTATTGGTGTGCGCGATTTGGGTCAGAAACATTTTGAATGCTTGGCTGGGGGTCATGCCAAAACGTTCAATCACCGCAAAAGATTGTTTTTTCAAATCATCATCAACGCGAATATTGATGTTTGCCATATTCACATACTCCTGAAATGTATTGCAGATGTTTTACATTGTAATGCAAAATGGTTATTTTGTGCTTTCAGGCTGCCTGAAAAATACAAAACCGTTTAATCAGGCTTATGCTCCCAAGTTTTATTTTTAAAATCATAATTATATCGGTCAAATGGACTTAATGATGATGAATAAATCAAAATGGGCAAATTTTGATTTTTCACACATTCTTCAAAGCAAATGTAGCGCAAATGGTATTTTCGGGGCGCATTGTAGGCATTGTGTTCGGGATAATGCCCGTGTTTTGCATGATAAGCATTTAAATCATCAGCGATTTTTTGTGCATGAATCCGCGCATTGTGATTGTAAACGTGGTGCATACCGTATGACACCGCAAACGCCACCAGCCAACACGCCAATTTTATCCAAAAAATCCGCGCTTGCTTACGCGAGCGAATGCCGTCAAACAAGGTATATGGCAGCCAAATCAAAACAAATAGCACAGCAAAGAAACCACCCCCTATTTCAGGCGATGCGAGAAACAGAAAAATAGCAATGCCAATCAAAGTATTAACAATTAACATCATGCTGTTTTTATCCATATTTTTACCCCATTGAACATTTTTCAGGCTGCCTGAACATCATCACGGCACATTTTTCCCTTGCGATGCGCTGTAAATCTGAATCCAATCTTCTTCGCTGAAATTCAGGCGCAGCGCGTCCACCGCATTGCGAATGCGCTCAATTTGACCGCTCCCCACAATCGGCATGATTTTCGCTGGGTGATTGAGCAACCACGCATAAGCCAATGTATCCAAACGATTTTCGCCATATTTCTCGCCCACTTCGCGCAAGGCAGCCTGAATGCGTTGGGCGCGTTCATCGTTGCCATCAAACAATTTGCCGCCAGCCAAAGGCGACCAAGCCATGGGTTTCATGCGTTTTTCCAGCGCAAAATCCAAATCGCCATTGTCAAACGAAGTCAAGCACATGGGCGAAATTTCAATTTGATTCGTTACCAAATTTTTCCCTAAATACGATTGCAACATCTTGATTTTACTCACAGGAAAATTGGACACGCCAAAATGTTTGACCAAACCGCGTGAATGCAAATCGTCAAATGCCGCCGCAATTTCTTCGGGATTGGCGCACGGAGATGGACGATGAACCAGCAACACGTCCAAATAATCGCATTGCAATTCGCGCACGGAACGTTCTGCCGACCAAATGATGTGCTGGCGCGAATTGTCGTAATGTTTGCGGCGCATCTCTGGAAAGGTTTGATTGGGAAAGAGAATCCCAAATTTGCTGACAATTTGCATTTGTTCGCGCAAACTGGGTTTTGCCGCCAATGCCTTGCCAAACGCGGTTTCATTGGTAAAACCGCCATAGCAGGCTGCGTGGTCAAAAGTGGTGATGCCCAAATTCAACACATTTTCAATTAAATCAATGTATTGCTCGGTATTCAAGCCCCATTCGTGGGCGCGCCAATAGCCGTGAACAATGCGGCTGAAATTCAGGTTTTCAGTTAATGCAATTTGCATGATGATTTCCTTGTTTTTAAATAATTAATTTACTAAAAGGCAGCCTGAAAATATTTTTCAGGCTGCCCATTTATTTTAAACCGTCAATTATTCAGCCGCCGCAGGTGCTTCAATCAAGGCTTTCATAGACAAACGCACACGACCGCGCTCGTCCACTTCCAAAGCCTTAACCGTAACCACTTGACCCACTTGCAAATAATCGCTCACATTGCGAACACGCTCGTGTGAAATTTGGCTGATGTGTACCAAACCGTCTTTACCAGGCATGATGGTAACAATCGCGCCCACATTGTTGTCCAACAATTTCACCACGGTGCCTTGATACACTTTGCCCACTTCCACTTCGGCTGTGATTTGCTCAATGCGGCGTTTGGCGGCTTCGCCTGCTTCGGCGGTGGTGGCGGCAATCGTTACCGTGCCATCATCGGCGATGTTGATTTCGGTGTTGGTTTCGGCTGTGATACCGCGAATGGTTTCGCCACCTTTACCAATCACTTCACGGATTTTATCGGGGTTGATTTTCATCGTGTACAAGCGTGGCGCGTGTTGCGACAATTCTTGCGGGCCCGCAACGGCTTCTTGCATTTGCGCCAAAATGTGCATGCGCGCTTCTTTGGCTTGCGCCAAGGCAATTTGCATGATTTCTTTGGTAATGCCTTGAATTTTAATGTCCATTTGCAAAGCGGTTACGCCTTCAGTTGTCCCTGCCACTTTGAAATCCATGTCGCCCAAATGGTCTTCATCGCCCAAAATATCGGTCAATACGGCAAATTTATTGTCTTCCAAAATCAAGCCCATGGCGATGCCTGCAACGTGCGCTTTCAAAGGCACACCTGCCGACAACAAGCTCAAACAACCGCCACACACGCTCGCCATTGAAGACGAACCGTTGGATTCGGTAATCTCGGAAACCACACGCATGGTGTAGCTGAAATCTTCGGGTTTGGGCAACACGGCAACCAAAGCGCGTTTTGCCAAGCGACCATGACCGATTTCGCGGCGTTTGGGTGCGCCCACGCGACCCACTTCGCCTGTGGAATAGGGTGGGAAATTGTAGTGCAACATAAAGCGGTCTGTGTATTCGCCGCTTAATGCGTCAATGATTTGCTCATCGCGTGCTGTACCCAAAGTGGCAACTGCCAATGCTTGCGTTTCGCCGCGTGTGAACAATGCCGAACCGTGTGTGCGTGGCAAAACATTGGTTTGAATGTTCAATGGACGAACCGTGCGCGTATCGCGACCGTCAATGCGTGGCTGACCTGCCAAGATTTGTCCGCGTACCACATCGGCTTCCAACTGTTTGAAAATGCCTTTGATTTCATTTTTTGCCAAAGTGTCGGTTTCTTCGGTAATCAATGCGGCTTCAACGGCTGCCCATGCTTCGTCCAATTTTGCCACACGCGCTTGTTTTTGGCGGATTTTGAAGGCTTCGGCAATCAGGCTGCCTGAAATGTCTTTTACTTTAGCGATTAATTCGGTGTTTGGCTCGGGGGCTTTCCAGTCCCACAATTCAGGATTTACCATGTCGGCAAACTCATTAATCGCCGCAATCACGGTTTGCATTTGCTCATGACCGTACACCACCGCGCCCAACATTACATCTTCTGGCAAAATATTCGCTTCAGATTCAACCATTAACACGGCTTGGTCGGTACCTGCTACCACCAAATCCAATTGTGAACGGTGCATTTGGTGCTTGGTTGGGTTCAACACATAAGTATCGTTAATGTAGCCCACACGCGCCGCGCCAATTGGACCTGCAAACGGCACACCGCTCAACACCAAAGCGGCAGACGCGCCAATCATGGCAGGAATATCGCTGTCAATTTCAGGGTCGGAAGACACGACCATCGCCACGATTTGCACATCGTGGTAGAAACCTTCGGGGAACAAGGGGCGAATAGGGCGGTCAATCAAACGGCTGGTCAAAATTTCTTTTTCGCTTTGTTTGCCTTCGCGTTTGAAGAAACCGCCAGGGATGCGACCTGCGGCGTAGGTGCGCTCAAAATAATCTACGGTCAAGGGGAAAAAGTCTTGACCTTCTTTCACGTCTTTGTTAGTGGTTACGGCAACCAAAACCACCGTGTCGCCCATAGACACTTTAACAGCCGCCGCCGCTTGACGTGCGATTTCGCCTGTTTCCAATGTAACCGTTTGATTACCATAACGGAATGATTTGCTGTGTTTTTCAAACATCTTTGCGTCCTTAAAAATACCGCCGCTAAAACACTAATGATGCACACTTTTTCCCATGATGGAAAATGTGCATGGTTAGGGTTTCAGGCGGGCGGATATGGTTAGAAAACGTAAATTTTAGCACACTTCAGGCAGCCTGAAAACGGCATAATGTGCCAAAATGGGGCATGGGTTTTTGAGATAATTTTCAGGCTGCCTTTTCGTGTACGATAAAATTGATGTGGGGTGTATCTTGTAAATTAAATTATTGAATGATTTAAATATTATGGTAAATATGGTGCGCTGCTAAAATCATCAGGCAGCCTGAAAATCTTTATTTTTCCCTATTTTGTTTTTCCGCTTCAAAACGCGCTTGATGTTCACGCAAACGCTTTTCCGACAAAACCAAACCGCCGCCCCAAATCAACATCGCCACCCCAATTGCCCACCAAACTTCAGGCTCATCAAAAATTTGCCATACAAACACCATCATGCCTAACATTACCACGCTAGACATCATCCGCCAATACCATTCGCCCGCTATCGCTTCTTCGCCGTCTATCTCGCTTAAAACGGATACGCCATATAATTCAATCAATTGCTCGGTCGTTAAATTTTCTGTATTTAAGACTTTGGGCAATAAGCGAAATTCCAATTGTTCCAGCTCGCCTTTGGGGGAAAATTCGGCGAAAATTTCTACTTTTTTGCCAACGTGTTCCGCCCATTGCTCGTAATCGCCTGTGAGTGTGAAGGTTTCGCCTTGTTCGGTTTGGGCGGTGCCTTGTTGGTCTGTCCAATTGATGATTTGGGCGACAATGCGGCGTTGAATGGGTTCGGAGTATGACATGGTATTTTCCTGTTATAAATTTGTTTTTTAGGGGCTAATGACAATGTGGGCGCGATGTTGGTTTTGCAGATAAATTCGTTCAATTCAAGGCGAAAATGCGAGCCAATGCCGTCCATTGGCGAGTATTTTCAACACCGAATTGGACGAATTTAGCGCAAAATCCAACCGCGAACGAATTGTCATTAGCCCCTAATGATAAATGAAAATATTTCAGGTAGCCTGAAAATTCACAAATTGGACATTTTGTCCAAAAATTATCCCCTTTGTCCAATTAAATCAAACTTATCTTGCGATTTGTGTCCAAAAAACCTAAAATGCCCATTTTAACATTCATATTATTAGACGAGAATCATCATGGCACAAGCACAAACCCTTTACGATAAACTCTGGAACAGCCACGTTGTCCGCGAAGAAGAAGACGGCACCGTTTTGCTCTATATTGACCGCCATTTGGTACACGAAGTAACCAGCCCACAAGCCTTTGAAGGCTTGAAAATGGCAGGACGCAAATTGTGGCGCATTGACAGCGTGGTTTCCACCGCCGACCACAACGTCCCCACTGGCGAAATTGAAAGCGGCATCAAAGACCCCATTTCCAAATTGCAAGTGGATACTTTGGACAGCAACATCAAAGAATTTGGCGCATTGGCGTATTTCCCATTTATGGACGAAAGTCAAGGCATTGTGCATGTGATGGGCCCTGAACAAGGCGCAACTTTGCCCGGTATGACGGTGGTGTGTGGCGACTCGCACACTTCCACACACGGTGCATTTGGCGCGTTGGCGCACGGCATTGGCACGTCCGAAGTGGAACACACAATGGCAACCCAATGTATTACCGCAAAAAAATCCAAATCCATGCTGATTGACGTTTCAGGCAGCCTGAAACAGGGCGTTACCGCCAAAGACGTTGCGCTCTACATCATTGGACAAATCGGCACGGCTGGCGGCACGGGTTATGCGGTGGAATTTGGCGGTTCGGCAATCCGCAGTTTGAGCATGGAAGGGCGCATGACTTTGTGCAATATGGCGATTGAAGCAGGCGCACGAAGCGGCATGGTGGCGGTGGACGAAACCACCATCAACTATGTGAAAGACCGTCCATTTGCCCCCAAAGGCGAAAATTGGGACAAAGCCGTAGCCTACTGGCGCACTTTGGTTTCAGACGAAGGCGCGGAATTTGACAAAGTTTACCGTTTCAAAGCCGAAGACATTGAACCGCAAGTAACATGGGGTACATCGCCCGAAATGGTGGCGGACGTGAACGGTAAAGTGCCCAATCCAGCCGATGAAACCGATGCGGTGAAACGCGCTGGCATGGAAAGGGCGTTGGAATACATGGGTTTACAGGCAGGCACGCCTTTGAAAGACATTGCGGTGGACATTGTGTTCATCGGTTCTTGCACCAATTCGCGCATTGAAGATTTGCGCCAAGCCGCCGCAGTCGCCAAAGGACGCAAAAAAGCCGACAATGTTCAGCGCGTGTTGGTTGTCCCAGGTTCAGGCGTGGTGAAAGCGCAAGCGGAACGCGAAGGCTTGGACAAAATTTTCTTGGACGCAGGATTTGAATGGCGCGAACCAGGTTGCTCCATGTGCTTGGCGATGAATGCCGACCGTTTGCAACCGCAACAGCGTTGCGCGTCCACGTCCAATCGCAATTTTGAAGGTCGTCAAGGCAATGGCGGTCGTACGCATTTGGTTAGCCCCGCGATGGCGGCGGCGGCGGCGGTTACGGGGCATTTTACCGATATTCGGACGATGTAATATGTAGGGTGCGTATTACGCACCAAAATACCAAATATTTTGAATGATTTGGTGCGTGGTACGCCCCCCACATTTTCAGGCAGCCTGAAAACTTTTTTATTCTTTATATTCAAGGATATTGATATGTTAAAAACAATTATCTCATTGATATTAATCACACTATCATCCGTTTCTATGGCAAAACTGCATATCCCCGACCAAGAACCTTTGCCCGCGCGATTGACTGACTCCCAAGAAACCATCGGTCAGTACGCTGTTTATGGCACAAAAGGCGATGGTTTTGGCGTATTGGACGGGCGCAAACAAGACGGCAAAGTAGTGGAAATGTATTTTTTGGCAACGTTGCTTGGGCGACCGATAATGAGCGTGATACCTGCTCAAAAATGGTCGAATATTCCTGAATATCAAAAAGATTTTGATGATGACCATCTGGATACCACCAACAAAACCTTCTATGTGCTTGATTGCGTGAAACAGACTGCCCAACCGTATCAAATCCAAATTCATCAAGAGCAACTCAAGCAAATACCATTGAAAACCGTTGCGCTCAATCAGTTGCAAAACGTAGAAAAAACGGCAGCCGATTATTTATGTCATTTGTTGATGTCGCATAAAAAATCATCATAATATATTGAAATAATTTGAAATGAGTTAATGCACCAAATCTATATTTTACCGTCTGCCAGAACTTTCAGGCAGCCTGAACAAGGACAATAATCATGAAAAAACACATTATTTTATTCAGCAGCATTTTACTGCTCAACGCCTGCGCCGCGACCATGAACGGCGTGGCACAAGACAGCGCAAATATGGTCAATAATGCCAGCCAATTCGCCCACGAAAACCGTGATAAAATCAACACGGTCGCCGAACAAACAGGCGAATTGCTCAAACGCGGCGGCAATTTAATCGGCAAAGGCATGACGGCAACAGGCGAAATGCTGCAAGAGATGACCACAGAATAACGGTTAAATTGAGTTAAATATTCAAAGGCAGCCTGAAATTGGGTTGATAATCCGATTGTTGTAAATGCGCTTGATTGATTTAAATTTAATTTATATAATTAATTTTATTTGAGTTTTTATGAAGAAAATCGTTTTAACATTGGCAACGGCTGCCGTTTTGGCTGCTTGCGCGGGCGATGGCAGTACGGGTGCAAATATTGTGCAAGACAGCTACGAAGCTGGTAAATCTGCCGCCATCAACACAGGCGTGAATGCAGTCAGCAGCAAATTAACAGGCGGTAGCACCAGCAGCATGACCGACATCGCCAAAGAAAGCGCGAAATCAGGCAAAAATGCCGCCATTCAAAAAGCCACCAGCAGCTTAACTGGCGGCGCGGCGACCACCACTCCAGTCACTACACCTGCTACCGCACTAGCCGAGAGCAATGTGGTGGATAATTTGTTGAATACAATTTTGAAATAAGATGGGATTTGAACCATGAAAAAAGTATTGTTATTGGGCGTAACCGCCTTGATGTTGAATGCCTGTGCGGCTACTTGGGACGCGGCGAAAGCAGACACGTCTAAAAATTTGGACAAAGCCGAAGCGAATTTGAAAGAAACAGGCGATTCCATTGAACGCCAATGGGACAGAACCAAAGAAGGCACGCAAAAGCGTTGGAATAAAACCACCGAGGCGGTCAAAGAAGGTTGGGATAAAATCACCGACTAATTCATCTATATTAAATAATGGGGCAGCCTGAAATCGGGTTTCCATACTCAAATAAACGGTTTCAGGCTGTCTGAATAATTTTATTTAAATCATTAAATTAAAAGACAAATCATGAAAGCATTTACCCAAATTACGGCTCTGGTTGCGCCACTTGACCGCAGCAATGTGGACACAGACGCGATTATCCCCAAACAATTTCTCAAATCCATCAAACGCTCGGGCTTTGGTCCCAACGCTTTTGACGAATGGCGTTACCTAGACCACGGCGAACCCGGTATGGACAACAGCAAACGCCCACTCAACCCCGATTTTTCGCTCAACCAACCGCGTTATCAAGGCGCACAAATTTTGCTGACGCGCAAAAATTTCGGTTGCGGCTCATCACGCGAACACGCGCCTTGGGCTTTGGACGATTACGGTTTCCGTGCCGTGATTGCGCCCAGTTTTGCCGATATTTTCTTCAATAATTGCTACAAAAATGGCTTGTTACCCATTGTTTTAACAGAAGAACAAGTGGAACAATTGTTTCAAGAAACTTTTACCAACGAAGGCTACCAATTAACCATTGATTTGCAAAATCAAAGTTTGACCACGCCAAGCGGCGAAGTGTTCAAATTTGATATTACGGAACACCGTAAACATTGCTTGCTCAATGGTTTAGATGAAATTGGTTTGACTTTGCAGCATGCCGATGAAATCAAGGCGTTTGAAGAAAAACGCCGTGCGGCGCAGCCATGGTTGTTCAATTAAATCAAGAAAATCAAGGCGAGATGACTGTGGCGCAAACGGTCGCTCGCCTTTTGCAACAATTGGATAGCCAAGAAAATATTGATGTGATTGAGTTTTCACAGCAACAATATTTTGCGCCTATTTATTCGCGTGAATGGTACAAAATGCAGGTTTATCGTCAAGCGTGTGAAGTGTTGTCTGCTGGCGCGGCAGATGTATTTTCTGTGTTATTTATAATTTTGTTTTTATTGATTTTTGTGCCAATTTATTGGCTGCCAGCCGTGCAAAAATATTTGTTGAAAAAATTACCATTTAATCCGCTTGTGCGCGTGGATTTTGCTCAACGGCAAATCACATTTTGGCAAAATCATCAATGTATTCAAAAGATTGAATTGGGTTTGGCATCAAGTATTTTGTATCAAAAACGCGCTTGGTTGTTCTCTAATTGCAACCAATTCATTACATTGAAAATCTATGATAAAAATGCCAAAGAACACATTATTTGGGAAATGGAAACCGCCGCTTCGTTTGGTAAAAGCAATCCGCATTTTATAAAACAAATTGATGATTTGGTGGAAAAAATTGCCCAAAAAATGAATCTGAATGTGTATCGTGAAGCGTAATATGGGGCGTAATCAAAATTTTGGTACACGACAAAAATCACAGTAGGGTGCGCCGTGCGCACCAAGTTCGCCACAATATTTCAATGATTCAAGTTATTTGGTTATTTGGTGCGCACGGCGCACCCTACATTTTGGCATTGGTAAAATGATTGTGTACTAAAAGGCAGCCTGAAAACTTTTCAGGCTGCCTTCCTTTTTAATCGTGCGCTAAAGCGTCAATTGGATTGAGTTTAGACGCATTTTTCGCAGGCATATAACCAAATAACACGCCTATCGCGGTAGAAGTCGCCACCGCACCAATAATAGACGCGGTGGAAAACGACATACTGAAATCGCTCACCAATTTCGCAAACAACGCCCCTATCCCCAGCGACAACAACACCCCCGTAACCCCACCAATAATGCACAATAAAATCGCTTCAATCAAAAATTGTTGCAAAATATTGTTTTGCCGCGCCCCAATTGCCATGCGCACGCCAATCTCGCGTGTGCGCTCCGTTACCGATACCAGCATAATATTCATCACGCCAATGCCACCCACAATCAGCGAAATGGTCGCAATACTGGAAATCAGCAATGCCATTGTGCCTGTTGTGGATTCTATGGTTTGCTTAATGCTGTCGCTGTTGCGCATGAAAAAATCTTCCGTGCCGTGTCGGGCAATTAGCAATTCTTTCACGCCTTTTTCGGCGACTTGCGAATCCACATTGTCTTTCACTTTCACAGCTAAACTGCTGATGTGTTTTTCGCCACTAATTTGGTTCATCACAGTCGTGTAGGGCGCGTATAAATTCAGGCTGTCTGAACCGCCCATCATATTATCCTGTTTTTTCAATACGCCAATCACGGTTAAAGGGCGTTTTCTAAATAAGATGGTTTTGCCCAATGGATTGGTGTCGGCAGGGAATAATTTGCTTGCTGTGTTGTCGTCAATCACGACTACTTGCGCGTTATCTTTCACATCCAAATCGTCAAACAAACGCCCTTCGTCTAATTTCAAAGCGCGTACATCAAAATAACCTGCGCCTGCACCATAAATATTTGCCGATAAATCCGTATTTTGATAGGTCAAAGTGCCGCCTGTGCTGGTAGATGGCGTGGTGGATTCCACATAACTCAATTTGCCAATCGCTTCGCTGTCTGCCACCGTTAAAGTTTTAATGCGGTTACGGTTGCGGTCGCCAAAGCCTTTACCGGGGAAAATGCTAATCGTGTTTGTCCCCATGCTGTTGATATTCGCCAAAATTTTCTCTTGCGAACCCTTGCCCAACGCCACCACCGACACCACCGCCGCAATGCCAATAATAATCCCCAACATCGTCAGCAAAGAACGCATTTTATGCGCCACAATCGCCTGAATAGACATGGAAAACGCTTCCACAAACTGGTCTTTATAAAAGCCCAAACCGCGTTTTTCCTGAATACTTTGCACATTGCTGGGTTTGATTTCTGTGGTTTTGCTTTTATCGGAAATGATTTCGCCATCTTTAATTTCAATCACCCGATTGGCTTGCGCGGCGATGTTTGGGTCATGCGTTACCATAATAATCGTATGCCCATCATCATAAAGCTGATGAATAATCGCCATCACATTTTCGCCGCTACCCGAATCCAACGCGCCAGTCGGTTCATCGGCAAAAATAATCTCGCCGCCATTCATCAAAGCGCGTGCAATGGACACGCGTTGTTGCTGACCGCCTGATAATTCGCTGGGTTTATTTTTTTCCTTGCCTTTCAAACCCAATTTGTCCAACAACATATCCGCCCGTTTGCTGCGAGTCGCATAATCCACACCCGCATACACCGATGGCAACGCCACATTGTCGCGTGCCGAAATAGAGCTTAACAAATTATAGCGTTGAAAAATAAAACCAAAACGCTTGCGCCGCATAGCCGCCAATTTATCAGCCGACATTTTGGACGTTTCCGTGCCAGCGATGGTGTACGTGCCAGAGGTGGGTGTGTCTAGCAAGCCCAAAATATTCATCAATGTGGATTTACCCGAACCCGATTGCCCGATAATTGCCACAAAATCGCCTTTTTCAATGCTGATGTTGATATTTTTTAATACATGAACGCGGTTTTCGCCATCGCCAAAATAGCGATTAATATTTTTACATTCAATTAGAGCCATGTTTATATTTACCTTTTCAAATTTTAGGCAGCCTGAAAACCGTTTTCAGGCTGCCTGAAGATTATTAACGTGGCATACCCGGTCCACCCATGCCCTTACGCATGGCTTTACTTTTCTCGTCCTCGCCCATTTCCGACATGATTAACTTATCGCCTTCCGCCAAACCCGATTGCACTTCTGTGTTCATGCTGTCGCGCAAACCTGTTTGGATTTCTTTTTCAATTGGCTGATTATTGTCGCCCAACACACGCACAAATTTCTTATTTTCACGCGATTTAATTGCCACCGTTGGCACGGTTAAAACATTGTCTGCGCTGGCGATTTCAATTGTGTTTTGCGTGGTCATGCCGATGGCTAATTTGCCGCTTTCATTCGGAATTGTGGCACGCGCATAATAATAAACCGCGTTGGAAGTCGCGTCTGTGGATTTGCTGTAATTGCCCTGCGACATCGTGGTCAAACCAGGGTCTATGCTGTCCAAAACGCCCGTAAACGGCGTATCGGGTTCAGACAAAATCGTGAAACTGATGTTTTGCCCCGCTTTCACTTTGGTCGCGTCTCCTTCCGCAATTTGCATTTTATTCAACATATTAGACAAATTGGCAATTTGAACCACAGTTGGCGTGGTTTGATTGGCATTAATCGTTTGCCCTTCTTCCACCACCAAAGACACCACCGTACCATCAATCGGCGCGACAATGCGCGTGTAGCCCAAATCCGTTTCACTCGTATTAATCGCAATTTGCGTTTGCTTAATCGCAGATTGAATTTCCTTGATTTTTGCCTGTGCGCTGGCAAATCCATCTTCTGCATTTTCCAATTCTTCTTTAGAAATCGCATCTTCCGCCTGCAAAGCTTGATAACGCGCCCGTTTTCGTTCCGCCGCCCGCAAAGCAATTTCCGCCGAAGCCAATTGCGCCCGATACGTTTCCAAACGTGCCTGATTGGTTTCTAACTCATTGGTTTGGTTGCGATTATCAATTTGGGCAATCAAATCCCCCTGTTTCACCACATCGCCAATTTTCACATACATTTTGCGAATTTGACCCGAAGCCTGTGCTCCCACGTCCACCAATTGCGAAGCGGATAATTCGCCCGTAGCCGACACCGTTTGCGCGATTTTGCCGCGTTTCACGGGTTCGGTGATGTAGGAAATTTCATTTTTCGGCTGCATTTTCGTGTAAGCAAAATAGCCGCCACCGCCCAAAATCAGCCCTGCAATCAATAATTTCACCAAAATTTTCATTATCAAACCATATTTATTTCAAGAATCAACAGCCCCCATCATAGCCCAAAATGCCCCATAAACCAAGCCCAAGTAATCAAATTACAAAATATAATTAATTGAATTTAAATAATAAACCATAATGATTTTTACAAAAATTGAATATTTTGTCTGATAAACTGACACAAGTCATGGCTGGATTTTCAGGCAGCTTGAAAAAACAATTCTAAACAAAAACAAACCAATATTAAATTATGTAAACAAAAACCTTGTCAGCTCCCCATAAATTTGGTTTAATTCTGTTTTCGCTGATACGGCGAAACAAAATCGGGTGATTAGCTCAGTTGGTAGAGCGTCTGCCTTACAAGCAGAATGTCGGCGGTTCGACTCCGTCATCACCCACCAGTTTTAGGTGGTCGTGTCTCCTTTCC
>NZ_JQKH01000059.1 GCF_000745955.1 Alysiella crassa DSM 2578 | reverse complement strand
AGTTCGCTCAATTCAGTCATATTGGATTAGTCGTGAGAAAATTAATACGATACCACTGAATTGATGCGGACTTCTTTTTTTATTGTACTTTTTTTGTCGTGTACTGAAAGGCAGCCTGAAAATTTTGGGCATATACGGAAAGGCAGCCTGAACATTTCATTCAAGGAATCATTGGCATGAAAATTAAAAAATTACTGTCGCAACTCATGCACCCGCGCACGGTGGGCAAATTGACGGTGTACGCGCAATTAATGCGAATTGACCGACCCATTGGCACATTATTATTGCTGTATCCGACCATTTGGGCGATTTGGATTGCGTCTAATGGCAAACCCGATTGGCTGGTGTTGCTGATGTTTACCATTGGCACATTTTTAATGCGTAGTGCAGGCTGCGTGATAAACGATTGGGCTGACCGTGAATACGATGGACACGTGGCGCGTACCAAAAATCGTCCTGCGGCGCGTGGTTTGGTCAGCAAAAAAGAAGCGTATCGGCTGACAGGTTTTCTGTGTGGATTAGCGGCTTTGTGCTTGATTCCATTTAATTATAAAACATGGATGATGGCGATTCCTGCCGTATTTCTTGCCTTGTCCTATCCCTATATGAAACGCTTTATGCCCTTGCCACAAGCGTATTTAGGGTTGGCGTTTTCTTTTGGTATACCGATGGCGTTTTTGGCGATATTGGGCGATTTGCCAACTGTGGCGTGGTGGCTGTTTGCTGCTAATGTGTTCTGGACACTAGCATACGATACCATTTATGCGATGGCAGATAAAGAAGATGACCTAAAAATTGGCATTAAAACATCTGCCATTACCTTTGGTAAATACGATGCGGAGATGGCGATGTTGAGTTATGCCCTGTTTGATGTGTTGATGATACAAGTGGGCATGATGATAGGCTCGTTTTGGGTGTATTGGCTGATGTTGCTGATGACGATTTACACGCAATGGAAATTTTATTTACGCATACAAAAACGCGATCGCCAAGCCTGTTTTGATGTATTTTTAGACAATACAAACATTGGTTTAATGTGGTTTTTGGGGATAGTGATGCACTATTCGTATGTGTAAATTCAGATTTCAGGCTGCCTTTCGGCGCATAACAAAACACATGTAGGGTGCGCCGTGCGCACCAAGTGATTGAATAATTTAAATATGATGAGAATTTGGTGCGTAATACTCACCCTACATGGTAAATTCTGCTAATCATAATAAACAGGCAGCCTGAAAATGGTTCAGGCTGCCTGATTTTTATGATTATATGGTTTGTGTACTACTTTTGTGCCGCTTAATCTTCTAACGTACCCAGTTGCAAATAATTTGCTAAACCCAGATTTTCAATGTGTTCTAACTGCGTTTCCAACCAGTCAATACGTTCTTCGTTCACATCTTTTTGCTGTTCCAGCAGCAAACGAGACACATAATCTTCTTGTTGTTCACACACTTTGATGGCTTCAATTAGGGCAAGGTGTTTTTCCTGTTCTTTTGCCAAATCACATTTAATGATTTCTTCGGGGGTTTCGCCAATCAATAATTTACCTAATTCTTGCAAATTCGGTAAACCTTCCAAAAACAATACACGTTCAATAATCGCGTCAGCTTGCTTCATTTCCACGATGGAGCTTTTGTAGAAATGCTCGCCCATTTCTTCCAAACCCCAGTTTTTCAGAATACGTGCATGTAAAAAATACTGATTAATCGTAACCAACAACAAGCCTAAATTTTTATTAAGCTGTTGAATGGCTTGACGGTCGCCTTTCATCATTGCTCTCCTGAATTAATGACCGTGAGTAGGGTCGCTGCTGCCAATCATTTGGCTTTGCAGATAATTTTGTTCGCCCAACATTTTGATTAAACGCAATTGTTGTTCCAACCAATGAGCATGGTCTTCTTCCGTGTCTTTCAATTGTTCAACCAATAATTGACGGGTAACATAATCCTGTTCTTCTTCGCACAATTTAATGCCTTTTTTCAAATTGTCGCGCACTTCAATTTCGGTGTCCAAATCAAATTGCAGCATTTCGGTTACATTTTTGCCCACTTTCACGGGCGCAGAAACCATATTGGGCGTGCCACCCAACATCAAAATGCGGCGGATAAAGCCTTCCGCGTGCAAAGTTTCATCTTCCATTTCATGCCCAATGCGGTCAAACAATTTGGTTAAACCCCATTCAGAATACATGCGTGAGTGAATAAAATATTGGTCGCGAGCGGATAATTCGTTTGCCAATAAAAAATTCATGTAATCAATAACTTTTTGGTTGCCTTGCATAATAAATACCTCTGTATATAAAGTGGTTGTGTGTTGTCGGAGCGTATTGTAGCAAAAACATTTGAATTGGCAAGTTACTATTTTTTAATGGGATTTATTTTTAATTTAATTTGACAAGAAATGAGTTTCACATCATTTTCTAATTGAGAAAATTCTCAATAAATCAAAACACTAATATAGGAATGATTGCTAATTGATTGAATTAATTATTTTTAAGGGTTTAATTGCTTACAAAAGTTTACATTCAGGCTGCCTAAAAATGGGAAAATTTTTCAGGCAGCCTGAACTTATTTCCCCATCACTTTGGTGGACAACCACATCAACACAATCATCACCACCATAGAAATCAGCAAAGTCATGATTTTGGGATTTTGCCACCATTCGGGTTCAGACTCGGCTTGTGGTAAAAACGGCATGTTTTCGGGGAAAATATCTACATCGCCACTGCTGATGAGTTCGCGCGGTGGTGTGGCAGGGAACTGGGTTTCCAGCCACGTTTGCAGTTGGCAATACTGTTTGGCGGGTGGAGACGGCGGAATTTTGCCTTGTACAATCAGCTTACGCAAATATTGTTCGGCGGTCGGGCTGCCTTGTTTGGTGGCAAATTGCAGCAGTTGCCGCGCGATTTGTTTGACGGCAATGGGGCTGGTGTAAAAGCGTTTGCAGGCTGCCTGTAAATCTTTATCTGAAATATGTGGATGATTTTGTTTGAATAATTTGGCGGTTTTTATCGCGTCATGATTCAAAATTTCGGGGGCGGCTTCGGGGACGGCGAGCAGCATTTCGGCAAGCCATTGTGTGCCACGCCAATCTTTTTGTTGCGCGGCTTTGCGGGCGAATGCGGCTGAGTTACCAAAAGATTGTTTTATAAACAATCCTTTAGCTGATAAATACGCCAAATAGAGCAGGGCGGTGGTATTGCCTTGCTCGCTGGCTTGTTGTAAAAATTGGGGCAATTTCGCGCCTTGTTCGGGCGATAATTTGCCGCTTTGCAGCGCGAGCGCGACTTTGGGGAGCGTGGGTTGCCCGATGGTTTGGGCTAATTCAGCGTTGCGCCATTCTTCTAAAACGTGGCTGAAATCCGCCAAACGCATTTGGGCGTATTTAACGGTGGATTCGTGGTGGGCGCGCACGCCATCGGTGAGCAATTGGGTGAGACAATCGTTGATTTCCGCTTCGTTGGGTGGGGTTTCGGTAAACATGGTGTGGGCTTATCTATACAAATGGCGGCATTATCGCATTTTCAGGCTGCCTGAAAAATGGTATAACGCGCTTTCATTGAATTTTCAGGCTGCCTGTGTGGTTTTTTGTGTGTTTCAGGCAGCCTTACCGTACACAACAATTTTGCCAATACCCAAAATGTAGGGTGCGTAATACGCACCTTCCATGAATTGTGTCGTGTACTGTAAGGCAGCCTGAAAATCAAATTTGACATTTAAATTAAAACAATAAGGCAGCCTGAACATGAATTTAGCAAATGCAAAACGAATCGTGATGAAAGTCGGTTCCAGTCTCGTAACCGCCGAAGGTCGTGGTATTGACCAAGCCGCGCTGGACAATTGGGCAAACCAAATCGCCGCCATCAAACGCACAGGCGTGGACGTGATTTTGGTGTCTAGCGGCGCGATTGCCGAAGGCGTGAAACGCTTGGGGTGGGCAAAACGCCCGACCGCCATCAATGAATTACAAGCGGCGGCGGCAGTTGGACAAATGGGCATTGCCCAAGCCTATGAACGCGCCTTTTCCGCCCACCAATTGCACACCGCGCAAATTTTATTGACCCACGAAGATTTAAGCGACCGCACCCGTTATCTCAATGCGCGTAGCACGCTCAATACTTTATTGGCGCAAAACATTGTGCCTGTGATTAATGAAAACGACACCGTTACCACCGATGAAATCAAATTGGGCGACAACGACACTTTGGGCGCACTCGTAACCAATTTGGTGGACGCAGACGCGCTGATTATCCTGACCGACCAACGCGGTTTATACGACAGCGACCCGCGCAAAAATCCTCAAGCCCAATTCATACACGAAATTTCCGCCGTCCACCCCGATTTAGAAAACATGGCAGGTGGCGCAGGCACAGGCGTTGGCACGGGTGGCATGTACACCAAAGTGTTGGCGGCAAAACGCGCCGCTTTGAGTGGCGCGAGTACCGTAGTCGCTTCGGGGCGCGAACCGCAAGTTTTGCAACGCTTGTTGCAAGGCGAAAGCGTTGGCACCTTGTTTACCAGCGAATTTAGCCGCGTGAATGCGCGTAAACAATGGCTGTTGGGGCATATCCAAATTTCAGGCAGCGTGAATGTGGACGCGGGCGCAGAACGCGCTTTGCTGGACAAACACGGCAGCCTGTTGCCAGTGGGCGTGGTGCGCGTGAACGGGCATTTTCATCGCGGCGAACTGATTGCCGTGTTAAACGAAGATGGCAAAGAAATTGCGCGTGGTTTGGCGAATTACAGCAGCGCGGAAACGGCGAAAATTGTGCGTTGTCATGCCGATGAAATTGCGGCGCGATTGGGTTTTGCGTTTGAAGATGAATTGATTCATCGGGATAATTTGGCGTTGCACCGTTAAATCAATGGTTTTCAGGCTGCCTGAACAGTACGCGAAAAAAGAACAGTAGGGTGCGCCGTGCGCACCAAATTCGCTACAATATTTAAATTATAGTGGATTCAATTTAAATCAGGACAAGGCGACAGCGACCGCCTTGTACACATTTAGTACATAAGGGAGCTGGCAACGCTGTACTGGTTTAAATTGAATTCACTATATTCAGCCATTTGGTGCGCACGGCGCACCCACATTTTCATAATTGGAAAAATTGTCGCGTATTTTCAGGCAGCCTGAAACCAGTTTCACGCGACTACAAAATCAGCTAAAATAACGCCGCATCACCATTTACAGATTTACAAAGGACAAATTCACAATGGCAATTTCAAATATTTGGCAACAAAAATGGGTCATCGGTAACTGGAAAATGAACGGGCAATTGCAAGACAATAATACCCTAGTTCACAAATTACGCAGTTTCCCCAGCGTAGAAAAAGTGTGCATTGGCATTACCCCGCCCACCGTTTATTTATTACAAGTGCATAATGCCGTACAAATTGTATTGAATAATACCATTTTCACCTGCGCCCAAGACGTGAGCCGTTTTGCGGACAAAGGCGCGTACACAGGCGAAGTGTCCGCCGAAATGATGAAAGACGTGGGCGTGGACATTGTTTTAATTGGACATTCCGAACGCAGCCTGTATTTCAACGAAAAAAATGATGTGCAACGCCAAAAAATTGAAAACGTCTTGAAAGTCGGCTTAATTCCCCTATTATGCGTGGGTGAAAGCCTGAAAGAACGCGAAGATGGGCGCGAAAAAGAAGCCGTTGCCTACCAATTATCCGTATTCAAAGGCTTGAAAACCAAAAATTTTGCCATTGCCTATGAACCTGTGTGGGCGATTGGCACGGGCAAAGTGGCGACCAAAGAACAAATTGCCGATATGCACCAATTTATTTACAACGAGGTCTTGTCATTGTGTGGTAATGATGCTAATATCCGCGTTCTTTACGGCGGTAGCGTGAACGAAAAAAACGCTGCCGATATTTTTACTGTGCCACACGTAGATGGCGCACTCGTGGGCGGCGCATCATTGAAATACGAAGCCTTTACAGCCATTATTAACGCCGCACAGGCAGCAGAATAAACACACATTATGGAAGCCTTTAAAACCGTCATTTGGATTATCAATATCTTTTCATCTTTAGCCATTATTGCATTGGTACTGATGCAGCATGGCAAAGGTGCGGATGCTGGTGCGAATTTTGGCGGTTCGGGCAGCGCACAGGGCGTATTTGGTTCGGGCGGTAATGCGAACTTTTTAACGCGTATGACTGGGATTGCGGCGGCGGTGTTTTTTGCTTCATGCTTGGCATTGGGTTATGTGAACACAAAAAGCGCGAATAAAGTGGGCGGCATTGATTTTAGCGATGTGCAACAAAGTAGCCAAATTGCTGAACCCAAAGTGATTCAACAACAAATTGCCAGTGATGTGGTTGCGCCAAGTGCAGCGAGCAGCGCAAGTGCAGTAAGCAGTACGAGCAGCAATAGTGCAGTAGCTACTGCGGTTGCTACAGGTGCAGCCGCCGCAACAGCCAAAGCAGTTGTGGATAGCAAAAATAAGAAAACAGATTCATCTGCTGCCAAAACAGCCAAATCTGATAAAGATAAAAAAGACAGCAAAAAAACTGCTAATACCAAAAAATCAAGTAAACCTGCTGAAAAATCCAAAACCAAACAATAAATTTTATGCGGATATGGTGAAATTGGTAGACACGCCATCTTGAGGGGGTGGTGAGCCTAGCTCGTGCGAGTTCAAGTCTCGCTATCCGCACCAAAGTCAAAAAAGCAGCCTGAAAATGGCTGTTTTTTTACGTCTATTATCGTCTATGATTGTAAACTAATTCATTGATTTAAAATTGAATTAATTTTTTGGCTGGTGTGTTCTGATGTTTTTTTGTCTATTATTGTTTACTAGCTTCTATTGAAATCAATTGAAAAATGGGGGTATATTTGGGGGTATGCAAAAAAGACCCCTGAAAAAATACCCCCAAATTAACTCATCATGTTGAATAATCGTCAAATCCAAACGGCTAAACCCAAAGACAAACCCTATAAATTATCTGATGGCGGTGGCTTGTATTTGCTTGTTACACCAGCAGGGGGCAAGTTGTGGCGGTTGAAATATCGCTTTGATGGCAAAGAAATGTTATTAGCGATTGGGAAATATCCCGATATTGCGTTGATTGAAGCGCGAGCCGCCGCCGATACTGCCCGAAATCAGCTTGCCAATGAGATTAATCCAGCCGCCGCCAAACAGCAAGCCAAAGCAGAGCGCAAAGCAGCTCTATTAAATACTTTTGAGCATTTGGCGCGGCAATGGCATAAAGAAAACTTGCACCGTTGGAAAGCCAATCATGCGGCGCGGATTTTATCGGATATGGAAAAAGATGTTTTCCCCTATATCGGGCAAAAGCCGCTTGATGATGTGAGTGTAGCTGATGTGAAATTATTAATTGTGAGAATAGGGGAGCGTGGCGCATTAGTTACGGCGGAAAAAGTCCGTCAATGGATAGGCGCGGTATTTCATTATGCGGCGATGTTGGAATTAACCGACCGTAACCCAGCTACACCATTACGCGGCTTTTTAGAAAAGAAAACCACGCGCCCCATGCCAGCCTTACCGCGTGAAGAATTGACGGAGTTTTATCGCCGTTTGATGTTGGTGGAAATTGAAGAGAAAAATAGGATTGCCATTCTCTTGAATATGCTGTTATTTATTCGCAGTACGGAATTAAGGGGCGGTAAATGGGCGGAAATTGATTTTCAGGCTGCCTGTTGGACTGTACCAGCCGAGCGCATGAAAATGAAAATAGCGCATATCGTACCGCTTTCAGATTGGGCAGTTGCGTTATTGCGTGAGTTGTACCAGCTAACAGGGCATACCCCCTATTTGTTTCCCAGTCGGATTAAAGCCGATGGATTTATCAGCGATGGTACACTTATCAACATTATGAATAATATGGGTTACAAGGGCATTGCCACACCACACGGATTTAGGAGCTTGGCAAGCAGCATATTGAACGAGCAAGGTTTCAACCCCGATAGCATAGAGCGGCAATTAGCCCACATGGAAAGCAACCGTATCAGAGCCGCCTACAATCGCGCTGAATACCTAGACGAGCGTAAAACATTTATGCAATGGTATTCCGACTATTTGCGCCGCCATTATGATGAAGCCCTTGCCAGTCTTCAGGCAGCCTGAAATATTGATACAGCCCTTTGTGATGATGATTCGCAAGGGGCTTTTTGTTTGGGCCCGATGTGAATTAGGTAAGCGATGGGGGTAGGGTGGATTGATAGCAGGCAGATGATGGATTCACACGCGAGAGATGGCTATTTTAAGTGGGATTAGTGGGATTGATAATTTTATTATTGATATAAATATATATAAATCAAATATTTAAATTATTTCATTAAGAAGAAGACAAGTGGGATTTTAGTGGGAATGGGGTGGGATTTTAATGGGATTGGTGGGAATATTTAAATAATCAATGATTTATCTATCTGCCTGTTATGCGTTAGGTACTTCCAAAGAGGCGAAGTATGCGGGTAATTCTGACCCCTTTTGTTGTGAAGTGTGAGCGTGTTATAGCTTCCTTCCTTTGAGTTTTATATTGGAAAACAAGGTTATAGGGGGGTATGCAAAAGTTCAAAATAGGCAGCCTACGGACACCGCCCGTACTCTCATTCACAGAAAAAAATCCCCTGAAACCGTGTTAAAGTTAAAGGGAAATGTTAAAAATCAATGGTTTGATATGTGTGTATTTGGGTTTGGTGTTGTTTTATCAAGGTTTTTTGTGGTGTGGGCGTGGTGGTGGGTGGGGTTTTAACATGGTTTGGCGCGTGGTGTTATGGGGGCGGTAGTTTTATTTAACATTTTGAAAATGATGGAATTTTTAGCAATTTTATTGCGTGGTGTATTGGGTGTTTCAGGCAGCCTGAAATGTGCGGCGGTGGGCTTGCCCTGTTTGTGCTTGCTATGTTTGAAATATTGGATACGTGCCGTTATAATTGGTACTATTATTTAATACCAGTAAACGCCAAAAATGAAGCGTAAACACCAGCGTACATTAAACGCCATTTTCGCCCGCCCTGTATCAGGTGGCATTAAATGGGCGGATATTGAAGCCCTGTTTTTGGAATTGGGCGCGGAAATTGAAGAGCGAGCGGGTAGCCGTGTTGCGATTATTTTGTTTGAACAAGTCAAAGTTTTTCACAGACCACACCCCAGCCCCGATACTGATAAAGGCGCAGTGGTGAGTGTGAAAAAATGGTTAGAAGAAAATGGAGTTATCCCAAATGATGAACCTGATGGAAATTAACGGATACAAGGCAGTTATCAGCTACGACCCCGAAATACAGATGTTTCGTGGTGAATTTATTGGGCTGAATGGTGGCGCGGATTTTTACGCCGCCGATGTGGTGAGCTTGCAGCAAGAAGCAGAAACGAGTTTGCAAACTTTCCTTGATGTGTGCAGGGAGCGCGGTATTGAGCCTGTGAAGCAGTATTCGGGGCGTTTTAATGTTCGTATTAGTCCCGAAACACACGCGGCGGCTGTTGCTGCTGCTCAAGCCCAGCGCATGAGTTTGAATGAATGGATTAATCAGGCTATTTTTCAAGCGGTTAATGCGTGATTAATGGTTTTAGGCTGCCTGAAAGACTGAAACACCAGCTAATAATATGATTGGCTGGTGTTTTTTATTGGCTTGCGAAAAATCTTTTTAAAATCATGATTGTTGATGTGTATGGACGGTGTTAGAATATGGCAGATAGTTAAGGATAGGAATAAGGCACATGAAACCTGAATTAAAGAAAACAATGGAACAAGGTTTTTTTGCTACTATGCGTAATGAAAAGATAGCAAGATTGAGCAAGCCAGCGCAAACAATATCAGTAAAAGAAGCACAAAAGCTATTAGATGAAGCAAAGAGAGAATTGGAAGAAAAGCGTTTTGCAGAAAATGCCGCAAGAATGCGTGAACACATGCAAATGGCAAGACAACATCATGAAATTGGCAATCAAGTTATGGCTATTCGGGCAATATTTGGCGATATGCCGTTTAATGAAATTTTATTTTTATTACAAGAATTTATTAGAGAATGTCAGGAAAAACAGGCGAAGCAAAAGAAACAAACACAACGTGCCGCCCTTATCCTGCCTGAAACACCAGCGCAAACCACCGCTCCCATATCTAAATTGGCGCGTGAAAATGGGCGCAAGGGCAAAGAAAAACAGTTACAAAACAGCGTGAAAGAGAAATTTAGATTAAATAAATTTCAGGATTTGTTCAAGATTTGGGAAACGCGCTTGCGGCGTGAAGAATATGGCGCAAAAGCACGATTTTGTGAAACTGTGAAAATGTATTATGATGATTATATTGATGCTTTAGAAAAGCAAGGCGCGAAAATAAACGAAAAAGACAAGGTTTTAACTGATGACGCTATTCGCCGATGGCTGCGAAAACTGATGTAAACTTTCAGAAAACCACCCATACAGGCAGCCTGTAAAGCCGTATAGCCCCCTTATGCCGTTATGTTGTTCAAACATAACGGCTATTATTTTGCCCATTGTAAGCACATGGAGAACCACAGATGACTACTCAATCAACCATCAGGATTTTAAAGTTGCCTGAAGTTATGCGTATGACTGCTTTAAGCCGTTCTGCCATTTACGGTAAGGCAGACCCAAAAAGCCATTTATATGACCCTGATTTTCCTAGATTAATTAAATTGACCGCCAAATCAAGCGGCTGGGTAGAAAGTGAAATCAATGAATGGCTGCTCAAACGCATTGAACAGCGCAATCAACAACACAATCAAAGAAAGGCAGCCTGAAAATGCACACCAGCAACACCCCGCCCCTTGTTCTTATTCAACGCTATGAAGAAGCGAGCGTAAACACATTCCGCTGTACGATGGCGAGCCGCGCCGATATTGCCCAAATGTTGCAAACAGGCGAAAACTGGTACATCCACGCCGTGCAAGAGCCGATTAACAGCCCTGCCGATGAAAAACAGAAGTTTCGCAAAGCAATGGCAATCGCTGCCCACCATCACGCGCTTTTCTTCCAAATGGGGCAACACCATCAAGGCGAAACCGACCAGCTTCAATTTTTGGCGGAATTGTATGATTTGCTTTTATCCCGCGCTGTGCCATCGGTGGAGCGTTTATGCCGCTATCAACGCCGTATGAATGAGACAGGCGTGTTGGCGTATGGGCAAATTTATAAGCCCCAATCCACTTATCACGCGCTTACGTTTGCCCTTGCGCCTTTTTTGCGTTCTGCTTTTCGTAATAGTAGAAATGTAAAGAAAAATTAACAAAATTCCCTACCCTACCCCACTAGGGGGCAGCCTGAAACCACTCTTCACGGTGAAAAATATCCCCTATGATGGGGTAGGGGAGAGAAAATCAAGGGTTTTGTTAAGAATATTGTTAAATCATGTTAATTTGAACTGGGGCGCAAAACCCATTCAGGCAGCCTGAAAATGAGTACGCCGCGCCCCTTGTTACTGCTTGCTAAACAGAAATGCGCCCACGCGCCCAAAAAATGCCCCATTTGGCGTAATCAGCAGTATAGATAGGCGCAAACCTCTATCCAGTAAATAAACGCGCTAAAAACGCAAAATAGACCGCCTAATGGCGATTTGATGAAAACGCGTGCCGCGCTGGAAAATGGTAAAACCGACAAGCAAGCCTATCAAGAAGCCAAAGAACAGGCAAATGCTTTTATGCAACAGTTTGGCGGTGCATTATTGCCCACGAAAGTATAAAAACCACATTTTTTACACAAACCCTAAAACAACAAAAAAATACCAATTAAACCATTTTAAAAAGCATAATATTTCAATAAAAATATATTTATTAAATATATATGGCGATTAAATGACAAAAATACCATGCAGGCAGCCTGAAAATTCGTGCCCAAACGCGCCGCGCTGCTTGACGAAACACAATGCAAAAAGGCAGAATAGGCGCATTGCTTTCAATCAAGCAATGCAGCCGTGGAAAGCTGCTAACAAAGTGGCAAGCAATCGCCATTCACAGAGAACCTTGAGTTCCCGAATGGTTTTTTTATGCTTGTAATTCCCCTAGTTTTGCCTTTTTTTGGCGGGCATGGGGCAGCGTTAGGCGCAAGCCTAGCTGGTTTCACTTTGTGCCAGTTTTCCACCCGCTGCCCTATTGCCCGCCGCCTTACGCGTGGAAACGTAGTAGGCGGGTTGATTAACCCACAAAGTGAAAGGCAGACAATCATGTCTCAAAATCTTGCCACAAGTGCGTCTACAAAACGCGCTTATTCTAAAAAAATCCATTCTAATCAGAAAATTAGTGGTTTTGCTACGGCTTGGCTGCACGCCCTGCCCGATATTGAAACCATCTTGAAACAGGTACGCCGCGCCGTAGGCTACAGCGCCAAGAAAAACGCCATTCGGGCGCAATATGAGCGCGATATTCAGGCGTTTGCTCATCTGCCCGCCCATGAAGCGCAAGTTTGCGCCTTGGTAAACGCGCAAAAGGCGGCGGATTGTGCCAATGGTCATGCGCCATACACGCCTACACCAGCCGAAATCACGCATTTTTACGCTTTGGCAAGTGGTGAAATCGCCGAAAATGGCGCAGAAAGCGTTTCAGGCAGCCTGAAAAACACCACCAACGAGCCAAACCCCGCTCCTGCCCCCACGCCCATCAAAACGAAAAACGCGCCGATGAGCGGCTTTGTGAAATGGGTGGGTAACACGCCGCCCAGTATTGGGGAAATCATTGACCAAATCCGTGCTTGTAAACGCAATACCGTTATTCGTAACGATATTTACCAAAATTACAAGCGTAATTTGGTGCGTTATCGTGAGAAAACCCACCCGCATTTTGCGTTTATTTTTGCGCTGATTCGGGCGCAAATGGGCGTGGATAGGCACAAGGGGGCAACATCGGACACACCCAGCTTGAAAGCGTGGCGCAAGATGAAATTGCGCCAAATCGCCCGCATGGTGGCGCGAGCGGAATTTAATGGCACACTTTACCCTGCCAGCCCCGAACAACGCCATGCCGCGCGTGTGATTAGTAAGCAGATTTTGGCTGATTTGGGCATTCCTGCCCGCCGTATTGCGCCGAAAAAGGTTTCAGGCAGCCTGAAAACCACCGCGCCCAATCCTCCCACTATCTCCATTGAGCGCAAACGCAAGTCAAACCACGCCGCGCCGATTTTATGCCGTGCCATTCGCCATTTTCCGACCCAGCAAAAGGCGAGCGTGTATTTATCCCACCGCGTGAAAGCGTGTGCCAATGACCGCTTTATTATTCAACAAATTAATCAGCATAAATGGGCGGTTTGCCGTGTATTGTCGGGGGGTGTGGCATGAATATGATGGAAAATAAACCCATTGCAACAGGTTGTTACAAAAGCCATTCATTAGACCCTTTCGGCGATTTGTTATTGAATTATCAGGCGATTAAGGGCGTGTTTGATGGGACTGCCAATTATTTTGATTGCAACACCGTAGAGAGTTTGGCGGGTATGGCAATGGAGAATATGGCAAAAATGGCTTTGTTGTTTGGCGGTATGCTGCACAACATGGATTTTGAAAACCTTGATGAAGTGGCATACAACGCAGATAGTCATGATTTAAAAGTGGCTTATTGCGCCTTTATGCAGATGACAAGCGGCATGATGACGGCTTTACCCCGTCTTCAGGCTGCCTGTATTAAACAGCGTATGGCATTACAAGGGAGCGGGGCATGAAGAAAAAATATCCTTTGGCAAATCGTGAGCCGTTTGAGTACACGCATTTCTTTTGTTTGACCCCACAAAAGGCATTGATGAGCTACCCTGAAGCCTTAGCACACATTCGCCGCCAATACGCCACCGCGCCCGCCGCCATGCCTGATTATGGCATGGTACGCAACAACACCGCCGAGCCGTCTCAATGGCTGGTGTTTCAGGTGCAAGATGGCACGGAATGCGAATATTGCCACATTCAGGCAACACCCCACACACGCCACCCACGATTAGAACGCGCGATTAGCTGCCTGAATTTTTTAGCAAATTTTCACAGTTATAAGGGCTGTCGTGTGGGCTTACGCAAAATGGGGCAAGAGTGGCTGGTGTTTCAGGTAAACGAGCAAAAACACCAGCAAAAATCATTAACCCCCTAATTTCTCTCTTCATTTTCCCAATCGGATAATTTGATTATTTGGCTTTGCCTGATTTGGCACGGCTGGATTTTTGTAAGCCATTAATTTAATTATATGATTGAATTTAAAGGATTTTCAATTATGAATACCGTTGTAAACCCAAACCATGACACGGCAAACATTGCCTATTTGCAAGGTGCAATTTCCGCGCTGGAAAGCGTAGAAACGCTGATGAGTAATAGCGATGAAAATTTAACGCTTGATGATGTTTTTCAATTTATTCAAGATTTTAAAATTGGCTTGATGGAAGAATGTGAATGTAAACAGGGGGTGCAATCATGATGTTCTATGCCATCGGATTAGCCCTGTTTTTATTGGCGGTATTGATTTACTTGCTGGGGCAGACCATTGGGCAATGGAAGCACGAAGCCCACATGAGAGAACGCATTAAAAACACAGGATTTTTTATGTTGGAAAACGGCTTGTATCGCGCCGTTAAGGTGGGCATTGACACCAGCCAACCCACGCGCAAATTGGAAACGCGTGATTTTGGCGATGTGGTGGAAACGCTGGTAACGCCACAAAACGCATTCAGGCAGCCTGAAACCCACCAGCCGCCACCACAAATCACCGTGATGGACACCGACCAAACCGACCCCGACCAAGACGACAACCCTATCACAATGGCAGAGCCACCGAAAAAAACCATTCGCCGCCGCGTAACAAGGAGTGCCACAGCATGAATTACTTTTTGCTTACTTTATTGATTTTAAATGTAGAAATGCTGATTGTTTTGGGCGTGTTTTTGTTTCGCCAATTCAGGCAGCCGCCGCGCCGCCGTTTTGTGAAGCCGCGCCGCCAAGCGGTAAACCCCCAAATTCGCCGCCTGTTACCTGATAAAAAGGGCTAATACGATGATTTCTAATATTTTACTTTATGGCGGTGGCGGTTTGATTGTGGGTTATTTATTGGGTGAATGGGCGAGTTATCAGCGTTACAGCCCTGTTGTGCAAGCCATTTCAGCGCAATTAGACGACACGCAAACGGAATTAGCCGCCGCCGAAAAGCAAATTGAAGCGCAA
>NZ_JQKH01000058.1 GCF_000745955.1 Alysiella crassa DSM 2578 | reverse complement strand
AGCGCTGGCAAATTGAAATGCTGTTTAGCTGCCTGAAAAAACGCGGTTTTGACTTGGAAGCCACGCACATGACTGACCCTGTTAAAATGGAAAAGTTGTTTGCGATTCTGGCAGTTACATTGGCTTGGGCTTATGTTATCGGGCGTTGGCAACATGCGCTTAATCCAATTAAGCCTAAATCTCATGAACGTTTATCGCAAGGTATTTTTCGTGTTGGTTTAGAGCAGCTTGCCAAAGCTGCCATGTTGATGATGGCAACTTTGGACTATTTTTCAAACCCAAAACAGGTCGTCCGATTTTTTGTCGTGTACTGAAAGGCTGCCTGAAAACAGGAAAAAACCATGTTTAAGATACAAATCAATCCCCAATCCATTGTTTTACAAAGTGAAACCCACCAAGCGGAAATTTTCCCCTTTGGCGCGATTTTGAACCGTTTTGCCGTGCAACAAAATGGCGGCTGGCGCAATGTGATTGCCGCATTTGACGATGAAAATCAAGCACGTAGCCAAATCACCAACGGTTTTCGCAGCGCAAAACTCAGCCCCTTTGCCTGCCGCTTGAACGAAAGCCGCTATGTGTTTGAAAACACGGAATATGTTTGCGAAAAACACGTTTTGAACGGACACGCCATTCACGGTTTGATGTATGACGCGGATTTTGCTATCCAAAATCACGGCGCAGATGAACACGGTGCGTGGCTGGAATTGTCCGCCGATTACGCCAACGACAATTCGGGCTACCCTTTTTCGTATCAATTAAATGTGAAATATGTTTTGGATAACAAGGGTTTGCAAATTGAAACCCGCGTCCACAATTCAGGCAGCCGCGCCCTGCCGATTGCGGATGGCTGGCACCCGTATTTCACGCTGGGTGGCAAAGTGGACGATTGGGCTTTGCAAATCAATGCCCAGCAAATGCTTGAATTTGATGACAATCTGCTGCCAACGGGCAACACACTGCCTGAAAGCCGTTTTCAGGCAGCCGAAAGTTTGCACGGCGTGGAGTTGGACAACAGTTTTGTATTGAATAATCAAGAAGATGTATCATGTATTTTGCAAAGCGATGATTTGATTTTACAAATTCACGCGCTGCAAAATTATCCGTATTTGCAAATCTACATTCCGCCCGAACGCGATTGCGTGGCGATTGAAAATTTGAGTGGTGCGCCCGATTGTTTTAATAATGGTTTGGGGTTGACTGTGTTGCAAGCTGATGAAAGTAAACAGTTTGTGGCGCGGTATGATTTGAGCGTGAAATAATATTCAGGCAGCCTGAAAAATCATTTTCAGGCTGCCTGAATTTTACAATTTACTGGATAAAACCATTTTTACGCAAATAATTGAGATTTGCTGGTGCATCTGTATCCCCCTGCACAACGGCTTGTTCCAATAAAATTTTGGCTTTCACATAATCTTTTTTTACACCTAAACCTTGTACATACATCGTCCCCAAATTATTTAGGGCTTGCGCATGACCTTGTGCAGCAGCCTTTTCATAAAATGCTTTTGCTTTAACGTAATTTTTCTTTACGCCCAAACCTTGTAGATATAGCCAACCTAAATTATTTTGAGCTTGTGCATGACCTTGTGTTGCTGCTTTCGCAAATAAAACACTTGCTTTTACATAATCTTGTTTTACGCCTAAACCTCCTTCATACATTATACCCAAGCTATATTGTGCGCTTGCTACACCTTGTTTAGCTGCCTGCTCATATAATGCTTTCGCTTTAACATAATCAACTTCCACACCTAAACCATCTTGATACATCAATCCCAAATTATTTTGAGCTTCGGCATTACCTTGTGCCACAGCCTGTTCAAATAAATCTTTGGCTTTGGCATAATTTTGTTCCACACCCCAACCTTGCAGATACATCATACCCAAATTAACTTGTGCATTTGCATTACCTTTTTTTGTTACTTGTTCAAATAAATCTTTGGCTTTTGCGTAATCTTGTTCCACGCCCCAACCTTTCAGATACATCATACCCAAATTATTTTTTGCCGTGTCATCGTCTTGTTCAACAGCTTTTTCTAACCATATTTTAGCTTGCGTATAATCTTTTTCCATGCCACCAATACCTCGTAAATAACGTAAACCAATATTAACCTGTGCTTTTACTTGACCTTGTCGCGCCAATTTCAAATCTGTCTCAAAATTATTGTCAGATTGACCTGAAACAGGAATGCCAGTGCTTGTTGTGATATTGGGTTCAGCCAACGCAGACAATGCGAATGTACCAGCCAATACAGCAGCCAATAATTTAGTCAATTTATGCTGGGGAAATTTCATCATTTAAAATCCAGATTGTTGAAATAAAAATTAAAGTGTACGTTTTTTACGGATTTTTTGGCAAGATAAATTTCAGGCAGCCTGAAAATGTTACAATTCCCCTTTTCAATTTTTCAATTTGATTTCATAAAATAAAACCATGCAAACCATACACATCAACCACCGCGCCATTGGCAACAACCACGCGCCCTACATCATCGCGGAAATGTCCGCCAACCACAACGGTAGCTTGGATAATGCCTTTAAAATCATCTCACAAGCCAAACAATGTGGCGCAGACGCAGTCAAAATCCAAACCTACACCGCCGACACGATTACGCTCAACAGTCGCGCCCCCGATTTCATGATTCAGGGTGGATTGTGGCATGGGCAATCTTTGCACGAACTGTATCAAAAAGCGCATATGCCTTGGGATTGGCATAAGCCATTGTTTGAATACGCAAAAGAAGTCGGCATCACGATTTTCAGTTCGCCTTTTGATTTTACGGCGGTGGATTTGCTGGAAAGTTTGGACGCGCCCGCCTACAAAATCGCGTCATTTGAAGTGATTGATTTGCCATTGATTAAATATGTCGCGCAAACGGGCAAGCCGATGATTATCTCCACAGGCATGGCGGACGCGGACGAAATCGGCGAAGCGATTGACACAGCCAAATCAAATGGTTGCACAGAATTGGTGGTGCTGCATTGCGTGAGCGGCTACCCTGCCCCAGCCGCCGATTACCATTTGCGGACTTTGCCCGATATGGCGCAAAAATTCGGCACGTTGGTGGGCTTGTCCGACCACACTTTGGACAACACCACCGCGATTGCCAGCGTGGTTTTGGGCGCGTGCGTGATTGAAAAACATTTCACGTTGGACAGAAATGGCGGCGGCGCAGACGACAGTTTTTCATTAGAACCTGCTGATTTGCAAGCCCTTTGCCGCGACACGAAAACGGCTTGGCAAGCATTGGGGCGCGTGAATTACGGCTTAAAATCCAGCGAACAGGGCAATGTGCAATTCCGCCGTTCGCTGTATTTTGTCAAAGATTTGAAGGCTGGCGATGTGATTGATGAAACCTGCATTCGCAGCGTGCGCCCTGGATTTGGTTTGCCGCCCAAGTATTTTGATGATTTGATTGGCAAAAAATTAAGCAAAGACGTAGCAGCGAATACGGCGACTTCGTGGGATTACTTTCAATAATATTCTCCTGATATTTTCAGGCTGCCTGTATTATAATGATGGCATAATTAGGCAGCCTGAAAAAATATTATCATCATGAAAAATAAAGTTATTTTCCATTGGTTACTCGTTTGTGTCGTGCCTATGGGGTTAATCCTGTGGTTTCACTTTTCTCCCGCACAAAATCGCACCGATTTTCTTATCAACGGTATTATCATGGCGTGTGCAGCCACTTTTTTATTTAAATACATTGGCATAACTGCGATTATGGCGCATTTACAAGAAGATTTGATGAATAAAAAACAAGCTCTCTATCAATTAATACCCATTGTATTATTTATCCTATATATTATTTATTATTTTCTAAACTAATTTTCAGGCAGCCTGAAACATGAAACTACTCAAAGACAGCGCCATCTATCTCTTCGGCGAACTGTTCGCTAAAGCCCTACCCTTTTTGCTTTTGCCCTATCTCACGCGCAAACTCGGCGTGGCAGGCTTTGGCGAATTGTCGTATTACCAAACCATTTTGTCGCTGCTCGCCCTATTTTTCGGCTTCAGTCAAGACGGCGCACTCACGCGCTATTATTATTTTTATGGCAAACGCAATCTCGCCAATCTCATGCTGACGGGTTACAGTTATATTGCCTTACTCGCTTGTTTTGGCTTAATTTTTGCATGGGCACAAAACTCGCTCGTACTCGCGGCGGTGGTGTGCGCCGCCGCCACGCAAAGCATACTCGCCACCCAACTCGCATGGCGACAATGCCAAAAACGCGCCCTAGCCTACACCGCCATTCAAACCGCAAGCGGCGTATTCGGCAGCCTGCTGACCATTTTATTATTGGAAACCACAACCAATCAGCCCATCGCCATGCGTTTTGCCGCGCTGGTTTTGGCGAATGCGCTGGTTTCCATGATTGCCTACCGCCTTGTTCAAAAAGAAAAAAAAACGCGCCTAACGTGGCGCAGATTCATGCTTTCAGGCAGCTATATTATGGCGTTTGGCGCACCACTTTTGCTGCACCACGCCAGCAATTTCGCCAAAGGGCAACTGGACCGCGTGCTGATTTACCAATATTATTCTGCTGAACAATTAGGGATTTACGCCGCCGCGCTACAAGTGGCGGGCATTTTGAGTATGCTGCTGATGTCGGTAAACAAAGCCACCGTTCCCTATTACTATCAAGCACTGAAATCAGGCAGCCTGAACGCCAGCAAAGTGCGCCGCCATGCCATCATTGCCGCGCTGATTTCACCGATTTTCGCCGCAATTGCCTATTTCTTGCCCGAAAGCCTGTTTACATGGTTTTTAGGCAAAAATTATATCGGCACACATTATTATATTTGCTTATTTTTAATAGGTTATGGCTTAACCATTCCCTATTTTTTATTGGTCAATTATTTATTTTTTTATGGTCAAAATAAACTGATTGGCTTGATTTCATTATCATCAACTGGGATTTATCTCCTTGTTTTATTGATGGTTTCATCAATTGGCTTAGCATGGATTCCGTTTGCCATGATAGCGGGCAATCTCGCCATTTTGCCGATTTTGTATTATTTTGTGCGTGAACCCAAAAACGTTCAGGCAGCCTGAAAACCAAGAAATCCAATCAAATGAATAACCTATTTATCTGCCTAACCCCGCTACAAGCCCTAATCGCCCAACAACTTATCCGCCAAACCGTGCCCACCCCAGCCGATTTGCTGATGATTTGCTACGCCGAAGCCGAAAACGACAAATTCCAACACTACTACCGCGAAACCGCCCAAATGTGCGATTACGCCGAATTTGTCCGCGTGCCACAAAATAAATGGTTTCGCGAAATTGCCCTATTCTCATTAACAAAAAATTTGAAAAAACAATATGATACTATCTATGCCGCCAGCATAGACAACCCCAATGTCCAATACCCCATCAGCCACCTGCGCTTTAATAAATTGGAAACTTTTGACGATGGCACCGCCAATCTCTACCCTGACAGCATTTTGTACCGCAACCAATATTACGGCACAAAATCCAAAATTATCAGATACTTACAAGGAATCAAACACAGCACCGAAAGCCTGCGCCAACTTTCAGGTTGCCACCACACGCTCTACCCCACGCAAAATAATATCGCCAGCCCCACCATTCCCCTAAAATTGTGGCAAAATAACGCTTTTTTGGCGCAAAACCCCGTTTCAGGCAGCCTGAAAACCCACACCATTTTGTTGGGGCAACCCCTTTTTGAGCAAGATAATGACAATATTACCCTATTTCACGCCATTATTGACCAAATAAAACCCGACTACTATTTTCCCCACCCACGCGAAACCTATTATTTAAATACAAACTATATACACACTCCATTGATTTTTGAAGATTATTTATTGCAACAAATTCAGCAGCACCCCGACACCGAATACCATATTTACCACATTGCCAGCACCGCCGCGCTGAATGTCGCGGCGTTTGAGCGCACGCACGTGTTTGCGCTGCGCCCCAACCACGCCCTTTTTCAACAAAAAACTTTCCAATATCTCTATGATTTAATGGAAAAAATGCACATACCCATCCAGCTATTATGAACAAAACGCTCTCCATCATCGTCCCCTGCTACAATGTCGCCGCCTATGTTCAGGCTGCCTTACAATCCATTTTGGACAATGTTTCGCCAGAACACGATTCGTGCCTTGAAATCGTCATTGTCAATGATGGCGCAAGCGATCAAACACCTGAAATAATTGAACAATTTATCCAAAATCAACTCGCCCAACGCCCCATCGCCCACCACTATATTCAACAAAAAAACGCAGGCTTATCCGCCGCGCGTAACACGGGCATGGCACACGCTTCAGGCGAGTATTGGCTGTTTTTAGACAGCGATGATTTTTTTGATAATCAAGCACTTGATAAAATACTCGCCGTCATAGACCAACACGCGCCCGACATCATAGAATTTGACGCGACCAAATGGACGGAAGGCGAATATGCTATACAAAGTTTATATCAACCCTATTTTCTTCCCCAGCAAACCCACCGTTTAGATGCGTTTAAAGCCAATTTATGGTATGTTTGGTCGCGCTGCTATCACAGAAAATTATTTGAAAATCAACAATTTGAAGTCGGAAAATTATTTGAAGACATGATGACCATTCCCTACTTATATTTGGCGGCAAATCAGATTTTCAGGCTGCCTGAAAGCCTGCTCGCCTACCGCCAACGCCCCGCCAGCATTTTAGCCACGCTGTCGCACCGTCATTTAGATGACCTGTTTTGGGGCGTACAAAAAGCCATGTCTTTAGAAAAACAATATCCTGATTTTCAAGAAGAAATCCAATTATTGCAATACAAAAACTGGCGCATGATAGTTGCCGAAAGCATTAAAATTTTCCTGCGAACACGCGATGTTTCCTATCTCCGCGCCGTCCAAAACAAACGCGCCCAAATGCGCCAAACACACGGGCGCGATTACGGTTGGCAAATCGCCTACTTTACTCAAGTTTTACTGAAAAAATATTTACACAAAAAAGATACAAAATAATTTTCAGGCAGTCTGAAAAGATTAACCGCCCATATATTAAAAATACTATAGAAAAATCATGTCTCACGCCTACCTGATTTTATGCCACCGCCCACCACGCCACATTGCGACTTTAGCGGCGCATTATCCGCAACATCATTATTATATTCATTATGACCAAAAAGCCCCGATTAATGAGCTGGATTTTTTGCGTGACTACGAAAATGTGCATATTTTAAATAATCGCATCAAAATTTTTTGGGGTGGTTTTAGCATGATTTTGGCAACGCTGAATTTGTTTCAGGCTGCCCTTGCCAATCAAAATAACCAGTATTTTCATTTAATTAGCGGTGACTGCGTGCCTTTGCAAACGCCCGAACACATCAGCCAAATCTTTGCCGAATTACCCGATAATACCTTGTTTTTACAATGCAATAATATTCCCCGATTGCGCCATCGTGTTCGTTTCAATGCCCCCCACGCCGACACGCGCTGGCAACGTCATTTTATTGGCAAAATCATGACCAAAATTATTGTGTTAGTTGATAAAATTATTCCCAGTTCACAAATTGGCTGGCAAGGTAGTCAATGGTTTTCCGCCACACGTCCTACTTTACAAAATTTATTTAATGCCGCTTTAGGTGAACCTGCTGATTATTTTGCCAAAAAACTCGTTCCCGATGAACATTTTTTCCAGCATATTTTGCAAACGCAGCCTGAAAAATACTATTGGATAAATGACCATCGCCGCTTTATCCGCATGGCTGGCACGCAAAATCACCCCGATGAATTGTCGCTGGACGATTTGTGGGCGGCGCAGCGCGATGGTGCGTGGTTTGCGCGTAAAGTCAGCCCAAAAAATATTGCCCGATTTTTAGAATATGAGTTTGCCAAATGAAATTTTCCGTGTTAATGTCATTATATCATGCTGAAAAACCAGCATTTTTACAAGAATGTTTACAAAGTTTGCAAGCACAGACTTGGCTTGCCGATGAAATTGTGATGGTGTTTGACGGCGCGATTTCCGATGAATTGGAACAGATTGTGCTGGCGTTTCAGGCTGCCTTGAATATTCAAATTGTGCGGCTGCCTGAAAATGTGGGTTTGGGTAAAGCCCTGAATATTGGCTTAAATCATTGTTCTCATGAATATATTTTCCGCATGGACAGCGATGATATTGCTGCGCCCAATCGTTTTGCTTTGCAGGCTGCCTATTTGCAAGCGCACCCTGAAATTGCCTTGCTCGGCGCACAAATTGCTGAATTTGAACATAATCCTGCCCAAGCACACGACACCCGTTTTGTGCCACAAACGCATGAACAAATCACAGTATTTGCCAAAAAACGTAATCCATTCAATCATATGAGCGTGGTTTACAAAAAATCTGCTGTGCAAGCGGCTGGCGGTTATCAGCACCATCCGTTTATGGAAGATTACAATTTGTGGCTGCGTATGCTGGCGCAGGGCGTTCAGACTGCGAATTTGCCCGAAATTTTGATTTACGCGCGCACAAATGGCAATGCGATGTTGCAACGGCGGCGCGGCTGGGCGTATATTCGCAGCGAAGTTCAATTATTTGAATTAAAAAGACAATTAAATCTACAATCTACGTTTTCAGGCTGCTTGATGTTGATTTTACGCAGTCTGCCGCGTTTATTGCCGACCACTTTATTGAAAAATTTATATCACTCATTGCGTAACCTAATGAGCCGTACGCCCACATTAAGTCATTATTTGAGTATAGGCTTGATTTTGGTCGCACTCACAGCAATGGTGTATCTACCTGTTAAACAAACAGAATTTCTGTTCAGCACCAAAGTCATTAACAGTATGCTGATTGCGTTTTTGGCGTATTCGCTGGCGGCGGTGTCTGTGATTAAATTGCTCACTTTCCCAGGTAAACAACCTTGGTTGCGAATTTTACGCGCGGCAGGCATCGCGTACGCGAGTGTATTTGCAGTAGCGGCGGTATTTTTTATTACATTTTCTAATAGTTTTGTTATATTTAATGGTATATTAGCGAGCTTATTTTTTCTATATGACAGCCATTATCGTACCCAAATTCCTGCACGAATGGCGTATATTCCCTTTGGCAATGCCCATGATGCCGAGCAATTGCCGCATACCGAATGGACAAAATTATCCCAGCCTGCCCTACCCCAAAATCCAATTGAAGCGATTGTTGTGGATTTACATAGCCCTGATTTAACAGCAGAATGGCAGCATTTTTTGGCAGATTGCACGCTGAATAATATTCCTGTTTACCATATTCGCCAAATTGAAGAGACACTGACGGGGCGTGTGAAAATTCGCCATCTGTATGAAAATGATTTGGGCTCGCTGATTCCATCGCCAGCCTATATGGCAGTGAAACGAGTAAGTGATTTGATATTGATTTTAATCAGCTTACCGATTAGTCTCCCACTTATGCTACTAACCGCTTTGGCGATTAAAATAGAAAGTCCCTACGAATCAATCATCTTTACACAACAACGTGTTGGACAACATGGAAAAGTGTTTACTATCTATAAGTTTCGCAGTATGATAAGCGAGGCTGAAAAAGATGGGGCTCAGTTCGCCCAAGAAAACGATGTTCGCATTACCAAAATTGGTCGTTTTTTGCGCCGTACTCGTTTAGATGAATTGCCTCAGTTCTACAATATTTTGCGTGGCGACATGAGTTTGGTTGGTCCTCGCCCCGAACAAGAAGTTTTTGTAGCAGCATTTAAACAAGAAATTCCGTTTTATCATTATCGTCATATTGTTAAGCCTGGTTTGACTGGGTGGGCACAGGTTACGCAGGGGTATGTTTCGGATAGTGATGCGATACAAGTCAAGTTGGAATATGATTTTTATTATATTAAAAATTTTTCATTCTTAGTAGATATGGTTATTTTATTGAAAACTATTAATATCCTATATACTGGTCATGGAGTTCGTTAAGTTAATTTGATTATTCCTTTGTATTTCCAAATGAGAATATTTGAGAATATTACTTCTTTAAAATATGAATAATTTATGATAAACAATTTATTACAACATAAAATTATAAAAAATCTTTTATCTTTAGCAACGGTACAAATTATAAATTACATTGTACCACTTCTATCTTGGCCTTTATTAGCTAATACTTTAGGTGTGGAACAATTTGGTGTTGTTATGATGTTATTGGCCATTTGTACAATTGCAAATATTTTGACAGATTTTGGTTTTAATTTATCAGCAACACATACAATTGCTCAAAATATACAAAACAAGCAAAAAATAGCACAACTACTGGGGAACATTTTTGTAATTAAAAGTATGTTGGCAATAATTGCCTGTATTATTTCTAGTATTTATATTTATTTTAAATTTTTAATTAATTATCAAACCAATATTAATATTTGGACGTTAGGCTTAGTAAGTTTAATTATTATTAGTCAAGCTTATAATTGTATATGGTTTTTTCATGGTATTGAAAAAATGTCATATATTACCAAAGCAAATGTTTTTGCTAAAATATTTTATATTTCTTTATTATCAATCTTATTAAATCTTTACACACATATAAATATTGCATTATTATGTCTACTTATAAGTCAATTATGGATTACCTACTTATTTATTTGGTATATTTATAAAGAAAAATATTTTATTGCTTCTCCTAAATTAGATATGCTTTGGCAAGAAGTAAAATATAGTTTTAGTTTTTTTATTTCTCGCTTAGCAGTTTCAGTTTATACAACTGCTAATACGCTTATATTAGGACATTTCCATGGTGCTGTAAGTTCAGGATTGTATAGCTCTGCTGAAAAATTATATGCAGCTGCTAATGGGACAACAGGAATAGTTTCTCAAGCTGTATATCCATATATGATTAAACACAACAACCTTAAATTACTAATACAAATAGCAATAGGGTTAGAAGTTATATTGATTGTTTTTACTTATATTTTAAGTTTATTTTCAGAAAACTTAATTGTTTTGTTATTTGGTGAAGATTTTAGGGCTGCAAATGAATATTTTAAAGTATTTTTAATAATATTATGTTTATCTGGTATTTCTATGTTATTTGGTTATCCTGCATTTTCTGTAGTAAAAAAAGTGCAGTGGGCTAATTACACAGTAATAGTGGGAGCTTTGTTGTATTTGGTTGGTCTCATAGTTTTGTTTTATGCTAATGCTATTACAGCAATAAATATAGTAAGTTTAGTACTTATAATAGAGGCTATAGTATTATTTTTACGGATAGTTATGGTTACTTTATTTTATTTGAGGTCTAAAAAATGAATAATAATGAAATCGATTTTGTACTAATATGGGTTGATAATAATGATGAAGAGTGGCTGAAATCTTTTCAGCAATATAAATATGGTGAACAAAGAGAAAGTAGTGAAAGATTTAGGGATTGGGATAATTTGCACTATTGGTTTCGTGCAGTAGAAAAAAATGCTAACTGGGTCAGAAAGATTCATTTTGTAACCTGTGGACACTATCCAAAATGGTTAAATAAAGCACATCCTAAGTTAAATTTAGTCTCTCATCAAGATTATATAGATTTAGAGCATTTACCTACATTTAGCTCTCATGTTATAGAAATTAATTTGCATAAAATTCAAGGGCTATCGGAAAAATTTGTATTTTTTAATGATGACTTTTTTTTACTCAACCCAACGATGCAAGAAGATTTTTTTCAAAATGATTTGCCTTGTGATGCAATGATTTTAAATGCTCACGCTGGTGATGGGGTTTCTCATATTATTATGAATAATTTACTAGTATTAAATAAATATTTTCATAAAAAGCAGGTAATAAAAAATAATATATGGAAATGGTTGAATTTGAAATATGGTGTAAATTTACTTAGAAGTTTTTGTTTACTACCTTGGCCAAAATTTACAGGGTTTTATGACCCACATTTGCCACAAGCTTTTTTGAAATCGACATTTGAACGAGTTTGGGAACTTGAAAGTGATTTAATGAATGAGGTATCTAGCCATAAATTCCGAGACAGTAAAGACATTAATCAGTATTTAATGCGTTATTGGCAATTAGTTTCTGGGCAATTTAGTCCCATATCAATTATGAAACAAGGTCGTACATATCATTTGAGAGATGACAATATTGAACAATCTGTAAATATGATTAAAAATAGTACATACAAAATGTGCTGTATAAATGATACGGCTCATATTTCTGATTTTAAATTTGTAAAGCAAAAAATCAATCAAGCTTTGGAAGAAAAGTTTCCGGAGAAGTCTAGTTTTGAGATATAACAATGTGGACAACATATTTAATATATAACCTAGTTTTATTCATTGGAGGAGGCTTAGTATTTTTATCCCAATACGCCCAAGTAACAGGAATAAAAAAACTATTATATTTAATTTCATTTTTATTTGTTTGGTTAGTTTCTGCTCTACGTTATAATGTTGGTACTGATTACCCTAACTATATCTATATTTTTGACAATCTATATTTATATGAATTTGGAGTTTTAGAACCAATTTATTATTTGCTAAACCAAGTGATTGTACTACTAGGAATAAATAAACAATGGTTATTTATAACAACTTCCTTTATATCAACCTTTTTTATATATAAAACAGCGAATTATTATAATCAAAAAGGTTGGTTTATATTATTTTATTTATTGTTTTTGTATTTAGCATCTTTAAGTATTGTACGACAACTTACAGCTGTCGGTATTATAGTGTATGGCGTACATCACTTATTAAATTATAATAATAAAAAATTCATATTAAGCATATTATTTGCAGCAGGATTTCATTATAGTGCATTTTTCTTAGCTCCCATGTTGCTTTTAACAAAAATTAGGCTTTCTTGGATTGGAGGAATTGTCTTATTTATAGGTGTGATTATACTTATTAGACAAGTTAATATAATACAAGGGATTTTCTCTAACTCATTTTTTGAAAATAGCAAATATGCTGTATATGCTATTAATGAATATAATAGAGAAAGTGAATTAGGAAGTGGTTTAGGGGTATTAATACAAATTTTACCAGCAATAATCTTGGTTTTATTTTCTTTTTCTATTCAAAAACTACCTAATTATTCACTGGTTATATTAACCTCCATTGCTTTTGTAGCATCTATGCTTTTAACATTAGATGTCTACATTTTTAACAGACTAATGGTTGCATTATCAATATACTATATGTTTGTTGCTGTTTATATTGCAGAAAGTAATATGAGCCATAAATATATATTACTAGTTATTATATCATTAGGGGGGGGGGCAATGTTTGAGAAAACAATTTCTATTGCTTTATTTGAGTTAAATAGTGGTTTAGGTATTAGCCCTTATCAATCGGTACTACAATTTATATGGTAAATAATACTATGAAAATATTACAAATTAATTCCGTTTATAAATTCGGTAGTACGGGTCGAATTGCTAGCGATTTGAAAACAGTAATTGAGAAAAACTGTGGCGAATGTGCTATTATTTATGGTCGTGGTGATGTTATCGATAAAGCGAATGTATGGAAAATTGGTTCGGAGCTAGATTTTAGGTTTCATGTATTATTTGCAAGATTAACAGATAAAGCTGGATTTTATTCAAAAGAATATACAAAAAAAATGATTGAACAAATCCAAATCTATAATCCTGATATTATTCATTTACATAATATACATGGTTATTATGTGAATGTGGAAATGCTATTTGATTTTTTGAAAGAATATAAACGAGCAGTAGTTTGGACTTTACATGATACTTGGTCATTTACTGGTCATTGTAGCCATTATGAAGCAGTAGGGTGTGAAAAATGGAAAACACAATGTGGAGAGTGTCCACAAATTAGGGAATATCCAAAAAGTTTTGTGGATAATTCTGCTCAAAATTATATGAGGAAGAAGAAAATATTTATAGGTATTGATAATCTTACAATTGTTACACCATCTTTCTGGTTACAGCAACAAATACAACAAAGTTTCTTACAAAAATACGAGTGTAAAACAATAGCAAATGGCATTGATTTACAAAAATTTTCCCCCTTAATAAAGACTAAAGACAAAAATAAATTTATTATTTTAGGAGTTGCAAGTGTATGGGGAGAAAGGAAAGGTTTTAATGATTTTATTCGTCTCTCTAAATATATAGATTTATCAGAATATCAAATTATTATGGTAGGAGTCAATAATCAACAAAAACAAATTCTAGCAAAGCATAATATTGTAGCAATTGAAAGAACAAATAGTATTGAGGAATTAGTACAACTATATAGCCAAGCTGATATTTTTTTAAATCTTACCTATGAGGATACTTTTCCAACAACAAATTTAGAGGCTTTAGCTTGTGGCACACCCATTTTAACATATCGTACAGGTGGTAGTCCAGAAAGTTTAAATTCTAATTGTGGTATTATTGTAGAAAAAGGAGATTTAAGTTCAGTGATTGAACATCTGAAACAATTGAGAAAGAAGAATTTTGATTCTCAAGCCTGCATAAACCAAGCAAATTATTTTAATAAATTTGACAAATTTCAAGAATACATTAATTTATATCAGGAAATTTTATCAAATTCCTAGGGGCTATTGACAATTCAAAAAAAGTGGCAAAGAGTTTAAAATGTTGTTTCCACACAAACATCTCAAATCTTTGCCATGTCTAGAACCACACTTAGCAATGAAACATGGTCAAGACTGTTGCCTATTTTGAAACAGCTTGGCATTTACGGCAAGAAAAATTTACGCAAAACATTTGAAGGCATTCTGTTTCGTTTGCGCACCAGTTGCCAATGGGCAGATATCCCAAGTTGTTTTGGTAAAAGTAACAGCATTTATCAGGCTTTTAATCGCTGGTCTAAACGCGGAATTTTTACCAAATTATTTAAACACTTAGCAGAAAACCCTGATATGGAATGGGTCTTTATGGACGGCAGCCATATTCGTGTTCATCAACATGGTATAGGCAAGCAATCCACCACACACGAAGCGGTAGGTAAAAGTGTGGGTGGGCATACATCCATAACTATCTACACAATTTTGTTTTCTGCGTAAATTGTGCGACGGCGGCACGGATTTCATCAGGTGTCATCTCGTCCAGCAGTTCTTTGGCTGCCAACAATTTCAGATAACCCAAAAGCAAAGCGGGAGCAGTAATCGGACTTTGCCTACGGGTCGCCTTACCCGATAAGCGCATTAAAAACAAGCAGTACTCTCGAGTTTCAGGACTGTCATCGCGCATCAAATGCCAAACATTCAGGCAGCTTTGCGCCACAATCAGCAGCCGTTTAAAGAACGCCTCACCGCTTTCTTGCTGCCAGTCTTCAATATGATG
>NZ_JQKH01000057.1 GCF_000745955.1 Alysiella crassa DSM 2578 | reverse complement strand
AATGGCACTTATCATCATGAATATAGATTTTATTTAAGCAATATTTGCCATGACAATGCAGAATATTTTGCAAAAGGTATTATGCAACATTGGCAGATTGAAAATAAATTACATTGGGTAAAAGATGTTCAGTTAAATGAAGATAAGTCTTTTATTCGCAATAAGAATACCGCAGCTTGCTATTCGGTTCTAATGAGTTGGGCATTAAATATTGCACGATTTAATGGCTTCAATAAATGGAAAGATTGGTTGGCAAGATTTGCCAATCGGATTGACCGTATTGTGAAAATGATTTAGAACTTGGCAGGTCTGCGTTGTAGACGGGGGAGGGACAGATTGTTGGTAAACAAAAATTGTCGTGTACCGAAAGGCAGCCTGAAAAACCATGCAACCGCGTTCCCATTTTGCTTATGTTCTTGCCATCTTGTTTGCGTGTTTATTTTTTGTGTTATACGGCGCAAGCAGTTGGCTAAACGATGTTTTGTCGCGTGCGACTTTTGCGCCTACATTGCCGTTTGAAGCCCATTTTCCAATTTATCCACAATGGAGTTTGGTTTATCTGTCTTTGCCTTTGGCGATGTTAATGGCGGTAAATTGGCTGGATTGGCGGGCGCAATGGCGTTGGTTTGTGTTATTGTGCGGGCAATTGCTGACCGCTTGTGTGGTTTTTATTGCGTTTCCTGTGCATTTATCGTTTGCCGTTGCGACTGACGTGGGCGATTTTTGGCGATTTTGGCTGGATTTGGCGCATTCTGCGGGCATGAAACATAATTATTTGCCGTCTTTGCATTGTGCGTTTGTGGTCAGTACGGTTTTAATTTTTCGTCATAAAATCAATCTATTGGCACAAATCATTGGGTGGCTATACGCCCTGATGGTTTCGTTCAGCACCTTTGCCATTCACGCTCATCATTTGATTGATATTGTCGCAGGTTGGCTATGGGCATTTTTATGGTTTTACCCCATGCAAAAATTAGCCGACCTCAGCCAACACATCGCCGACCGCCACCGACTTTGGTTCAACAACCACCTGCGGTTTAGTCGCCGCCACCGCCGTTATGCCCTAATTGCCGTCATTTTGTATGCCCAATACCTTGTCGCACCACAACGCGCCCGATTGCTGATGAGCGGCTACTGTTTTTTGCAAGCCTATGACGACATTATGGACGGCGACCGCCCACTTTCAGGCAGCCTGAACACCGAATGCGCCGATGTCTTAATCCATTGCTGGCAAAGCGAAAATTTTACAGTCCGCCAACACGACAACACCGTTGCCGAATTAGCGACATTGGGTCAAATCTTCCAAAACGATTTGCGCCAATTGGCAACTTACCGCGAAGCACGCGCAGACGTGTTGATTTTATTAAATAAAATGAAACAAGACGCCGTCCGCGCCCAAACATATTGCGTATTCAAGCAAACCGAATTACACGCGCAATTACACGACACATTTCGCGCTTCTTTGAATATGCTGTTTTACGCATTTCACAGCCGTTTGCGCGCGGACGATGTGCCCGAATTGGTCAAAATATTGGCATGGTGTTCCGCCATGCGCGATTGGGACGCTGATTTGGCGTGTGGCATCATCAATATTCCCGCCGAAAAATGGCATCAAGCAGACTTGCCCGAACCAAATGATTCAACAATAAACGGTTATATCATCAGCCAAAATCCCATTATCAAAGCATGGTTGGCGCAAGAAAAAATCGCCGCCGAACAAGAAATGGCGCAATTGTTTTGCAGGCTGCCTGAAATTCGCTACCAATATGGTAAAGCCGCGTATCAAATCGTCAAATTATTTGCCGACTCGGTGGCACAATTTGCCCGCAAGCGTTATCCGAAACGGTTTGGGTAAAAAAGGCAGCCTGAAACCCTCATTGTGTGCTGATTCCGAACGATGGACATGGCGTTGCGCCGCCATACCCACGCTTGGGCTAGTTGGTGTTTAACGCGTATCGCCGCTATTTTTTCAGGCTGCCTTTTATAGCGGTCGCCTTGTCCTGATTTAAATTGAATTCACTATAATGAGTTCCATCTTCAATTTTTTGATTTTGTGAATAAATCTGTTCGTCAAGCCCATAAAGTATATATACAATCGCCATGTAAAATTTTGCTAATGTTATAATGTAACATATTGATATAGAACAAAATTTATTGCAAAACGCTTTGACAAACACCACCAAAAAGAGAATAATCATCCTTGATTTTTCACAACTAAATGGAGTAGCACAAAATGAAAGCCATGGTTTACTACGGCGAAAACGACATTCGTTTTGAAGAACACGCCAAGCCCACCATTATTGACCCGACTGATGCCGTGATTCGCATCACCAAAACCACCATTTGTGGTACAGATTTGGGCATTTGGAAAGGCAAAAACCCTGAAATCGCCGCAGGTCGCATTTTAGGACACGAAGGCATTGGCATTGTGGAAGAAGTCGGCTCTGCTGTGAAAAACATCAAAGTGGGCGACAAAGTGATTATCTCTTGCGTATCAAAATGTTGCACATGCGACAATTGCAAAACGCAATTGTATTCACACTGCCGCAACGGTGGCTGGATTTTGGGCTACATGATTGACGGCACACAAGCCGAATTTGTCCGCACCCCTTATGCAGACAACAGCTTGATTCCATTGCCTGAAAATGTGAACGAAGAAGTGGCATTGTTGTTGTCTGATGCATTGCCAACCGCACACGAAATCGGCGTACAATACGGCGATGTGAAACCAGGTGATACCGTATTCATCGCAGGTGCGGGTCCTGTGGGTATGTCGGCTTTGCTGACCGCACAATTGTATAGCCCAAGCGTGTTGATTATGTGCGATATGGACGAAAACCGCCTGAAATTGGCGAAAGAATTGGGCGCGACCCATGTGATTAACCCAGCTTCGGGCGATGTAGCGAAACAAGTATTTGATATTGTTGGCACAGACGGCGTGGACGTAGCGATTGAAGCGGTTGGTTTGCCAGCCACTTGGGATATGTGCCAAGAAATCGTGAAAGCAGGCGGCAATATTTCTGTGGTGGGTGTACACGGTAAACCTGTTGATTTCAAATTGGAAAAACTGTGGATTAAAAACCTGAAAATCACCACAGGTTTGGTAAACGCGAATACCACCGAAATGTTGATGAAAGCCATTTCCACCAGCAGCGTGGATTACACCAAAATGCTGACCCACCATTTCAAATTCAGCGAATTGGAACAAGCCTATGACGTGTTCAAACACGCGGCTGAAAACCAAGCCATGAAAGTGGTTTTGACTGCGGATTAATTTAGTTTTTCATAAATAAAATAGGCAGCCTGAAAATGTTTTCAGGCTGCCTATTAAATTTATGGTGCATTTTCAAAATTGTACATACATACGCCTGTGATGATTGTATTGGGGTCTTCATCTATTGTTGCACAGTTTTGAGTCATAAAATGAATGCCCTCAATGATTTGATTATTTTCATCTTGAAAATAATAAACATAGTCTATTGTGTCAAAATACAATGGATAAGGGACATTTTTTACTAAATTGCCCAAAAAAACATTCGGATAAATCTCGCCCGTAAATTCAGGAAACCAAAACCACATACGACAAAGCAAATGGTTTTGATTGAAACACAATCTAACATAATCAGATAAATAGACATTAATCCAGCCATTTTCTATACAGGCAACCAGCCCTTTATCGTAAATATCGTTGCGGTCTTCGTGATAAAAATGGCAAATGTGTGGGCGGTATTTTTCAAAACTGTCCCCAATTTGACAGCCTGCCATCGCGTATTTGGGTACTATTTTTGCTGCTAAATCAAAAATTATAGGTATATTTTTCATTGTTTTCATCTCTTCAAATATGGGAACAGGCAGCCTGAAAACTTTTTCAGGCTGCCTGAATATTTTTCAAATCAATGAATTAAACCACAATATTCACCAATTTATTTTTCACCACAATCACTTTTTTCGGCGCATTGCCGTCCATAAATTTGATTGCGCCAGCCGTTGCCAAAGCCGCCGCTTTCGCCGTTTCGTCATCGGCATCTACCGCGATTTGGATTTTGTCGCGCAATTTGCCGTTCACTTGCACCATCATTTCCACTTCGGTCTTCACCAAAGCGGTTTCATTGGCTTTCAGCCAGCTTTGTTCGTATAAAGGTTTGTTTTGATTCAGTTCTGTCCACAAAGTTTCACAAATGTGCGGCACAATGGGCGACAACAAAATCAACACCGCTTCCAACACCTCACGCGCCACCGCTTGACCATTTTCGCCAGTGCAATCGGTTTTGTCGTATTGATTGAGCAATTCCATCACTGCCGCGATTGCCGTGTTGAATTGCTGACGGCGGTCGTAATCATCGGTAACTTTCGCAATCGTGCTGTGCAATTTGAAACGCAAATCTTTCAGGCTGCCTGAAAGTGAATTATGCTCGCCCGCAAATGCGTTTACCGAATTGCCGCCTTGTTTCACAAACTCATACACCGTGCGCCACAAACGGTTCAAGAAACGATATGCGCCTGCCACGCCCGCGTCTGACCATTCCAAAGTTTGCTCGGGCGGAGAGGCAAACATCATGAACAAGCGTGCCGTGTCCGCACCATAAGCGTCAATGATTTGTTGGGGGTCCACGCCATTGTTTTTGGATTTGGACATTTTTTCCACACCACCCATTTGCACGGGCAAGCCGTCTGCATTCAAAATCGCGGCGATGGGGCGACCTTTTTCATCGGTTTGCACGGTAACATCGGCTGGGTTAAACCATTGTTTTTTGCCGTCTTCTTTTTCGCGGAAATAAGTTGCTTGCAACACCATGCCTTGCGTCAATAATTGCTTAAACGGCTCGCGCACAGGCACGATGCCCTCATCGTTCATCAATTTGGTAAAGAAACGCGCGTAAAGCAAATGCAAAATCGCGTGTTCAATGCCGCCAATATACTGGTCGGCTTGCCCCCAATAGGCTGCCGCGTTCGGCTCAACCATGCCGCCTTCAAATTGGGGCGACATATAACGGAATTGATACCAGCTTGATTCCATAAAGGTATCCATGGTATCGGTTTCGCGTTTGGCGGGTTTGCCGCAGTTGGGGCAGGTGGTTTCGTAAAACTCGGGCATTTTTGCCAAAGGCGAACCCGCGCCATCGGGAACGACATTTTCAGGCAGCACCACAGGCAAATCTTGTTCAGGAACAGGCACATCGCCACAATCATCGCAATGCACAATCGGAATCGGGCAACCCCAATAACGTTGGCGTGAAATGCCCCAATCGCGCAAACGGTATTGCGTTTTAGGCTCGCCCAATCCCAAAGATTGCAATTTTTCGCCCATTTTTTCAAAAGCTTGAACATAGTTCAAACCGTCAAATTCGCCCGAATGGATTAACACGCCATTTTCTTTGTCGCCATACCAATCTTGCCAATTTTGGTCGTCATAAGGCAGATTGTTCACATTAACCACTTGTTTGATTGGGAAACCGTATTTACGCGCAAACGCAAAATCGCGCTCGTCATGCGCTGGCACAACCATCACCGCACCATCGCCATAGCCCCAAATCACATAGTTTGCCACCCACACAGGCAGCGTTTCGCCATTGAGCGGATTGATGACGTAACGTCCTGTTGGCAAACCCTTTTTCTCCATGGTTGCCATATCCGCTTCTGCCACCGAACCTGCTTTGCATTCGGCAATAAACGCTTGCAGCTCGGGATTGTTTTCGGCTGCTGCGGTCGCCAACGGGTGTTCGGCAGCGACTACCACCGCGCACGCGCCAAAAAGCGTGTCGGGGCGTGTGGTATAAACTTGAATGTATTGAGAAAAATCATCGGGCAAACCCGCTTGGCTGTTTTCAGGCAGCCTGAAACGCACCGTCATGCCTTTGGATTTGCCAATCCAGTTGCGTTGCATGGTTTTGACTTGCTCGCCCCAATCCAAGTCGTTCAAATCATTCAACAAATCTTCGGCATAATCGGTAATGCGGAAATAGTACATGGGGATTTCGCGTTTTTCCACCAACGCGCCACTGCGCCAACCGCGACCGTCCACCACCTGTTCGTTTGCCAACACGGTTTTGTCCACAGGGTCCCAGTTTACCGTGCCTAACTTGCGGTAAACAATGCCTTTTTTAAACAATTTGGTAAACAAAAGCTGTTCCCAACGATAATATTCAGGGCGACAGGTTGCCAATTCGCGTTCCCAATCCAGCGCAAAACCCAATGATTTTAATTGGTTTTTCATGTAATCAATATTGGAATACGTCCATTCGGCAGGGGCAACTTGGCGGTCAATGGCGGCATTTTCGGCAGGCATACCGAAAGCGTCCCAACCCATAGGTTGCAACACATTGTATCCTTGCATTTTTTTGAAACGCGAGCGCACATCGCCAATGGTGTAATTGCGGACGTGCCCCATGTGCAATTTGCCGCTTGGGTAGGGGAACATGGACAGGCAGTAAAATTTGGGTTTGTCTTTGTTTTCAATGGCATTGAAAGCGCGTTCTTGTTCCCATTTGGCTTGGATTTGGGGTTCAATTTGGGAGGGTTGGTATTGTTCTTGCATGATTTTGTTTCACAATTTGAAAAATAAAATAAAAAATAACGCGTGATTATAGCAGTTTCCGTGTTTTTCAGGCTGCCTGAAATGGGGGATTAATAGTATTTCAAAACTTCTTCATTTCTCATTTTTTTCATGATGATGTAAATCGCCATGTAAATCAGCATAATAATAATCAAAATATTGAAAATAAAAAGAAAAAATCTATTGGATTGAACAAAATCCATTTGTCTTTCTTCTGGGATACTGAATGATTTGGCGTGATATTCCCCAGCCACGACCAAAACCTCTCGTGCATTCGGGAAAGGTTCTAATACTTTGATATTGTGCAATGTTCTTCCATCAACGCAAATATAGCGGGCAACTTCTATATAACAGGGGGCGCGATATTGATTGCCCTTGTATTCAAAAAATAAATTGCTACGCATCCCTGTTTTAACAACGACTTTATCAATGTGAATAATGCGATGATGTTCAAATGGGGCTTTGAGATAGGAAGTCAATGAATAATTAAAGCTATATAGAAAATTGAAAAGCATACAAACACTTATGATAAAACAAAGATAGGCAATTTCTAATCGGAAGATATTGGTCATTTCTAGTTTTTGTTTTGGCATTGGTTTCATGAATCATCACTCCTAACTATCATATTGTCATTATCTATGATTTCAGGCAGCCTGAACATTACCCACACCAAATCAGCAAGAATGCGACAAATTGGATTTTTTACACTCATTGTAAATAAATGGGAATATTCAGTTAATTAATTGAAATAATTGCATTAAAATAATCAATCTATTTGAGAATCAGGTAAAAATAAAATAGCATAAATTGACAAATATTTCTGAATGTTATGGGGCTGTGATAAAATTGGCTGCAATTTCAGGCTGCCTGCATAGTCAGGGCAGTATTTTAAAATTTTCCTTTTGGAGTAATATGTTATGGATAAAAAACTGATTGGTTTGCTGGTGGTGGCGGCGATTGGATTGAGCGCGTGTGGCAGCACAGGCGCGGTGCGTGATGGTAAGGCTGAAGGTCATGCTTTGGGTGAAAGCTCATCTCAAAATGCGGGTAATACTTCATCTAATAATAAGAATACCGCGTCTACTACGACCACTACTACCACAACACCCACAGACACCAATTCGCCACAAACTGAACGGCTAGGTTTGGGCGTAGTGTATGGTTCTGTGAGTAAGGAACATAAAGACCGCTCTACTTATTTCGCAACCAATGACACCAAGTGGGAATTAGATACAATTGACGAAGTGGTGATTGATGGTCGCCGTATTGCTTTAGTCCCACAAGGGCAATCTGCAACCAATGGTATTTATGAAAGTCCTGCAGAAGGCGAAAAAATTTACACAGGTACAAGTACTGCGCCATTTGCACAAGATAAGACCAAATCATGGCGCAAAATTTCAACTGATTTGAAGCATGCACGTTATGGCGAAATTCATGATGAATATGAAAAACGTCATATTGTGGTGACAGGTAATTTGACGCCAACCGACAAAATGCCTACTGCCAATGAAGAAGTGGTGTACAAAGGCAAAGCTTTGCATACCAAAGATTCATACACCGCGGCACATGATGGTTTGCGCCCTGTTAGCGCTGATGCAGAATTCCGTGTGAATTTCCATCAACACACTTTGGCTGGCGTGGTGAAACCTGTAGCAGGTGCAACGGGTGAGAATAATTTCGCGCCTGTGACCTTAAAAGCCACGATTGAAGGGAACTCTTTCCAAGGCAACGATACTGCAGATGTTGTTGAAAATTATACTATTTTAACAATGGATGGCGATGAGAAACGTTTGGTGAAAACACCTGCACATGTTACAGGTTATTTCTATGGACCTAATGGTGAAGAGATGGCTGGCGCGTATAACAAAATCACAGGGGAACGTGAAGAGGTGGCGCGCGATGGTTCATTGATGTATCCACGCAATACCTTGCATGGTACATTCGGCGCAAGTAAGCAATAATTCCACTATTAATTAATTTGGAAAAACCACAGGCAGCCTGAAAATATATTTTTCAGGCTGCCTGAATATTTTACGGCAAATTCAAATCAAAAAATCAATCCAAATTACCCAAAATAATCCGCAACACACGGCGCAATGGCTCTGCCGCGCCCCACAGCAACTGGTCGCCCACCGTAAACGCGCTGATGAACTCATCACCCATCGCCAATTTGCGAATGCGACCCACTGGTGTTGTCAAAGTGCCCGTAACCGCAGCAGGGGTCAATTCGTGAATGCTGGCTTCTTTCGTGTTGGGTACGACTTTTGTCCACGCGTTTGCGCTGGCGATGATTTGCTCAATTTCGCTCACGGGCAAATTTTGTTTCAATTTCAAAGTAATCGCTTGGCTGTGGCAACGCATTGCGCCCACGCGCACGCACAAACCTTCCACAATCACGGGCTGTTGGCTGTTCAAAATTTTGTTGGTTTCCACGCCGCCTTTCCATTCTTCTTTGGATTGTCCGTTGCCCAAATCCACATCAATCCATGGAATCAGGCTGCCTGCAAGCGGTACGCCAAAGTTTTCTTTCGGATAATTGTCGGAACGCAAGAAATCCGCCACTTTGCGGTCAATGTCCAAAATCGCGCTGGCTGGGTCGGACAATTCTGCCGCCACTTGGTTGTGAACCGCGCCCATGCCCGAAATCAATTCGCGCATATTCTTCGCGCCCGCGCCCGAAGCCGCTTGGTAAGTCATGCTGCTCACCCATTCCACCAAACCGTTTTGGAACAAACCGCCCAACGCCATCAACATCAACGATACGGTGCAGTTGCCGCCCACATAGTTTTTTACACCATTTGCCAAACCTGCGTCAATCACATGGCGGTTTACGGGGTCAAGCACGATAATCGCGTCATCTTTCATGCGTAATGTGGACGCAGCGTCAATCCAATAGCCGTTCCAGCCGCTATCGCGCAGGGCTTGGTAAACCTGTTTGGTGTAATCGCCACCTTGACAGGTAACGATGATGTCCATTTTTGCCAGTTCGTCAATGTTGTTCGCGTCCAGCAAAGTTTTGGCGGCTTGACCGAAATCGGGTGCCGCACCGCCTGCGTTAGACGTGGTAAAAAAATGCGCTTCGGGAATGTGGGCGAAGTCGTTTTCTTCGCGCATACGCTGCATCAATACCGAACCGACCATGCCGCGCCAGCCAATAAAACCCACTTTTTTCATTGCAAAAATCTCCATAAATTTAAGGTTTGTGAATGTTCAGGCTGCCTTTGTTATCCAAAACCAAACAGGCAGCCTGAAAGCAAAGAAATAATTGTAAAGGTTTTTGACTGGAATTGGGCGATTTTCACGAAAAAACGAGCGCGAAATGAATGGTCAATAGCTCCTAAAATTCATGACGTAAAACCATCAGCCGCCTAGTTCGGCTCTCTGAGCCGACATTCCCCAAATGTCAAAATAGAATTTTTAGGCAGCCTGAACCCCATTTTTCAGGCTGCCTGATTTGCTTTTGTCAATCAAATTGAGATAAGAAACCGCGATTTGCATAAAATTAACACAATATCTGCTACAATGCGAACCACTTTTAAATTAACTGGTTTTCAGGCAGCCTGAAAACCCATCAAAATCAATAAGGATAACCATCTTGTCGTTTATACAAATGATTTTGGCGTTTTTGTTTGCCATATTATTGCTGGTGAGTTTGCACGAATTAGGGCATTTGCTGGTGGCGCGTTGGTGCGGCATTAAAGTTTTGCGCTTTTCTGTGGGTTTTGGTAAGCCGTTTTACACGAAAAAATGGCGTAATATAGAATGGTGTCTCGCCCCTATACCGCTTGGCGGCTATGTGAAAATGGTGGACACGCGTGAAGGCAATGTCGCCGAAGCCGATTTGCCCTATGCCTTTGATAAACAACACCCTTTGAAACGCATTGCCGTTATTGTGGCTGGACCGCTCACCAATTTGGTGTTGGCGGTGCTGCTGTATTTTTTCGCGTTTGGCATGGGTGGGGTGCATGAAGTTCGCCCATTTGTGGGGACGTTGCACACGCCGTCTATTGCTGCCAGCACAGGTTTCCAAGTGGGCGACCAGATTATCAGCGTGAATGGCAAACCCGTTCACACGATGGCAGACGCGCAGACCGAAATTATTTTGAATTTGGAAGCGGGCAAAATCGCCGTTCAAGTCCAAAATGAACAAAACCAAACGCTGGAGCGTGTGATTGATGTGGCAGGTACGCCGCAAGCCGCCATGGTGGCAAAACGCCAAGCCAGCTTGGGCATTTCTGCTTATAAAACCGTGAACAAAATTGACACCGTTGCCCCAAATAGCGCAGCCGCCAAAGCAGGTTTGCAACACGGCGACCAAATCATTGCCGTAAACGGCGTGCCTACCCCAAATTGGGCGGATTGGAGCAAAATTGTGCGCGAAAACGCAGGGCGCAATTTGAATATTGACTACATTCGCGCAGGCGTGCAGCAACAAACTGTTTTACAACCACAAAGCGTGGAATTGCCCGACCGCAGCCAAATCATTGGGCGCGCTGGTGTGTCGCCACAATCCGATAAAGCGTGGGAAGAAAAAGTGCGCCACGAATACAGCGTGGGTTTTGCCGAAGCCATGAAAATGGGTTGGGAACGCACAGTCAAATATTCCACCATGACGGTACAATTTTTCGGCAAATTATTGATTGGGCAAGCGTCTTTAAGCCATATTTCGGGGCCGATTACCATCGCAGACGTGGCGGGGCAAACTGTGCAAATTGGTTGGCAGCCCTATGTGGAATTTTTGGCTTTGGTAAGCATTAGTTTGGGCGTGATGAATTTATTGCCGATTCCTGTGTTGGACGGCGGTCATTTGGTTTACTATACGGCGGAACTGTTGCGCGGCAAACCTTTGAGCGAGCGCACACAACAAATGGGTTTGCGTTTGGGTTTGGCGATTATGCTGACGATGATGGTGTTGGCGTTTTTTAATGATATTTCGCGTTTATTGGGCTGATGTTTGTTTTCAGGCAGCCTGAAAGCCACACAAAATTCATATCAATATTTTCAACTTATCTTTATGTATTAATTGGATAAACTTATGATGTTAAAAAAACTTCCGTTGGCATTGCTTGCCATGGGTGGTGCGATGTCGGCTTATGCGGCGGATTTTCGCATTGGCGAGTTTCGCATTGAAGGCGAGCAGCATACTTCTGAAGCAACTGTACGCTCCTTATTGCCTGTGCAAGAAGGCGATATGTACTCCGATGAAATAGGTGAGGATATTATTCGCCAGCTTCATGCGAGCGGTTTTTATGAAAATGTGCTGCTAGAACAAAATGATAATATGCTGATTATCACGGTAAAAGAACGCCCCATCATCAGCGATGTTACCATCAAAGGTGCGAAAACCTTGCAAAATGACGCGATTTTGAAAACCATGTCCACTATGCGTGGACGCAGTGCAGATGATGATAGTGATTTGATTTTAAATAAGAAATCAGATAGCGACAAATCCTACGAAGAAAAATTAGCCGACCTAGACAAAACAGGCGATGAAACGGTGCAAGACGCTTTGTCATCAACAGGTTTGGGCAAAGGCGATTTTTTCAGCAATGATGCTTTGATACGTGGCTTGCGCTCGCTGGACAGCGCGTACAAAGAACAGGGCAAAAACGATGTGAAAATCACGCCTGAGGTGCAAAATTTGGCAAACAATCGTGTTGCTATTACCATTACCATTGATGAAGGCACAACAACTCGTGTAAGTACAATTGATTTTGTTGGCAATGAGCATTTTAGCGATTGGACTTTGGCGCGACAAATTGGTTTGACCGATGGCACTTTGTTTTCGTGGCTGACGAAAAGCAATGTGTTTTCATGGGAAAAGGCGCGACAAGACAAAAAGCGTTTGGAAGCGTTTTACCATCGCAAGGGCTTTTATGATTTCACGATGGATTTGGAAGATGTGGAACGCCAGCTCAATGAAGACAAAAAACGCGAAACCATCACGATTAAAATCAATGAAGGGCAACGTTATCGTTGGGGCGGATTTGATGTGGTAGGCGACCACAAAGAAGTGCCTAAAGAAAAATTAATGAAACATTTGTCTAAATTAAAACGTGGCAAAATCAGCAATCATGCCGATTTGCAGGCGGCGATGGCGGCAATTAAATTGGATTTGCAAGAAGCTGGTTATGCCTATGCAGATGTGCAGGCTGCCCCCCAGCGTGAAGGCGATGTGTTGAATGTGAATGTGAATGTGTCCACAGGTCCACGCATTTCCGTGCGCCAAATCAACATCACTGGCAATAATAAAACACGCGATGAAGTGTTGCGCCGTGAATTCCGCCAAATGGAAGCCGCCGCGTATGACCAGAAAAAAATCAATCGTTCTGCGCAGCGTTTGCGCCAATTGGGTTATTTTGAAGACGTGAATGTGAAAAACACGCCTGTGGAACAAGATGAACATCAGGTTGATGTGGATGTGAAAGTGAAAGAACGCAATACAGGCAGCCTGAACGCTTCGGTGGGTTGGTCGCAAGACGATGGTATGGTGTTGGCGGGCAGCGTGGCACAGGATAATTTGTTTGGTACGGGCAAATCGGGTTCTTTGAGTGTGTCGCGCAGTAAGGTTCGCCAACAAGGTTCTTTGTCGTTTACCGACCCGTATTTTACGCCTGATGGGGTGAGCATGAGTTATAGTTTGTTTGGCTCAAATTATAATCCGTATAAACAAAATAATAGCCCACGCAGTTACAAAATTGCGCGTTACGGCGGTCAAGCGGTGATGGGCATTCCGATTACGGAATACGACCGTGTGAATGTGGGCTTGGGCGTGGAACACATTAAAGTGGGCTTATTCAGCCAATCACCAGCGCGTTATCGCCGCTATGTGGACGAATATGGTGAAAGCAATTGGTTATACAAAGGCATTTTAAGCTGGTATCGCAACACCACCGATGACGCGTATTGGCCAACGCGCGGTTACAGCATTGGCATTAATGCGGAAGGCGCATTACCTGGAAGTGGCTTGGAATATTATCAATTGAGCCATCATCAAACTTGGTATTTCCCATTAACGCGTGATTTTACTTTGATGTTGAATGGGCAAATTGGACACAGTGGTCGCTACGGTAAAACGAAAAATGTGCCGTTTATTTATGCACAAACAGGCGGTGGTTTAGGTTCGGTGCGTGGTTTTGAAACAGGTTCTTTGGGCCCGAAAGCGTATGATTTTGATATTAACGGTTTCCGCACCACCGAAACCTATGGCGGCACCAACGCAGCGAATGTGAACGCGGAATTATTGTTCCCCTTCCCTGGTATGAAAGACAATAAATCGGTGCGCATGAGCGTGTTTGCGGACGCAGGCAGCGTGTGGGACGGCAAAACTTACACCGCCGCACCTTATCATTCCGTGAGCAACCCTTATTCGCACGGTGGCTACTATGGCACGGGCAGCCGCCAGTCCACGTTTAAAGAAGAATTGCGTTATTCCGCAGGTGCGGCGATTACATGGATTTCACCTATGGGTCCCATTAAGTTGAGCTACGCTTATCCATTGAAGAAAAAAGAAGGCGATGAAGTGCAACGCTTCCAATTCCAATTGGGTACGGTATTTTAAGGATTACAGCGTATGAAAAATTGGCAAATCAAAGCCTTGTGTGGTGCCTTATTGCTTTCAGGCAGCCTGAATGTGTGGGCGGCGGAAACCATGAAATTTGGTTATGTGAATGCCGTGCGCGTGTACAGTGAGTCCAAAGTGGCGCAAGAAATTGAGCAAAACCTGCAAAAAGAGTTCGCCAAACAACAGCAAAAAATGGAAAACTTGCAAAGCGAAAACGAGAAAATTCGTCAACAATTAATTGCTTCAGGCAGCCTGAAACCTGCCGAGCGACAAAAATTGGAAACCCGTCTCGTGCAAAATCGCATGGCGGCAAGCAAATTTATTGAAGAATACAATTTGCGCCGCAATGAAGAATTTGCCGCTTTGCAACATAATGCCAACGTGATTGTGCAACGCATTGCCAAGCAAGAAAAATTTGACATGATTGTGCAAGAAGCGGTGTTTGTGCGCGCGCCGTATGATATTACCGACCGTGTGATTAAATTATTGGACGGCGGTAAGTAAAATAGGCAGGCAGCCTGAACAGGTTTCAGGCTGCCTTTATTTATTGTGTAATCAGAATCTTAAGGAAATTATTATGTTTACTCTTTCTCAATTGGTGCAACAATTGGGCGGCGAATGGCGTGGCACGGATATTCAAATCACCGCCATCGCCCCTGCTCATCGCGCACAAGCTCATGAAATTACCTTTTTAGCCAATCCCAAATACAAACAAGAAGTCAGCGATAGCAGCGCAGGCGCGATTATTGTTTCAGCAAAAGCCGCCGATTTATTCCCTGAGCGCAATGTGATTATCGCACCCGACCCGTATTTGTATTTTGCGAAAGTGGCGCGGCTGTTTAGCCCGATTGTGGCGGCGCGTGGTGGGGTGCACCCAACTGCGGTGATTGAGCCGTCTGCGGTTGTGCCGAAAAGCTGTGAAATTGGCGCGAATGTGTATATTGGCGCAAACACGGTGTTGGGCGAGCGTTGTCGTGTGTTGGCGAATTCGGTGGTGGAACACGATTGTGTTTTGGGGGCGGAATGTGTGTTGCACCCGAATGTTACGGTTTACTATGGCTGCACTTTGGGGCAACAGGTGGAATTGCATTCAGGCTGCGTGATTGGTGCGGACGGTTTTGGTTTGGCGTTTGCGGGCGATTCGTGGTTTAAAATTCCGCAAACGGGCGGCGTAACTTTGGGCGATGACGTGGAAATTGGCGCAAACACCACCATTGACCGTGGCGCGATGTCAGACACAGTGGTGGGCAAGGGTTCCAAAATTGACAACCAAATTCAAATCGCGCACAACTGCGAAATTGGCAGCCATACCGTGATTGCGGCGAAAACGGGGATTTCAGGCAGCACGAAAATTGGCAGCTATTGCGTGATTGGTGGCGGCGTGGGGACGGTGGGGCATATTGAAATTGCGGACAAAACACAAATTGGTGGCGGCACATCGGTTACGCACAGCGTTACGGAGAGTGGGCAGCATATTGCGAGTATTTTCCCGATGTTGTCTTATCGTGAATGGGCGAAAAATGCGGTGCATATTAAGCATTTAAATGAAATGAGTAAGCGAATTAAAGAATTAGAGAAAAAATTGAGTTCTGAAGAGTAAGCAACAAATCAACAGGCAGCCTGAAAAGTGGTTTTCAGGCTGCCTTTCGCTACCCTACAAAAATAAAATATTGCCTGAAATCGTTGAGATACAGCAATCTCACTCCCTCTCCTTTGGGAGAGGGCTGGGGAGAGGGAAAATCGTGGTGCATTGAAAGTTTTACCCTCTCCCTAACCCTCTCCCACAGGAGAGGGAACAGATGAGTGGTAGACAAAAATTTGTAGGGTAATGAAAGGCTGAAACCTTTGCAAAACCCCATTTTTTGAACTTTTTTGAAAAATAAATTTCTTAAAATTCAAAATATTAAAATTTTTTAAAATCAAATTTTAGGGGTTTTGCAAAGGTTTCAGGCTGCCTGAATATGATTTGTACGAACCACATCTTCCAACGGCTCAATCTCGCCAATTTGCCGCAATTCCTGAAACAATTCGTCCCAATCGCCCTGTTGCTGAATCAGTTCCAAATT
>NZ_JQKH01000056.1 GCF_000745955.1 Alysiella crassa DSM 2578 | reverse complement strand
AATAAAATTAAAAGGTTATTTGAAATATCAATTCAATAGCCCTTAATTTTAGTTTCAAAATCACGCGTAACACGGCGAGATTTTGTCAGCTTGTTTTGAAATTTTTGTTGAAAAACAATCAACATAATCTCAAAAAAAGATGTGTAGATACCCATGCCTGTGGGAGAGGGTTAGGGAGAGGGTAAAACTTTCAATGCACCACGATTTTTCCCTCTCCCCAGCCCTCTCTCCCAAAGGAGAGGGGGGTTAGATTGCTGTATCTCAACTATTTCAGGCAGTATTTCATTTTTTGTAGGGTAGTGAAAGGCAGCCTGAAAAACAATCATATCATTTACGCCATAGATTTTCATGCACATTCTGATGTTGCTGATAATTCAATTGTAAGGCGCGTTGTTGGATTTGCTGAACACGGTCGGCAGTTGCGGGGTGGGTGCTGAACCATGCAATGCGATTGCCGCCGTATTCCTGCTCAATTTGCGTGAGTACGGCGAATAAATCATGTGCGCCTTGCGTGTTGCCATAATGTTTCTGGGTCGCGTCCAGTGCGGCGGCATCGGCGGCGTATTCCAATTCACGGCTGTAACGCAAACCTTCCATATTCGCCAACATCTGTATTTGCGTGTCATTGCCAAACATCGCCGCCACCATACTATAGAGCAAATTGCGCGACATGGCTCGTAAAGGGTCGCGGTGTTTAATATGCGCCATTTCGTGTGCCAACACGGTGGCGACACTTTCTTCATTCGGCAAACGCGACAGCAAACCGCGATACATCACAATATTGCCGCCAAACGTAGCAAAAGCATTGGGCGTGTCGTCTAGGTTGTAATACACGGTAATGCTGTTTTCAGGCAGCCCCATGTGTGGCGCAAGCTGGTTGGCAAGTTTTTGTAATTTTTCATCTTTTTGAAAATTTTTATGTTCATCAAAATGCGTTTGTACAAAACTGAACCAATTTCTTTCACGCTGCAAACTGATGGTGTGCGGCAAACTCCACACAATCGCCTCCACCAATAAAACCACCACCACCACAGTCAGCAAAAAATAACCCAATAACGCACGAATTTCGCCAAACTGGTAAGCATCGTGCGAGATATTGGGATTTTTGCTTTCGTCAAATTTCGGGTCGCCCCATTCCATGATTATGCTTTCGGTTTTTGGATAATTTTGCCAGCCGTGCCATAAGCCAGCACTTCTACGGTGGCGTTTTGAGCGGCTTGGCGTGGGTCGTGGATATTGCCGAGCGTGGCGGTTTCCAGTTTCACATTTAAAATGAGATTTGCACCGTGTTCTTCGGCTTGAGCTTTCATGCGCAAGATGGCTTCGCGGCGAGCGCGGTCAAGCAAACTTTCGTAACTGCGCACATTGCCACCAAAAAAGTTGCGAAAACCCGCTAAAAATCGGGTAAACGCATTGCTGGACACCACCACGCTGCCCACCACCAAATGTTGGTCGCAAAATACTCTGGGTGGACGTTTGACGGGGATAACTCTGATGTGGCGCAATTCGTCTTCACGCGCCAAAATGCTGGCGTAATGCTTTTTCTCATCGCGGCTGCCTGTAAAATAGGCAACAATCAGCACAATGAAAAAAATAATCCAACCCGCAAATTCCGCAATCAAATCTTGAATAGACATGACAACACCTTTGTTTTATTTAGATTATTCAATCACCACCGCCGTGCCATAAGCAAAAATTTCCGCCGCTCCAGCCGCCACCGATGATGTGGAGAAACGCACATTAATCACGGCATTTGCGCCCACCTGTTTGGCTTGTTCCATCATGCGTTCAATGGCTTCATCGCGTGATTCGTTGAGCAATTCGGTGTAGCCTTTTAATTCGCCGCCGAAAATGTTTTTCAAACCTGCCATAAAATCACGCCCTGCGTGTTTGGCACGCACGGTTGAGCCTTGCACCAAGCCGATATGACGGACAATTTTGCGGTCGGGGAGATATTCCAAATTGGTAATTAACATGGTGAAATCCTTTTTAAATTGGAGGAAATGATTTCAGGCAGCCTGAAAGATTTGATGTTAAACAAAATAGCCGTGTACGTCCACTCTAAAATTTTCAAATCAGGCAGCCTGAAAAATAAACTTGTTTACTTTGTTATGGGGAGGGTAGAATAGCGTCCTTTTCACAATTTTACTTTTTTTTACAGGATTTTTTCATGAAAGCCCCCCGACAATTCGGTCAGCACCGATTAACCACACACAAATCCAAACGCTTGATGATACTCTGGTTTGCCATTTTTGCTTTACCTGTATGGGTGTTGTTTGATTCATGGCTGGAAAACAAAAATCCGCATATGTGGTTTTTCATGTTTCTGCTGTACGCGCCCGCTTTGTATATGTTGGCAAGTTGCTTGCGTTCACGTTTGCACATTTACGAAAATGGCTTGATTTATCAATCGCTTTTTGGCACAAAAACCCTTGCATTCAAACCGAATATGCAGATGTACATCACGCGCGTTCAAGAAAGAATGTATGGCGTGAACACCGCGCGACACGTTGCCGTGCGATTGGTGCAAAAAGATGAAGACATCAAAATTCCGTCTTCATTTTTGAATATGGAAGAAGTGATTGAAATTTTGCTGGATTATCAAGCCAATACCATGTTGCCCGCCATGACCCAAGCGTTTAATGAAGGCAAAACCTTGAATTTTGGCGCGATTAAATTGAACAACCGCATGATTAGCGTGAAAGACAAAAAATTCCCGTTTGACCAATTAAGCGATATTGAAGTGGAACGCGGCATATTGCGTTTTTACACGCACAACAATTCGGGCGGTTTGCTGCAAAAAGGCGCGGCGTATGTGGAATTGAGTAAAGTTGCCAATTTTGATGTGTTGAATCATTTGTTAAGCCATTCAGATGCGCTGGATGGTGAAGATGATGTGAAGATGTATTGACGTTTCAGGCTGCCTTTTATTACCCTACAAATTTTTGCTTGCCACCCACCTGTCCCCTCTCCTTTGGGAGAGGGTTAGGGAGAGGGAAAAGCAGGCACTGTGCCACGATTTACCCTCTCCCCAGCCCTCTCCCAAAGGAGAGGGAGTAGCTGGTGTATTTCAACGATTGTGGGCGATATTTTATTTTTGTAGGGTAGTGAAAGGCAGCCTGAAATTCAAATGGCATTTTTAACAGGCGACCAATCATCATAATCATCAAATGGTGTCCATAAATCAAACTGTTTCAAAAAGCCCCAAGGTTTTGGATAGCAAGCGTAGGGTGGGTACTCGCACCCACACAATTTCAATATGCCAAATCATTAAGCCATTATTTTCAGGCTGCCTGAAAATAAATTTTAATGAAAAACAATAAGTAATAGAATACGTGGGTGCAAGCACCTACTCTACGCTGCTAGATATTATTTGGGTATAAAATTTTATTTTCAATAAGGTTTATTATTAATAAATCATTAATTTTATTGATATAAAAATCAATTTCTTTAGTGCTTCTGGTTTCATCATCTAAAAAAACATTATTAAAGTATTTTTGGTTTATCTTGAAATTTGTAATTTTGGTTTTCACTCCCAAATTATTCATAATCTCAGTTGAAATAAATAAGACGATATTAATCTCAGAACTTGTATTTTTATTAAAATACTTAATTTTTTTTGACACCCATAAGCTATTAAATTCTCCTATCCAGAATGAAAAAACCATATGAAAATTTTCTGTTTCTTCTTTTAAATTTACGTTGAAATTATTTTCAATAATCTCAATGAAATTTTTAAATTGATTTGTATGTACATCAGTTAGTGAAAAACCAATTATATTATTGATATAATTAAAATGATATTTTACCAAGTGCATTTATTTCTCCTATACCTACTATTAAATTTGTAAGCAAGTATAGAGTGCGCCATGCGCACCGAATTTCCACCGCATTTTATTTTTGCGTGAGAAATCGGTGTGCACGGCGCACCCTACATTTGGCTTTACCCATTCTGAATCACACGCGCCACCAAAGCCTTATCGCGTCCGTGCATATTCGGGATTTGCACCTGAATGCCATTGCCAGCCGCCACATCGGTTTCCACGCCTTTGCGTTTCATTTTGTCCAACACAATTAATTGGTTGCCACTTGGGTGGATAATCTCCAAAGTATCGCCCACCGAAAATTTGTTTTTCACATCAATGGTCGCCCAGCCTTCTGCGTCAATTTCGGTAATTTGTCCAACAAACTGGCTTTGTTTCGCAATGGAATGTCCGTACAAATAATTTTGGTATTCCTGCGTTTGGTGGCGTTCCAAAAAGCCCGATGTGTAACCGCGATTTGCCAAGCCTTCCAATTCGGCTAACAGGCTGTAATCAAATGGTTTTCCTGCCACCGCGTCATCAATCGCTTTGCGATAAGCCTGCGCCACACGCGCCACATAGTAAACCGACTTGGTGCGCCCTTCCACTTTCAGGCTGTCCACGCCAATTTCAGCCAGTTTTGCCACTTGCTCAATCGCGCGTAAGTCTTTGGAATTCATGATGTAAGTGCCGTGTTCGTCTTCCATAATCGGCATGAGTTCGTTGGGGCGATTGGCTTCTTCAATCAAGAAAACTTTATCGGCATAGGGGTGGCGTTTTTGACCGTTAATGCCTTCAAAAGCGGCATTTGCATCTTCTTGTGCTTGATGAAAATTGAATCCTTTCAACAGTTTGGCATCGCCCATTTCGTCCGTTTCCGTGTCGTGGACTTTGTAATCCCAACGGCAAGAATTGGTGCAAGTGCCTTGATTGGGGTCGCGGTGATTGAAATAACCCGATAATAAACAACGACCTGAATAAGCAATGCACAACGCGCCATGCACAAACACTTCCAATTCAATATCGGGGCATTGCTGGCGGATTTCGGCAATTTCTTCCAAACTCAATTCGCGCGACAAAATAATGCGTTCCACGCCAATGTTTTGCCAAAATTTCACGCCCCAATAATTGGTGGTATTGGCTTGCACGGAAAGATGAATGGGCATTTCGGGATAATGTTCGCGCATCATCATGATTAAGCCTGCGTCCGCCATAATCATCGCGTCAGGTTTCATGGCAACGAGCGGCGCGATGTCGTTCATAAACGTTTTCAGTTTGGAATTGTGCGGAATGGTGTTCACGGTTAGGAAAAACTTTTTGCCACGCGCATGGGCTTCGCTGATGCCTTGTTGTAAAACGTCCAGTTTGGCAAATTCATTGTTACGCGCGCGCAAAGAATAGCGTGGCGAACCTGCGTAAACCGCGTCTGCGCCAAAATCGTAGGCAGCGCGCATGCGTTCCAAGCCGCCTGCGGGGAGAAGTAATTCGGGGGATTTCATGTGTGTTCGTCTTTCTATTTAAATTAAATATTTTCAGGCAGCCTGAAACGCAATTTATCTGCTTTCAGGCTGCCTGAAAAAGTGAATTAAAGGCTTGCGAATTATCGTCTTTTTTCGGTTTTCGGTCAATTTTCAGGCTGCCTGAAAAGCTTATTCTTCCGCAAAATCATTTTCTGCCAAACCTGCAAACCAATCGCCCACAACCGCTTCCACTTCATCAATACCCTGTTTTTTCAAACTGGAAAACAATTGCACCGACACTGCTTGGCGTTCCGCAAATGGTTTGAGCTGTTTTTTCACTTCCGCCAGCGTTTTGATTTGCTCATTTTTGGACAATTTGTCGGCTTTAGACAACAAAATATGCACAGGTCTTTGCGTTAGCGCAAAAAAGTCCAACATTTGAATATCTAGGGCTTTGAGTGGGTGGCGTGCGTCCATAATTAACACTAAACCAATCAATTGTTTACGCGTTTGCAAATAATCGCCCAATAATTTTACCCAATGCGCGCGCACCGCTTCAGGCACTTGCGCGTAGCCGTAGCCTGGTAAATCCACCATAAAATGCCCATTGGCAAGCTCAAAAAAGTTAATATGCTGCGTTCTGCCGGGGGTTTTGGAAACGTAGGCTAGGCGAACATGGTTGCACAATGTATTGATTGCGCTGGATTTTCCAGCATTGCTGCGCCCCACAAACGCAATTTCTGCGGGCGTGTCGGGCAAATCTTTTAAATGATTGACGGTGGTAAAGAATTTGGCGTTTTGAAATAAATTCATGGTTTTCTCGTTAATTAAATTTGGTATAATTTGGAAATTCTGCGTTCAGGCGCATTTTATCCGAACCTGTGGATTTTCAAAATTATATCAAAGGAACACAAATGAAACGTTTTACTTTATTGGCAGCGATGTTTTTAGCGGGTTCGGTGTATGCCGCACCTGCAGCAGATTTGGCAAAAGGCAAACAAATCGCCGAGAAAGTGTGCGCAGCTTGCCACGCCGCAGACGGCAATAGCGGCATTGCCATGTACCCCAAATTATCCGCACAACACGCCGATTTTATTTTCCGCGAAACCAAAGCCATCAAAGAAGGCAAACGCACCACTGGCTCTGCTGCCGCAATGGCACCTATGGTACAAAATTTGAGCGATGAAGACATTCGCAATGTGTCCGCTTATTACGCCAAACAAAATCCAAAAGCAGGTGAAGCCAACCCAAAACAAAATCCAGCTTTGGGTGCGAAAATTTACCGCGCGGGCATTCCTGAAAAACGCGTTCCTGCATGTATGTCCTGCCACAGTCCCAATGGTGCGGGCACACCAGGTGGCGGCACGGCGGTTACCGCATTCCCACGTTTGGGCGGACAACACGCCAGCTATGTTGCCGACCAATTGAAAAATTATGCAACAGGCAAACGCGTTAGCCCCAACAGCATGATGGAAGACATCGCCAAACGCATGAACGAAGAAGAAATGCAAGCGGTGGGTAACTATATTCAAGGTTTGCAATAATTTGATTTAATTAGATTATTTTAATTCAGGCAGCCTGAAAATATGGACAAACATATTTTCAGGCTGCCTAATTTTTACCTCCGCCCAAAAATCGCCGTCCCCACCCGCACCATCGTCGCGCCACACTCAATCGCCACCGCCATATCGCCGCTCATGCCCATAGACAAGGTGTCGGCTTGCGGCGCGATGGTTTGCAGTTGGCGCAATAAATCTGCCATCTGATTGAATTGTTGGCGCAAAATATGGTCGTCTGCCGTTGCCGCCGCCACGCACATTAAGCCGCGCAAATGAATATTGGGCAAATCCAAAATTTGCTGGGCGAGCGGCAATAATTCATCGGGGCGAATACCGTGTTTCGCGGTTTCATTGGCGATGTTGATTTCTATGCAAATTTGTAGCGGTGGCAAATGGGCTGGGCGTTGCGCGTTCAAGCGTTGCGCGATTTTCACGCGGTCTAGCGTGTGCAGCCAATGGGCGTGTTCGGCAACGGTGCGGGTTTTGTTGGACTGAATATTGCCAATAATATGCCAATTAATTTCTGGACAATCCGTCAGTTGCCCGATTTTTTCTTGCCATTCTTGAATGTAATTTTCGCCGAAAGCGCGTTGTCCGTGCGCGTACAATTCACGAATGGCGGCGGCTGGAAAAGTTTTGCTGACGGCAATCAATTGCACGCTGCCTGAAAGTCGTTGGGCGGCGGTTTCGGCGGCGCGGATTTGGTTTAGAATGTGTTGGCGGTTTTGTTCTAGTATATTCATTTGATTGGATTTTTGTGAATTTTAATGGGGTGAAATGGCTTTCAGGCTGCCTGAAAATATAAATCTTCGTTAAAATAACCGTTTTTTCTTTGAGCTGCAACCATGACCGCCACACTCGTGATTTTTTCGGGTGGACAAGATTCCACCACCTGCCTATTTCAAGCCATCGCCGAATACGGTGTCGCCAATGTCCAAACCATCACATTCGCCTACGGGCAACGCCACAGCATTGAATTAGAACGCGCCGCATGGATTGCGCGAGATTTGGGCGTGAAACAAACTGTGTTGGATTTATCGCTGATTTCAGGCATCACCAACAACGCGCTGATGGACAACACCGCCGAAATTGACACTTCAGGCAGCCTGCCCAATACTTTTGTGGACGGGCGTAACGCCTTGTTTTTACTGTATGCTGCCATTTACGCCAAATCGCAAAATATTAAAGAGATTTTTGTGGGCGTGTGCGAAACCGATTTTTCGGGCTATCCAGATTGCCGTGATGTGTTTGTCAAATCCATGAACGTGAGTTTGAATTTGGCGATGGCATACGATTTTAATATTCGTACCCCATTGATGTATTTAACCAAAAAAGAAACATGGGCATTGGCGGACAAATTGGGCGTGTTTGATTATATTCGCCAACACACCCACACTTGCTATTTGGGCGTGGACGGCGGTTGCCACGAATGCCCAAGCTGCTTGTTGCGCGAAAAAGGTTTAAGCGAATATTTGGCGGAGCGGACGTAAATTGATTTTCAGGCAGCCTGAAAATCATTTTTTCAATTTAATCAACACAATAACCCTATGGCACACTATGCAATTGGCGACCTACAAGGTTGCTACACCGAACTCACAAAATTACTCCAACTGATTGATTTTAATCACGGTACAGACACACTCTGGCTGGTCGGCGACATCGTCAATCGCGGCACACACTCACTGGAATGCCTACAATTTTGTATGCAGCACGAAAGCAGCGTACAAATTGTGTTGGGCAACCATGATTTACACCTGCTCGCCGTATCCTACGGTTTTGGCAAACTCAAACGCCGCGACACGCTCATGCCCATTTTGCAACACAGCGAATTGCCCAAAATGCGCGATTGGTTACGCCACCAGCCACTTTTGCGCCACACCGACACCCATGTTTTGGTACACGCAGGCATTTTGCCCGAATGGAATGTGAATCAAGCCATTGATTTATCAAAAGAAGTTCAGGCTGCCTTACGCGAAAATCCGCAACATTATTTCGCCAATATGTATGGCAATCAACCCGACAGATGGTCGCCCGATTTGCAAGGCGATGAGCGTTTGCGCTTGATTACCAATGTGTTTACCCGAATGCGCGTTTTGACCCAAAATCAGGCATTAGACCATGATTTTAAACAAGAATATGCCGATATTCCGCCCACACATTTCGCGTGGTTTGACGCACCCCATCGGGCGCATTTGAGCCACAAAATTGTGTTTGGGCATTGGTCGGCGTTGGGCTATCGCAATGAGAAAAATGTGCTGGCTTTGGACACGGGCGCGTTGTGGGGCGGACAATTGACGGCGGTGGATTTAGCCAGCGAAAAAATCTTTCAAATTCAAAGTGAAAGTAAGGCAGATTGGCGTGAATAAATCATTTTCAGGCTGCCTGAAATTTTTTTACATGGAAAATGTAATTTTCGCTTGCACTCACGGACATTTTTGCGTTTAATTCGCGCTTGCCGACCAACGTGTTTGGAATTAGGTAATCTTCCGAACGGCAAAACACTTTATTTTGAACCCCATCCTTTTAAAAGGAAAACAAAAAATGAATAAAAAAACACTGTTGGTTTCCGTGATTGCTGCTGCGGTTTTGGCGGCTTGCGGAGGTTCAAATCAGAAATCGGATAACGCGAATGCGGCTGCTTCAGGTGCTGCGCCAACCGCCGCAGCCGCAACAGACGAGTTAAACATCTATGTTTGGTCGGATTACAGCGACCCTGCCACCGTGAAAGCCTTTGGCGAGCAAAATAAAATTGCCGTAACCGAAGCCTATTACGATAGCAATGAAGTATTGGAAGCCAAAGTTTTGACAGGCAAATCAGGTTATGATTTGACTGCGCCATCTTTGTCCAATGTGGGTCGCCAAATCAAAGCAGGTGCGTATCAAAAAATTGATAAAAATCAAATTCCTAATTATCAAAATATTGACCCTAAATTATTGAAATTGATGGCGCAAGTGGACGCTGGCAATGAATACGCCGTGCCGTATTTCTGGGGCATTAACACATTAGCGATTAACACGGATTTGGTGAAAAAAGCATTGGGCAGCGACAAATTGCCTGAAAATGAATGGGATTTGGTGTTCAAACCCGAATACACGGCGAAATTAAAATCGTGCGGCATTAGCTTTTTTGATAGCCCAACGGAACAAATTCCTTTGGTATTGAAATACTTGGGCAAAAATCCAAACAGCGAAGACCCAGCCGATATTCAGGCTGCCTTTGATTTGTTGAAAACCACCCACAAAGACGTGAAACGCTATTCTTCATCAGGTTATATTGAAAACTTGGCGGGCGGCGAATTGTGCGTGTCCATCGGCTACGGCGGCGATTTGAACATCGCCAAACGCCGTGCAGCCGAAGCAGGCGGCAAAGTAAACATCAGCGTTTTGACCCCGAAAACAGGCGTGGGCATTTGGATTGACTCGTTTATGATTCCCAAAGACGCGAAAAATGTTGCCAACGCGCATAAATACATCAATTACACTTTAGAGCCCAAAGTGGCAGCGCAAAATGGCGATTTTGTAACCTACGCGCCAGCCGCCGCAGGTGCGCGTCAACTGATGAAACCTGAATTTGCCAACGACACGTCTATTTTCCCGACCGATGAAGTGAAAGCCAACAGTTTTGTGGTGTTACCAAAATCGGCAGACGCAGTGAAATTGCAAACGAAATTGTGGCAGGCTTTAAAAGCTGGTAAATAATTGAATGAACAAAATATAGGCAGCCTGAAAAAGTTTTCAGGCTGCCTGTTTATTTATTTGGCTTGAAAATGGGCAAATTCGGTCAAAAAATTATTCAACATTTCGCGCCCAAATTCGGTCAATAAACCTTCGGGGTGAAATTGCACGCCTTCAATCGCAAAATCGCGGTGGCGCACGCCCATGATTTCGCCGTCTTCCGTCCATGCCGTGATGTATAAATGCTCGGGCAAGGATTCGCGCTCAATCACAAGGCTATGATAACGCGTGCAAATCACAGGATTGGGCAAATCACGGAACACACCTGTGTTGTGGTGAAACACGGGCGATGTTTTGCCGTGCATTAAGGTTTTGGCGCGAATCACTTTGCCGCCAAAGGCTTCGCCGATGGCTTGGTGTCCCAAACACACGCCCAAAATCGGCAGTTTGCCTGCAAAATGCTGCATAGCCGCCACCGAAATACCCGCTTCTTTGGGCGTACAAGGACCGGGCCCAATGACCAAATATTGCGGTTGCAGCGCGGCAATTTCGTCCAAAGTGATTTCGTCATTGCAACGCACCAGCACTTCTTGACCCAATTCGCCAAAATATTGCACGATATTGTAGGTAAAGCTATCGTAATTATCTATAAATAAAAGCATTTTTTGACTTTCTTTGGTAAACTAATTTTGCAAACGCACTAATTTAACCATCAAACCCAAACCCAATAAGGATTGCAACAAATGAAACACGCTGGACACGCCATGCCACACTTTAAATGAACCACTCAACCAGTTCGCCAATAAGGTCGTCTCGCCAGCTTTGAGCGCGGCAATGGTGGGAGTAATCGCAAATTCGCTAATGGCAAACAAAGCCAACAACACGCACACCAGCACACGCACACGTTTGTCGCCCGAACCCAATTCCCACGCAGAGCGCCGTTTCAGCACCACCAAAATCACCAGCCACGCCAATAATCCCATATAATTAGATACATGGAATAATTGCCCCGCCAATTGTCCCGCCACCATTTTGTCTAAATTGGCAAACAAAATCGGCGCAACCACATAGCCAAACCCCAATTGCACCCCAAGCCACACGCTCAACAATAAAGCCGCGATACGTTTCATGTTTCAAACCTTTCAGGCTGCCTGAATATTATTCAGCCGCTTCAGTATCGGGGCTGGTGTTGTTGAAAATGGGGGGATTTTTTGCCAATTCGTCCGCGATTTTGTCCAAAATACTGTTGATAAATTTGTGGCTGTCTGTGCCGCCAAATGTTTTGGTGATTTCAATCGCTTCGTTAATCACAACGGCGCGGGGTGTTTCGGGCATGGCGTGTAATTCGTGGGTTGCCATCAGCAAAATCGCGCGTTCAATGGGATTAACCAATTTTTCATCGCGGTCAAGATGGGGGCGAATCGCCATCATGTATGGCACCTGATTAGATAAAGCCCCAAAAAACAACTGGTTAAATAATTCAGAATCCGCCCGTTTAAAATCTGTGTGTTCGCGCGAATAATTGGCGATTTCGGGGGCGGCTTTTTGATTCAATGCCGCTTGATACAAGGCTTGTACCGCAAATTCTCGTGCGCGGCGGCGTGGGGATTTGTATGGTTTTTTGTCCGTCATGTTCATTTGTTCCATTTTATTTTGAATAATATTCAGGCAGCCTGAAATTTAATCTTCCGCCAATTCGCGCAATAAATTCGCCATTTCCACCGCCACTACTGCCGCTTCGCTGGCTTTTTCCTGAATGCGGACATGGGCTTGCTCATCATTTTCGGTGGTTAAAATCGCATTAGCAATCGGAATATTGAAATCCAAACCGACACGCGTTACGCCTGCGCCCGATTCATTTGCCACCAATTCAAAATGATAAGTCTCACCGCGAATCACCGCGCCAAACGCCAACAAAGCGTCAAATTCATCACGCGCCGCCAAATTTTGCAACGCCAAAGGCACTTCCAACGCGCCCGCCACCGTTACCAAAGTGATGTTCTCATCGGCAACGCCCAATGACAACAATTTTTGCCGCGCCACTTCCACCATTGCGCTGCCAATTTCATTGCTAAAACGTGCTTGCACAATACCGATTGTTAAATCTTTGCCATTTAAATTTGGGGTGATGGTTTTCATTATTTAATCCTTGTTTTATCTATAGAAATATAATAGAGATATATTTTCAGGCTGCCTGAAAAAAATCAATCTTGCGGCGACCAATCCGCCACCGCCACAAACTGTTCTGTTTCATCGTCCCATTCCCACGCACCTTCCGTGTTGCCCATAAGCGGCGTGATTTCGGGGTGATTGTCCAAAATGGTGCTTAATAATACCGTGTCAAAATTGTCTGTATTGTCAGCAAATTCATCGTCTTCCGCGCCGCTAAATATGCGCCAGCCGCTATCTTGTTCAAACACCGCCGCCTCACGATACAAAAAACCAATTGCCGCGCCATCGTCCAATACCTGACGGCTCACAATCGCATATTCCAAAGCCGCAGACAGGGCTTGAGCAAAAGGGTTCATGCTAAAATCCAACAGAAACAAAATGAAAACGCTAATTATACGACACTTTCGCAAAAATCTAAAAAATACCATGCCAAATAGCGCAATTTATGGCATAATCCCAGCCTTAAATTTCGGAGTTTACGCGGGGTAAGGTGGTTTTCTATTTTGCTCGGTAAACTTGTCTCCGCCGCAAGGCATTATTTTTTAGGACTTTAAACATGGCTCTGACCGTAGAACAAAAAGCGCAAATCGTTAAAGATTTCCAACGCAAAGAAGGCGATACTGGCTCTTCTGAAGTACAAATCGCATTATTGACTTTCCGTATCAATGACTTGACGCCACATTTCAAGGCAAACCCAAAAGACGTACACAGCCGTCGTGGTTTGTTGAAAATGGTGAGCGCACGTCGTCGTTTGTTGGCGTATTTGCGCCGCACTGACGCGGATACCTATCGCAATGTGATTACTCGCTTGGGCTTGCGTAAATAATTTCGCGCTTTTTTTAATAAGGCTGTCTGAAAAGTATTTTTTCAGACAGTTTTTTTATTGTTTATATTCAGAAAATATGGCTATTTAATTTGTGCCAGATTGATTTGTGTCAGAAAAAGGCAGCCTGAATGTATTTTCAGGCTGCCTTTATTTTAAATTTAAGCAAATTTCTGTTAATATCCCTGTTTTATTATGATATGTTTCCCCGTGAAGGAATGTTTAATGAAGTCCATTATCACGACTAAATTAAAACAGGCGATTGATGCCTATGATTCGGGCAATTTTGCCATCGCCCACCCCTTGTTTTTGCAAGCGGCGCAACAAAAATCCACCATCGCACAATTTCATTTGGGCAAAATGTATGAACACGGTCAGGGTGTGAACCAAGATTATGTTCAGGCTGCCAATTATTTCCGCCAAGCGGCGGAACGTGGCTACCCACCCGCACAAGCGAAATTGGGCGAATTTTATGCCAATGGCTTGGGTTTGCCGATGGATTATCGTCAAGCTGCCGAGTGGTTTAATAAAGCCGCCGACCAGCAAGACAAAACGCCTGAACACCGTTTGGCAGAAGCCTGTGCGGCGTATGAAGCGGAAGATTTTGACAGCGCATTGTCCGCCTTTCAAGAATTGGCACAGGAAGAAGACGCGGTGGCGCAATACCATTTGGGCGAATTGTATGCACATGGCAGAGGCGTGAACGCAGACGCGGAACTCGCCGCCGATTGGTATCAATTGGCAGCCAATCAGGATTATGTGCCAGCACAAGTGCGTTTGGGTAGAATGTTTGCCAATGGCGATGGCGTGGCGCAAGATTATCGTGTGGCGGCTGAATGGTTGATGAAAGCAGCGGAACAGGAAGCAAATAATCACACAACTTTATTGCAACAAGCGCAAGTGGCGTATCGTCAAAATGATTATGGTACGGCTTTGCCTGTGTTGGAAAAATTGGCAAATGAAGGCGTGGACGAAGCGCAATATTTGCTCGGCACCATGTACACACATGGCTATGCGGTAGAGCAAAATGCGGAACAATCAACCAATTGGTATTTTCAGGCTGCCAAACAGGGACACCCTGCGGCTTTGTCTATGATTCGTGATTTGGCGGTGAAGCATTCGCAACCTTTGGCGATGTATGATTTGGGCGAATTGTATGGTCAGGCTTTGGGCGTGGCGCAAGACGATGTGCAGGCTGCTGATTGGTATTTGCGTGCGGCGCAACGTGGTTATTTGCCTGCGCAAATTCGCATGGGGCAATTGTATGCCGAAGGTCGTGGCGTGGCGCAGGATTTCTTGCAAGCGTCTGCGTGGTACGGCAAAGTGGCACACGCCAATGCGGTGGAACAAGCGCAAAGTGCATTTGATGAACAAGAGCGTTTGCAAGCACATACACCAACTGTGTCGTCCAACACCAGCGTGGCGGAAATGACCAGCAAACCCACCATCGTGCAAAATGTGATGCCTGTGATTAGGGTTAGCTCATCGGTTACGCCTGTTGTCAAAACAGAACCCATGGTGGTGGCTACTACCTCTGTAACGGCGGAAACTGCACCTGAAATCGCACCTGTGTCAGAGATTCAGCCAGAAGAAACGGTTGCCAGCGAACCATCTGCACCCGAAATCCCCACCCCTTCTGATGACGCAGCCATCAATAATGGCGAAGAACCTGAAGTGATTAATGCGGCAGATTTGTTGCAACAAGCAGCAGAAACACCCGAAGAAGACACGGAAACCGAGCCTAAAGTAGATGAAGCCAAACAAGCGGAAGATTTTGCCCATGCGATGAAATTGTATGAACAACAAGATTTTCAGGCTGCCTTCCCCTTGTTAAAAGAATTATCGGAACAAGGTCATGCGGACAGTCAATATCATTTGGGTACTTTGTATGCCAATGGTTGGGGCGTGGAGCAAGACGAACGGCAAGCCGCCGTATTCTATTTGAAAGCCGCCGACCAAGAACACACAGTCGCGCAATACAATTTGGGCGTGTGCTATGCCAAAGGTTTGGGCATTATGGAAAACTTGCCTGAAGCGGTGGTGTGGTACACCAAAGCGGCGAAAGCGGGTTACGCGCCTGCTCAAAACAATTTGGGCGAGCTGTACACCAATGGCTCTGGCGTGGCGCAAGATTACGCGCAGGCTGCCGAATGGTTTGAAAAAGCCGCCGAACAGGGCGATGATATTGCCCAATACAATTTGGGTTTGGCGTATGCCTATGGTCGCGGTGTGGTGCAAGACGATGCCAAAGCAATTGAGTATACATTGAAATCTGCCGAACAGGGCAATGTGATTGCGCAATACAATTTGGGCGTGCGCTACGAAAGCGGTCAAGGCGTGGCGCAAGATTATGTTCAGGCTGCCAATTGGTACACCAAAGCCGCCGAACAAGGCAATCCAAGCGCACAAAACAATTTGGGTTTACTCTATGCCGATGGCAATGGTGTCGCCAAAGACACCAATAAAGCCGCCGATTGGTGTGAACGTGCCGCCGAGCAAGGTCATGCAGACGCACAATTCAACTTGGGCTTGCTGTATGCACAAAGCAGCGACAGCGTAGAAGGACAACGCCAAGCCGCCGCGTGGTACACCAAAGCAGCAGAACAAGGGCATTCGGGCGCACAAAACAATTTGGCAATCGCCTATTTCAACGGCTGGGGCGTGGAGCAAAACCACGAGCAAGCGATTGTGTGGTATCGCGCCGCCGCCGAACAAGGCGTGGTGGCTGCACAATATGGTTTGGGCTGGTTGTATTTCCACAGCTCGCCGCCCAACTATGAATTAGCCGAACAATGGTGGCAAGAAGCAGTAAAACAAGGCGACCAAAACGCACAACGTGGTTTGGACGAATTGGCAAAACGCCGTGCGGTTTAATTTTTAAATTGAATGATTTAATCTGTTGATAAAATCATCAGGCAGCCTGAAAACTCTTGAAGTGGGTTTTCAGGCTGCCTTGTTTGGTTTTGGGCAATATGAATGCGGGGGAAAACGTGTTCTATAGTCGCAGAACTGAAAAAGCAGTACGGCGTTGCCAACGCCCTTATGTACTATTCGTACACGGCGGGCGTTGTCGCCTTGTACTGCATTTTCATTTCTACGACTATATT
>NZ_JQKH01000055.1 GCF_000745955.1 Alysiella crassa DSM 2578 | reverse complement strand
AGCTGCCATGTTGATGATGGCAACTTTGGACTATTTTTCAAACCCAAAACAGGTCGTCCGATTTTTTGTCGTGTACTGAAAGGCAGCCTGAAAACTGATTTTGCCATTAAAAACACCGCCTAATTTAAAATTAAACGGTGTTTCTTTCAAAAAAACTTATTTCAAATTCGCCTGATAAAACTCGGTTAATTTATCAACCACTTGCCCCACATACTCATCTTGGTTATACAAATCCATATGCCCCGCCCCTTTGACCAAAAACAGCTCTTTATTTTGGGCATTTTTGGCGGCATTATAAATTTCTTCGCTTTGCCAACGCGAACCCGACACATCGCCCGACACCACCAACAGCGGTTGGGTTAATAATTTATCCACATTATTCAAAGCATTATAACCCATCATATATTGCAAACTGCTGACGGTAAAACGGTTATTGGCGGTCGGATAAAAGCCCCGTTTGCCCGTGTAATAATCATAGGCTTCTGCCAAATCTTTGGGCGTGTCGGCATTCACAGGGAACAGCACTTCCATTAGTTTGACTTCACCGCCTTTGGCTTCAAGATTTCTTTGTTCGTTGGCGGTTTTAATGGCGGTTTCTTTTTCAGGCAGGCTCATTTCTTTGCCGTCCCAAGAATGGGTATAACGATGAAATGCACTCACGGTTGCCAACGCTTTGACACGCTTATCGGTTAGGCTCGCTTGCGTGGTAAATCCACCACTGGCACAAATCCCCAACAGGGCGATTTTGTCCTTATCCACATAAGGCAAAGTGGTCAAATAATCCACCGTGGCGTGAAAATCGCCAATGCGGTTTTCAGGTTTTTCCAAACGGCGTGGCAAGCCCCCACTTTCGCCCTGATAAGACGCATCAAAAGCAATGGCGATAAAGCCTTTTTCTGCCAATAATTTGGCATATAAGCCTGACGCTTGTTCTTTTACGCCACCGCCAGGGTGTCCGACCACAATCGCAGGATAGCGTTTGTTTTGATTGAAATTTTTGGGGAAATAGACATTGCCCACCATTTCAATGCCGTTGTTGTTGTAACGCACTTTTTGCATATTGTCAGAAATAGACTTGCGGTGTGCGTCCGAATAAATTTTGCCTTGTTCAATGCTGATACCGTGAATGTTCATCGTGCCTGCCTGTACTTGTTGTGAATGATGGTATGTGGATTTGGCGAAACTTTGTACGCCCACCACCGAACCGATTAACGCCACTGATAAAACGCTGGCTTTAAAAAATTTGTTCATCATTAAACCCTTATCAAATTAAAAAATAAAATTACCAAATGAATGTGCGTATTATACGGATTAAAATTGGTTTGATAAGACGGCTAAAAATGAATACAATGGTTTGAAATTTTGAACAATCATTTTTCAGGCTGCCTGAAAAGCCATTGCAAAATGGCGGTTATTTTTGCATAATAGATATAAATCATAGCTATTTTTGGAGAAAAACAATGACCGCCACCGCAAAATTATTTTGGACGGGCAATTCCCAAGCCGTGCGATTGCCCAAAGAATTTCGTTTTGAAGGCAAAGAAGTCCGCATTTTTAAGCAGGGAAATCAAGTGATTATTGAGCCGATTGTGGACGATTGGGATTGGGTCAATGATTTAGAGCCATTTGACGACACAATGGAACACGCCATTTTGGAGTTAAAAAACGATGTGCCACAAGAGCGAGATTGGAGCGTTTTTGAATGAAATATTTGCTGGATACCAATATCATCATCGCTTTTCAAAAACAACATCAGGGCTTGTTGGCACAAATGAAAAAGCATTCGGTCAGCGATTTTGCCTTGTCCAATATTGTGTTGTTTGAATTGGCATTTGGGGCGTACAACAGCCAAAAAGTAGATGAAAATTTGCACAAATTAAGCCGATTACGCTTTCCCACTTTGCCTTTTAACAGCCAAGACGCTTATCACGCAGGCAAAATTCGTGCCACTTTACAGCAAAAAGGCACGCCAATCGGTGCGTATGATACGCTGATTGCAGGGCAAGCCATTGCCCAAAATTTGATTTTAATTACCCATAATATTAAAGAATTTCAAAGAGTTGATGATTTGAAATTTGAAGATTGGTTAATTTGAAAATAAATCGGTAAAAAAATGCACCAACACCACGACTGGCGACTGTTTTTATCTCTCGCCCACACCCAAAGTTTTACCAAAACCGCACATCAATTAGGCTTGGCTCGCTCGTCCGTTTCGCAAGCGATTGGCACATTGGAAGACAAATTGGGCATGCGCCTGTTTCACCGCACCACCCGTTCGGTTACTTTGACGGACGCAGGGCAAGCCTTATTTGACCGCATTCGCCCCTATTTGCCGAAATTGACAGCCATATCAATGAAGTTTTAAACCTGCAAAACGAACTGCGTGGCACGCTCAAAATCAACGGCACGCCCAATGCGATGTATTTGCTTTGGGATAAATTTTGCGAATTTGGCAAGCAAAACCCCGATGTGGCGTTGGAGCTTGCCTGCGACATTCGTTTTGTGGACATTGTCAAAGAAAAATTTGACGCAGGCATTCGCACGGGCGATGTGTTAAATCAAGATGTGCTCGCGGTTAAAATTTCTGATGAAAATACAATGTGTTTGTGGCAAGTCCTGCCTATTTTGCCAAGCACGGCACGCCCCAAACGCCCCCAGAATTGAGTGTTCACGACTGTGTGCGGTTTCGTTTGCCGACTTATGGCGGTTTGTTAAATTGGCAATTTTTATCGCCACAAACAGGCGAAGTGTTGACGCAAGCGGTAACAGGCAAATGGATTTTTAATGATATTCAACTGCTGATTTTGTCGGCATTGGACAGCGTGGGCTTGGTGTGGATTGAACGGGCTTTGGTGCGTGAATTTTTGGAAAATGGGCGGTTAATCAGCGTGTTAGATGATTTTGCAATGCGTTATCCGCCCGATTATCTGTATTATCCCAACCGCCAAATTCCACCGATTTTAAGGGCATTGGTAGAATTTTTAAGGGTTTAGGGTTTTCAGGCAGCCTGAAAGTTTTAAAATAAAAAACACCGTTTAAAATCAAATTTAAACGGTGTTTTCTTAAAAAAATCAATTACAAATCAAACTCTTCTACAACTTTTACATGCAACCGCACCTCCACATTGCCACGCACCGCATTGGAATACGGGCAAACTTCGTGGACTTTTTTAATCCATTTTTCAGCGTCTTCACGGCTCACGCCTTCCACCGTAATCGTGATGTCCAAATCCAAACCAAACGCCCCGTCCGCCTTTTGACCGATACCGACCGCCACGCTTGTTGATGATTTTTTGGCTTGAATGCCCAAACTTGGGGCGATGTGGTTCATCGCACTGTCAAAACACGCCGCATAGCCCATTGCAAAAAGCTGTTCGGGGTTGGTGCCAGTTTTACCGCTTTCGTTTTGAAAGCCGACCAAATCAAAGCCGATTGAGCCGTCATCAACACGGGTATGACCGTCTCGTCCGCCTGTTGCTGTTGCCGAAGTGTGGTAAAAAATTTTCATAAAATATTCCTTTAAAAGGTTGGTTAAGTTGATAAATCTATTATAGTCTAAAATTAAATTGTGTACAATATATTTTTGTAAAATTTATAAGCAAATTGTCAAAATTATGTCTTTTTATATAAAAATCAATTATTTAACTGACTGGCAATTTTTTGTAAGACCGCTACTTCATCAGCCGTTAAATTTAGGCAATCCGCCACTTGATTGGGAATATTGACCGCCTGATGTTCCAACGCTCGCCCTTGATTAGTCAGCGTGATGATGACGGTGCGTTCGTCCATTTGACTTCTCGTTCTGGCGATTAAGTTTTTGCTTTGTAAGCGTTTTAAAAGTGGGGTTAAAGTACCGCTATCAAGGTGCAATTTGTCGCCAATCTCGCCCACGCTTTGCTCGCCAAATTCCCAAAGAACCAGCATTACCAAGTATTGCGGATAAGTCAAATCCAATTCGTTCAAAAAGGGCGAATATTTGCGGACGATTTCTTTGGCAATGGCGTAAAGCGGAAAGCAGATTTGATTGGATAGGCGTAATTGTTCGTACATTGGGCAAACTCGTTTGGAAAAAAGTGCGACTATTTTAGCTTAAAATTAAATTGTTTAAAATCTATTTGTGGGGAATATTTTTCAGGCAGCCTGAAAGTTTATTTTGCCAATAAAAAAACACCGCTTAATTTTAAATTAAACGGTGTTTTCTTTTAGCCAATTTATTTCACTCGCTCGTTAATCCATTCCGCCACATCGTCATTGATTTTTTGACCGCCATTTTCCAGCATCAACAAATGCCCAAAATTCGGATACAAAATCAAACTTTTATCCACCGAGTTGGTTTCATTATAAAAATCAATGGCATCTTTGGGGGCGACAAACACATCTTTATTACCGCTAATCAGCATTACAGGGGCGACAAATTTGTCGTCATTGTCTTTTAAATATTTGATGCCTTCTTTAAAGCTGTTGGGGAACGATACCGAAAATTTGTTCAACATCAACGGGTCGCCACCCACCGACAAACCAGCCCCTTCAAACGGAATGTTGAGCGTGGTCAAAGACACCGAGCCGTCCACAAAACTGTCTTTTGGTTCTGGGCGTGGCAAATGCCCAAAATTCATTGTGTTATAACGCAAAACGCCCGCCGCCAAAATAAAGCCGTTCACATCGTGTGGGTACTTCGTGCCGTACAGTGCCGAAATGTGTCCACCCATAGAGTGTCCAAGCACAAAAACAGGCGTGTTTGGGTGTTCGGCTTTGGCTTTTTGCACCACCAAACGCAAATCTTCCACCATTTCAAAATAGCTGTTGATGTGAATGCTGTCTCGTCCGTCCGATTTGCCGTGCCCACGATGGTCAAAACGATAGACGGCAATGTCGTTTGCATTCATCGTTTTGGCAAAATCGCCAAACACCCCAGAATGGCTCGCCAACCCGTGCGAAATCACGACAACGGCTTTTGGCTTGGCGTTGGGAATGTCTTTTTGTAAGTGCAAATTTAAGCCGTCAAGGGTTTTGATTTTTTGTGCGGTTGATTTTGTAATGCTTAACTTGACAGGCTGTTCAGGCGTTTTGGCGGTTGCCACCGAACCAAAAGACAAAGATAAAGCCAGGGCAAGGGCGGTTGATTTTAATAAGGTTTTCATAAGGTTATACTCGCTTGATTGATTGGAATGAGCATATTATAAAATTTTAGAATTGGGAATGGAATGGCGATTTGTGGGAAGTTGGTTTTCGTTTTTGGAATGATAAAAAATATATTTTACCGTAGTTTTTCTACGGTAAAATATGCTACAATAATGTACCCCAAAACCAAAGCTATGACTAGGATTTTAAAAATGTTAAAAAAATTTACCGTCCGCAACTACCGTCAATTCAATGAACCGTTGGAATTTGATTTAACGGCTGGCAATTACGCCTTTAATCCTGAATGTACGCATAATGGTTTGGTAAAATTGGCATTGATTTATGGGGAAAATGGGACAGGAAAATCAAGTCTCGGTTGGGCTTTATTTGATTTAGTTTCACATTTGACAGATAACAATTTTAATCATTACTCAAAATATTGTCTAAATGCAAATTCTATTGATAGTTTTTCCACTTTTCAATTTGACTTTTTGTTTGATGAAACCTCGGTTTCTTATGAATATCAAAAAGATGAAGAAAGAAACTTGGTTTATGAAAAACTAACAATTGATAAAAAAGTATGTATTGAGTATAAACTAAACCAACCTTTTATTTCAAAATTAAAAGGTTCTGAAAATCTCAACAAAAACATCAATCAAAATCAAAACTTATCTGCCCTTAAATATGTTTACAATAATACAAACCTAGATAAGAGAAATAAAAACAATAAAGTTTTTGTATGCTTTATGAATTTTATTAATCATATCTTATGGTTTCGTAGTGTTCTTGATGATAGGTCATTTATTGGTTACAAGAAAGGCTCTGAAAATATATCGGAGCAAATCATCAAAAATAACCAATTAGATGATTTTGAGCGTTTTTTGAGCGATTGCGGTCTGGATTTTAAACTCGTTAAGTACAATGATATTAATGGTAGCAATATTGGAATTAAATTTCCAAATAAGAAAAAACCTTTGCCATTTTTTGAGATTGCTTCAACTGGAACAAGGAATTTAACCTTATTTTATTATTGGTGGAAAATTATTCAAGAAAACCAAGTTCCCTTATTATTTATTGATGAATTTGATTGCTCCTATCATTTTGCATTATCTGAAAAAATCATTGAGAAATTAAAAGATTTGCCTAATACACAGGTAATTTTAACCACACACAATACTAATTTATTAAGCAATGACTTAATTCGCCCTGATTGCGGTTTTATTATTAACGGTAAAAAAATCAAATCTCTTAATAATTTAACTGAAAAAGAATTAAGAGAAGTTCATAACCTAGAAAGACTTTATCAAGCAGGGCATTTTAACAATGAGTAAACAAGATATTATTTTGCTTATAACAGAAGGAGAAAAATTAGACATCAACATTCTTAAAAAAGTAAAAGACTTATTTTTTAAGAATAAGAATGTTAAAATATTTCCTGTCTGTTTGGATATTTATAATCTGTATCAAAAAATGACTAGAAATGATGATTTTGGTACAGAATTTATGGATACACTGATTGCCATTAAGGAAATTTGTAAAGAGCAGGAAAATAGCAACAGCCCAGAGTTGCTATTATTGCAACGCAATGAAATCAGTGAAATGTTTTTATTTTTTGACTATGATGGACATAGTTCACTTGCAAAAAAGTATCCAAATTGCATCAATGAAATGCTTACGCTATTTAGTGATGAAACTGGAAATGGCAAGTTGTATATCAATTATCCAATGGTAGAAAGTTATAAACATCTTATTCAAAACAAGATTGAAGTGGTGGATATTTTTCCAAAAGAACATTACAAAACCTTTGTTGCTAAAAAAGAAAATTGCATTAAAAAAGCAGAACAACTAACTAAACTTAGTAAAAAAGACTGGTTAGAATTATTTTTGCCACATTTAAAATCCACCAATGACTTATTTTATCAAGAGTTTAAATTACCCAGCCATTATTCCGAAACACAAGTAATGTCGCAATCTAATATTTACATCAAGCAAAAAGAAAAGCATATTGAACCGAATCAACAAATAATGGTGCTAAGTTCTTTTTCTTGGTTTTTATTAGAATATTTAGGAAAAAACTTATTTAATGACTGGCAAGCCATTGATAATAGGGAAAAACAATGAATCTAAACGCCTTATCCCTATTTGTTGCTGTTATCCAGCACGGCAGTCTCTCCAAAACGGCTGAAAAATTGGGCGTGCCGATTGCCACCATCAGCCGTCAAATTGCCGAGCTGGAAAAACACTTACAAATTCAACTGTTTGACCGCCAAAAATCAGGTGTTAAACCCACAATGGCAGGACAAAAACTCTATGACGAAGTGCATTTGTCCATTGATAATTTGTTGAATGCCAAGCAGGTTTTGTTTGACGATGAACAAAATTTAAAAGGCATTTTGCGGATTTCCGCGCCGCCCAAATGCGAGCCTGTGCTGGCGTGGGTCAGCGAATTTCAACAAAAATTCCCCAATGTGCAAATTCACGCCACGATGACCGAACGCATTTTTGATTTGAGTGCCGACAGCATTGATGTGGCGTTTCGCATTGGCGAGCTTCACGGTGAACATTTTATCGCCAAAAAAGTCGCCACGCTTGGCACAAAATGGGTCGCTCACCCCGAGTTATTGACGCGTTTTGGTACGCCAAGCACCTTGAAAGAATTGAAAAATTTCCCCATTGCCACTTGGGCAAAAAATGGCGAAAGCGAAGTCGTCATTCAAATGAATAAAGAGAAAATCGCTTTGCCGTTTTTGTTTGCCAGCAATGACGCTTCTGCGGTGGAATATATGGTTTTGCAGGGGCAGGCGATTGGGCAAATTTCTGATTTGACGGCAAATGAGTGGATAAAAGACAAGCGTGTGGTGGAGATTTTGCCCGAGCTTGCCAAGCCCAATTATGAATTGTTTATGCTCTATGCGTCCCAGCGTTATCCGTCTGCGATTGTGCGGGTGTTTGTGGAGTTCGTTTTGGGGAAAATTCAGGCAACCTGAAAATAAAAAACACCGTTTAAAATCAAATTTAAACGGTGTTTTTTGATTAACTCCGCCCTGTACTTAATCCAGCTTTCCCATTTGCCACAATCGTGTTGAACAACACTTTCCAAGCCGACAATTTCGGATTGGGCGATTTGCCTTCGCCAATTAAACGCATTTGAGCCATATACCAATCCATTTCCAAAACCGCTCCCACTTTTTTATCAAGCGGTGCCAAGCCTGTTTTAATGCGGTTGGTGGTCAGCGTTTGGTATGTGCCATTTTGGATTTGATTGGGCAAATCAGGGATTAAGGCAAGCGGACGAGCAATGCCGATTAAATCTAAATTGCCACTTTTTAAAGCATCATTCATTGCCGTTTCACTTCTAAATCCGCCTGTGATGATGAGCGGAACTTGGCTGATTTTTCGGGCTTTTTCGGCATAATCTAGGAAAAACGCTTCCCTTTGGCGGGTGCTGGATTTTTCAGCCAGCATGGCAGGGCTTTCGTAGTTTCCGCCAGAAATTTCAATAAAATCAATTCCCAATTCCGACAGTTTGGCAACAACGGCAAGACTGTCATTTTCATCAAAACCGCCTTTTTGAAAATCGGCTGAATTTAATTTTACCCCCACCAAAAAATCAGGACGGACAGTTGCACGAATGCCTTGATAAATTTTTAACAAGAAATTCATTCGGTTAGCCAAACTTCCGCCCCAATCATCGTTTCGCTGATTGTGGTGTGGCGACAAAAATTGACTGATTAAATAACCATGCGCGGCGTGAATTTGCACACCGCTAAATCCTGCTTGTTCGGCGATTTTGGCGGTCGTGATGAATTCGACAATAATTTGTTCAATTTCAACCACTTGCAAAGCTCGTGGCGGATTGATAAACCCGTCCATTCCCACCAGTGGCACGGCACTTGGGGCGACAGGTTCACGATTCACGGCTTTGGGCGATTGTTTGCCTGCGTGGTTGATTTGCATAATCATCAAGGTGTTGGCGGTTTTGCCAGCGTCCGCCCACGCTTTGAGCATAGGGAGCGAGCGGTCGTCCGACACCACAACATCGCCCACCGAGCCTTTGCCGTTTGGCGACACCATCACATTGCCCGTAACCAGCACACCCACACCGCCCATCGCCCAAGTGCGGTACAAATTGACGAGTGTTTGGGTTGGCTGATTGTCTATGGCAAGCTGTTCTTCCATTGCGGATTTGAAAAAGCGGTTTTTGGCGGTCGTGCCGTTGGGGAAAGTGAAAGATTGGAATAGCATAAAAGGTCTCTTTTAAGTTGATATGTTTAAAAATTTAAACATATTATAAGCGATTTTTTGGGGAAGTCAAGAGTTTTCAGGCTGCCTGAAAAGAAAAACACCGCTTGAATTGCTCCAAACGGTGTTTTTAACTCTTATACCAAGTGATACAAATGATTAAATTGTGGGTCAAGCAAACTTAATGTAAATTGCTCGTGATTGACCAAACCCACCACCTTATCGCTTTCATAAAGCTGGTACAAAAAGTCTGCCATTTCTTCGGCGGTATTGAATTTATTGAAATAAATGCTGTCATCGCCATAGGTAACGGTCTCGTCTTGCATTGCGGTTTTGGCAAAATCGGTTTTGGTGCTGGCTGGGGCAAGCACTTTGACTTGCAATTTTGCCCCTGTCATTGCCATTTCGTGTGCCAAACCTTCGCTGAACGCACTGACAAAATATTTTGTTCCACAATAAGCAGTTGCAAGCGGAGCAATGTTATAGCCCGCCCCTGATGAAATATTGATGAGCTTTGCCCCATCCACATCGGCAAAATCTTTGACAAACAAAATGGATAACACCGTCAAGGCTTCCACATTGAGCCTAATCATACTCAAAACACGGCTAATGTCGTGCTCTTTGACGGTTTCCAAAATGCCAAACCCTGCATTGTTAATCCAAGTTTCAATCGGATATTGGGTCAAGTCTTGGTACAATTTTGGCAATTCGTCAATTTGGCTCAAATCAAAAGGTTTGACTACCACATCAATATTGGGAAATTGTGCCAAAATGCTGGCTTTGATGTCGTTCAACTGATTTTCACGGCGTGCCACCAAAATCAAGTTTTTGCCTTTTGACGCAAATAATTTGGCACTCGCTTCGCCAATACCACCGCTTGCCCCTGTAATCACAATGTATTTGTTTTGGTTTTGCATAAGATACTCCAAAATGGGTTTGAAAAAGAAGTTGCTATTTTAAAGAATGACTGGCAAATGACGGTAAGTTGATTTTATCAAAGATTTGCCTAATCCTATCAAAAATGCCAAAAACCATCATTTTCTGCTACAATACGCTCTGTTTTGATAAAAATAGACAATACTATGCACGCTTTAATCCAAGAAATGTTAGGCTTTTTACAAAAAGATGAAATCAAAGCATTGCCAGAAGTGGGCTTGACTTTGTATCGCTGTGATACGCCTATTCCACAGATTAGCTATCTGCAAGAACCTGCGGTGTGTTTTATTTTGCGTGGACAAAAAACGGTGTATTGGGGCGAAAATTGTTTAAGCTATGGCGATGGGCAATATATGTGTTATTCGGTGGAATTACCGATTACAGGCGAAGTGCTGGGAGCGAGTGAACATTATCCTTATGTGGGCATTCAGATGAAATTAAATGCCCCCATTTTATTGCAACTGATGATAGATTTGGGCAAGTCGTCTGCTCATTTCTCATCGGATAGCCCTGCTCAAATTGGCACGATTAACGAGCCGATGATAAACGCTTTGCACCGCTTGGCAAATTTGGCGTGCAATCCTTCTGATGTGGCGATATTAGCCCCGCTCATTCAGCGAGAATTACATTATCATTTGCTAAAAAGTGAAATGGCGGACAGGCTTTATCAAATGGTTGCAGTGGGTGGTAATGTCGCCAAAATCGCCCAAGCGATTGCTTTTTTAAAGGCAAATTTTCGGCAAACCTTGACCATAGAAATGCTGGCAAATCAAGTCAATATGAGTGTGCCGAATTTTTATCGCCATTTTCGCCAAGTTACCGCCATTAGCCCCCTGCAATATCAAAAATCGTTGCGATTGACCGAAGCCAGGCAACGCATCAAACAAAAACAAGGCACACTTGCCCAAATCGCTCACGATGTCGGTTATGAAAGCTCCAGTCAGTTTAGCCGTGAATATAAAAGAATGTTTGGGATAAGTCCGAGTGCGGATTTTCAGGCAGCCTGAAAGTTTATTTCTGATTACTCGGACAATATTTTTTCATCAATGCCACAAGTTCGCCCATTTTTTCAATTTCATCTTTCATCGCCAAACTGTAAAAGCGTTCTTTGCCGATTTGTTCTACGCTCACGGCATTCGCCCCAAGCATAATTTTTAAATGGTGCGACACCGCAGGGCGAGACAAATGCAGGTTTTCGGTAATGTCATTGACCCGCATCGCCCCATTTTCCAGCAATAATTTTAAAATCAAATGGCGGTTTTCGTCCGAAAGCACGGTAAAAATGGGAATGCAGTCTTTGAGCAAGGTCATTGCGTGGGCTTGTTCGTTCATATTATTTGGATTATAAGTTTAAAAATATCAACTGATTATAAAGCGGTATAACCAAAAAATCAATTTAGAATTTTAACTTATAAAACAAATAAGAAAACAATATTTTTATATGATATATCAATCAATTATCATGTAAACTTCACAATCAGGAACCAACACCATGACCACACTCAAACCCTCCGACAACGAACGCTTAAAAGCCCAAAGCGATTATTTACACGGCACCATCAGCCAAGATTTGGGCGAACAGCTCACAGGCGGTTTTCAAGGCGACAATTTCCAGCTCATTCGCTTTCACGGCATGTATGAGCAAGACGACCGCGACATTCGCGCCGAACGCCTTGAACAAAAATTGGAACCCAACAAAAACGTGATGTTGCGTTGCAGGCTGCCTGCTGGCATTATCTCGCCAAAACAATGGCTTGGCATTGACCAATTTGCCAGCGAACACACGCTCTACGGCTCAATCCGCCTGACCAATCGCCAAACCTTTCAATTTCATGGCGTGTTGAAACACAACATCAAGCCCATGCACCAATGGTTGCACCAACTCGGTTTGGACAGCATTGCCACCGCAGGCGATGTCAATCGCAATGTGCTTTGCACGTCCAACCCAGTAGAAAGCAGCCTGCACCGCGAAGCCTATGAATGGGCAAAAAAAATCAGCGAAACCCTATTACCCAAAACAAAGGCTTATGCCGACATTTGGCTGGACGGCGAAAAAGTCGCCAGCACCGAAACCACCGAACCCCACACCCTGCCTGAAAACGTGAAAAGTGGCGACAAAATTGAACCCGTGTTGGGCAAAAATTATCTGCCGCGCAAATTCAAAACCACCGTGGTCATTCCACCGCACAACGATGTGGATTTGCACGCCAACGATTTGAATTTTGTGGCGATTGGCGAAAATGGAAAATTGATTGGATTCAATGTCTTGGTAGGTGGCGGTTTGTCTATGGAACACGGCAATCACAAAACCTTTCCCAATACCGCCAAAGAATTCGGTTTCATCGGCTTGGACAAGGTTTTGGATTGTGCGGCGGCGGTGGTTTCCGTACAACGCGATTGGGGCAACCGCAGCGACCGCAAAAACGCCAAAACCCGTTATACCTTAATCAACAAAGGGTTAGACAATTTCATTGCCGAAGTGGAAAACCGCATGGGCGCGAAATTTGGCGCGATTCGCCCCTATCATTTTACGTCTCGTGGCGACCGCATTGGCTGGGTTCAGGGCGAAGATGGGCATTGGCATTTGACTTTGTTTATTGAAAACGGGCGTTTGCTGGATTATCCGAATAAGCCTTTAAAAACAGGCATTCGCAAAATTGCCGAAATCCACACGGGCGATTTTCGTTTAACCGCCAATCAAAATTTAATCGTGGCAAATATTCCCGAAAATCAAAAAGATGCGATTGAACACATTGCGCGTGAACACGGCTTAATCAGCGACAGCATGACCCGACAACGTGAAAATTCAATGGCTTGTGTTTCCTTGCCCACTTGCCCCTTGGCGATGGCGGAAGCGGAACGGTTTTTACCGCAATTTGTTGATAAAATTGATGAAATGATGGCAAAAAACCAAATGCAACACGAACACATTGTTTTGCGCGTTACAGGCTGCCCCAACGGTTGCGGACGGGCGATGTTGGCGGAAATCGGTTTGGTGGGCAAAGCGGTGGGTCGCTACAATTTGCACGTTGGCGGCAACCGCGAAGGCACACGCATTCCGCGTTTGTTCCGCGAAAACATCACGGAAGACGAGATTTTGGCGATTTTGGATAATTGGATTGGGGATTGGTCAAAAAACCGTTTGGCAAATGAAGGGTTTGGCGATTTTGCGATTCGCTCGGGGATTGTGAAACCTGTGTTGGACGCGCCGAATGATTTTTGGCAGTAAATTTGTTTTCAGGCTGCCTGTAAAATACACGATAATTTTACCAGCAAGTACCACGCACCAAATCATTCAAATGATTTGATAATTTGGTGCGTGGTACGCACCCTACATGAAGTTTGTCGTATCCTTTTAGGCTGCCTGAAAAAAGGCGTAATACTGTGATTACAATAATATTCCTGTAACCAATTCTTTAAAATATTTATCGTGTTTATCTATTTTTCTATTAGTGCCTCGCCATTGTCGGATTTGTACTAAAAATTCAAATAGCGTACCCATCTTCTTGATTTCATCTGTATTGCCGTCCCATTCATAGACCATATCGTCATCATCATTGGCAAACATAAAATATTGATGAATATGCTCATTCACATTTGCAAAAATAAAGAATTTCTTCTCTTCAAAATCTATTTTGCCAAATAATTTAATGATGTTTTGGGCAAAATCGCCAAAATCCACTTCATCATCATAGATTTCATTCATGCTTTGTCTGTATTCATCAGTAAAATATTCTTCGCCACCTTCTCTATAAATATAAATCTCTTCACTAAGTAATCCACCAGAATGTTTGCCCATTGTCATTAAAAATTCTTTAAATTGTCCACGAATGGGCAAATTGTATTTTTGTTCAATTTTTTTAATTTCCTTTTCGGTGTATCCTTGAATCATTTCTGGATATTCAACAAATCCGTCATATTCGCTTTTGACGCTTAATAAATTTTTGATTAAATCATTCATGGTTGAAATTTCCTATTAGAGATGATGATTTGTGTAGCTTAATTCAAAATAAAATGATGGGCAAATGATTTTCAGGCTGCCTGAAATTTTTGCGCTACAATAGCCCCCTTTTTTGAAAAAATATTGAAACAAAAATGTGGTCTATTGAAATTTTGTTGCCCCTGATTGTCGCTGGGTTAAGTGCAGGATTTATCGCAGGATTATTGGGATTGGGCGGCGGCACGGTGATTGTGCCGATTATGTTGTGGTTTTTGGCTCGTTTGGACGTGGGCGGCGTGTACACGCAACATTTGGCGTTGGGGACATCGTTTGCCGTGATGATTTTTACCACGCTGATGAGCGCGTGGTCGCAACACAAACGCGGCGCGGTAAATTGGCATATTGTCAAATACTTATCGCCAGCTATGATTGTGGGCAGCTTGCTCGGCGCGTGGCTGACGCAGTTTTTGCCGATGATGTTTTTGCAGATTTTTTTTATTGGCTTTTTGTACGCGATGTCGGCGCAAATGTTGCTGAAATTGAAACCGAAACCCACGCGCCAACTGCCGCAACCTGCGGGTTTATTCGGTTCAGGCAGCCTGATTGGTATGCTGTCTAGCTGGGCTGGTGTGGGCGGCGGTGCCTTGTCCGTGCCGTTTATGACGTATTGCAATGTCCCCATTCATGTGGCGATTGGCACATCGGCGGCGTTGGCGTGGGGCTTGTCGTTTTCGGGGGTGGTGGGCTACATTTGGTCGGGTTGGAGCGTGGCTGGGCTGCCTGACGGCGCGTGGGGGTTTGTGTACGCGCCCGTGGTGCTGATTTTGGCGGCATGTACCATGAGCATGGCACCGCTCGGCGTGAAAGTTGCCCACAAATTGCCCGCCGATAAATTGAAAATCGCCATGGGGATTTTTCTGTTTCTGATTGCCTCGCAAATGGCGTGGAAGTTGTTGGCGTAAATCATTTCAGGCTGCCTGAATAATCCACACGTAGGTTTATTGTTACAACGTGGTTTGAAAAAATACGATGCAGCCAGTGAAAAACCCACTAAATCAGATTTAATTAAAAAGATAAGTGCAATTCAGATTAACACTGATGATAAAAATCTGTATTACAAAGCCTATCAACGCTAGAAGCAAATCACATCTGATGAACAGTGTTTTGCCGTTACTGCCGCCAAAATTGTGGGGCGGTTGTACACGGGATTGAGCAGCGCAGGCGCATTGGAAACAGGCTTGACCACACATCACACTTACGGTATGCCGATGTTGGCAGGTTCAAGCGTGAAAGGGGCGACTGCGAGTTATGCCGAAAAAATTGGGCTGCCTGAAAACGTCCGCCAAATTTTGTTTGGCGATGAAGATAATGCTGGCGCGGTGGTTTGGCACGATGCTTGGTGGATACCCAACGGTAAACCATTTGCGGGAGAAATCATCACCACCCATCATCAAGAATACTACAATGGCAAACAAGAACACGCCGATGAAATGGAAAACTCCATTCCCAATCAACAAATTGCGTGTCAAGGCAGTTTCTATTTTGTAGTAGAATGCGATAACACGGCTTGGGCGAATTTTGCCAATCAGTTGCTGTTTGAAATGTTGCAAAATCAAGGCATGGGCAGCAAGACGGCTTCGGGGTATGGGTATTTTACCGTTGATGAAACGGAGCAAAATCGTTTGAATGCTCAACGCGAAGAACAAGCCCAACAACGTGCCGAAGAAGAAAAAGCTGAAGAATTGGCAGCCATGTCCGAGCATGAGCGTTTTATAGCGAAGTGGAAAAGCAAATTATCTGATTATCTGAAAAACAATGCAGTATTTCTGATAAGGCGGATACCGATTTGTTTAACGAAATGGTGGCGGATTTTCAGGCTGCCTGCGACAGCGAAACGATATTGCCTGAACAGAAAAAGAGTATTGCGGAAACTTTCTCTGCCAGACGGCTTCAAGAACAACAAAGAAACTGGATTAGTGATAAACGCTTAAGAGAAATCATCAGACCTTTATTGGCAAAATTGCGTGGTGAAAATAATAGTTGATAAATCTATAATTTCAGGCTGCTTTGAGATTTTAGGCAGCCTGAAAGCCGCGCAGTGTGTGTTTTTTACATTGGTGTGAATTTTTCTTTCAACAAAATTTCATTGTAAATCATGGATATTTGGTTGGGTGGTGAATAATTTGATTTTCAGGTATTGACGATTGCGTGTGGGGTTGTCATAATTCGGTCTTTCGCTGCTACGGCAAGCAAGAGATTTTGAGATTAGTTTGTTCTTTAAGAATTAAGATTACCGATAAGTGTGAGTGCCTGATGGTCTCACACTGTTTTGAGAGTTACAAGATTATTTCTTGTTAATTTCTTTGAAGCAGACCAGAAGTTGTAGAAGTTAGAGATTGAACATAAGAGTTTGATCCTGGCTCAG
>NZ_JQKH01000054.1 GCF_000745955.1 Alysiella crassa DSM 2578 | reverse complement strand
GGTAATCAAATAAGCCATCATAGCTTGACCCTATCCGATAAGCAGTGATGCGCCCCAAACCAATGGATGCTGACCAAACTTTTTTCATACAGTATCTCTGAAAATAAAATTTAAACGGTCTATTGTACAGAACAATAGACCTCTTAACCTAAAAATATTTTATTGAATATCAATCTTTAATGAAAATTCACTTGGTGCGTACACGCTTTTTGAGTGGCTAATTTGCCATTTCTGTTCTGCACTAAATCCAATGGTTTCCCCATCTTTCAAGACCAAACCTGAACTGATGATGTAGCTGCACATACTGCTTAATGAAGCGTGAAGCGTACCCATATTGATTTTGCTGTTTAAAATCTCTATTTCATCTTTGCCAAATTTCGCCATGCCCGATGTGTAAAGCTGATTGCCCTGCTCATTTTGCCCCAAACCAATGTACACCCAAATCATAATCGGAATTTCATTGTTAGGCAGATATTCTTTCGCTACTTTCTGATAAAAATCAGCAGTATAAACCGTTCCTGAAGTGTAAACGCTGGTGGCATTTTCTTGTTTCAGGCAGCCTGAAACAATTTTGCTGTATAAGCTCATACCAGCTACTTCGCTATTTTCGGCTTGGTTCATGACCGTAACCATCAAATGCGCTTTGTGGGCTTCGGCAGCAGCTACCGTATTCGGGCAATAGTAATTGCCTTTAGTACGTTGTACGGCTTCGCCATTTGGGATAGGAGCGGGCATTAAGGCAATCGCGCATAAAAACTCGCCGATGGTTAAAATGTACTCGCCGATGGTTAAAATGTATGAGCTATCCTGTTGTTCAATGCGTCCAACAATACCCCAATCTGTTTTTAAGTCATTGAGCAAGCGTAGGGTGGGCAACTCGTTGCCCACGCAGTTCATCAGATACACATAAAATAATGTTTTAATGTGAAATATTTGATTTCAGGCTGCCTGAAAAAATAAAATAATGTGGTGTGTATCAAACCGCGTGGGCAACGAGTTGCCCACCCTACGGCGATGATTATTTTGCAGGCTGCCTGAAACTCAAAACCGCGTCCCCAAACTAATATGCCAACGAAATTTCTTATCCTGATGACCATACGCCACATCAAACGAAAATGGCGCAACAGGGCTAAACCAACGCACCCCCAAGCCCGAACCATGTTTCCATTCCATATCTTGAAATTTCCGTGCCACGCCGCCCACATCGTGAAACACCGCAACGGCAAATTCTTGACCCGCCAATTTTTTCTGAATCGGATATTGGTATTCAAAACTCGCCACCGCCATCGCCCGATTGGGCAAAACCGTTTTGCTGTTTGGCACATTCAAACCAATGCTGTCTAATTCATAGCCGCGCACCGTTGTCGCGCCGCCTGTGCGGAACATTAAGCTGGTCGGCACTTGACCATTCGCATTGTCTTCATTGGTGTACACATAGCCCACATTGCCACGCGCCACCACTGTGCCTAATTGCTTGTTTTCAGGCGTGAAATAATATGCCGCTCTCGCATTGGCACGCGCCATCATCGCCGAAGACGCCACTTTACCCAGCGTTGTCCCCAATTTCACATCGGCGTAATAACCGTTTTGTGGGCGCATACGCGTTTCCAAATGGTGTTTTTTCCATTGCGCCGTCAGCATGGTGGCGAAACTTTTGCCCAATTCCACGCGCGTGTCAGGCACATGACTGTCTTCGCCCAAAAATTCCAAACCATAACGCCATTCCGTATCGTTTTTGTCCTGAACGTGCCAAATGCCCGTGCTGATGGCGCGTTTTTCCAAATTTTGCGTGGTGCTGCGGTTGTAGGTTAAATTGCTTGTCCAATATTGCCCTTTGGCATTGCGCGGCTGGCTCATGCCCACGCCGAAGATGGTTTGATATTTGTCCGCTTCCACCGACACCGAGCCAACGTAGCCGCGATTAAACAAATTGTAATGGTCGTAACTCAATTTGCCGCCCAAACCATATTCTGAATCAAAACTCAAGCCCGCTTCTACTTTTTGCCGTTTTACTTCAGATACTTCTACTTTAACAGGCACACGATTGTTCACCATAGCATCAAAATCTGCCTGCACCGAAGCCCCCGAATAATGGCTATCGTTTTCCAAAGCCTGTTGATAATCCAGCAATTTATCCAAATCGTATTCATCGCCCGCCTTAAAATCCGCCAAACCGCTAATCACCGATTTGGGATAACGCTGGTGTCCCGAAATTTCCATTTCGCCAAATAAAACAGGCTGTTGGCTTTCCACCATTACGGTTAAATCCGCTTTATTCGTGTTGGGATTAATCGTGGCTTGTGTTTGCGACAAACGCGCCAAAGGGTATTTTTTGCGCGTAACCGCCGACAAAGTGGCGATTTTGCTCGCCGACCAATCTTCCTGCCGAAAAGTCGCGCCCACAGGCAATTTCCAGCCCGTCAAAGCCTGTTTATAATAAGTAGCCAATTGATTATCTTGCAAAATATCGCCAACAATCGCCACATTCACATTGTCAATCACCGTGCGTTGCCCCAACGCCACGTCCACGCGATAGCCTTTCACATTTTTTTGTGGCGTAACCTGCGTTTTGGCATTGAAATAGCCTTCGGTACGCACCAAATTTTGCACATCTTTGGGCGTATCTTCAACGAGATAGCTGATTTGTTCATCGTCCATCTCTTCGCGTTTTTGATAGCTGATGATGGGCAAATGCGTTTTCAGCAGCGTGGTAACTTCTTCATTATCCGTGTGTACATCAATGGGGTATTTGGGTGTAAGTTCTTGTTCGCGTTCTAATTCGCCTAAATCTTCGGCTGAATCAGGTTCGCGGTCTTTTTTCCAAAATTGCCATGATTTTTTCTTTTTGGGTTTTTCCGTGATTTGTTTGGGCGGGTTATTTTGTGGGTTGCCTGAAGTTTCGGTTTGTTCGGGCGAATCTGTTTTCAGGCTGCCTGAAAGATTATTCGCATGATTCAAATCGGTATTTTTGGCGGAACGCGTTTTCTTTTTGCTGTTGCGTAATTTTGGGGGAATGTAAGGTTCATTGCTGTCCACCGTTTGGGTGGGCGAATCTGTTTTCAGGCTGTCTGAAAGGTTATCTGTATGATTTGAATCTGTATTTTTAGCGGAACTGTTTTTCAGGCTGCCTGAAAAATTGTCCACATGATTGACATTTTTTTCGGGCGACAATTCCGCGTCCGTCAAATCAAAGGTTTTTTTCTTCACGCTGGCGGCGGATTTTTTGCGCTTGTGTTTGGACGGGCTGGTGGTGCTGGGGGCAACCTGCACTTTCATGGTGTCCAATTTTTCCTGAATTTGCGCCGCGTTTAATTCCTGCACCGCTTGGGCGACTGGGGAAGCCGCCCCTTGTTCGGCGAGCTGATCGCTGTTTTTGGGTTTACGTTGCCAAAATTTCCAGTTGCGCTTTTTTTTCGGTGGCTGGGTGGTGGGGGCGGCTGGGGCTTGATTTTGCTCAAGTGCATCAATGGCATAGTCTGCCGCTTCCACAGCCACACGCGTCCCTGCTGCTTTGAGCAGTTGCTTTTCGGTGTCTGCGTGCGCCGCGTGCGGCTGAAACGCTAAAGTTATCGCCACCACTAGCGGCGTGAGACGAAATTTCATGATGCACTTTCCCACAAATTAAATCAGGCGAATTTTAACATTAGAATGGGTAAATTCAATGTTTCAGGCTGCCGTGATTTGAAAATTGTGGGTAGCCTGAAAATCATTGATTATTTTTAGAATAATAATTTGAAAATTAATCTTATTTGCGAACAATAAATTATATGAAGATTGAAATTTTATGCTTGTCATTTATGATTTGTGCTTATATTATTGCGCTCTTTTTGATAATTAATTAAGATTTGTTTATTTACTTTTTGGAGAATGTATTATGAAAAATGTGAAAAAATTGATGATTTCTGCCGTGTGTACGCTCGCATTAGCTGCTTGCCAAAAACAGCAAGCTCAAGCACCCGCAGAAAGCAAACCCACGCCCGCTACCTCGCAAGCCAGTACCATTGTGCCAGCCGCCGCAAGCAGCACGAACAGCCACTTGCCCAAATATCGCGTGGTAGTAGAATTGGATGCACCTTTTGCGCTGCAAATGGCAGATGGCAGCGTGTCGGGTTTTGATTATGACGTATTACAAGCGATTGGCGAAAAACAAGGTTTTACTTTGGAATACAAAGCCTATCCTTGGGGCAGCCTGTTTAGCGCGTTGGAAAAAAGTGAGGCAGATTTGACTGGGGGCGGCATTTACGTTACGCCTGAACGACAAGAAAAATTTGATTTCACTAGCAATTATTTGCCCACAAGCACGGCTTTATTGGTGAGTAAAACTTCGGGTATTCAAAAATTAAGTGATATTCGCGGCAAAAAAGTAGCGGTGAAAGAACGCACGCAAGCTCAAAAATGGGTTAATAAAACCACCGATGATTTAAGCAAAGTTCAAGCAAAACCCACTTTATGGTTGGCATTTAAAGAGGGGTTGAGTAAAAATGTGGATGCGGTGGTGGGTGATGAAGCTTCATTAACCTATTTTTTGAAACAATATCCTGATGATTCTTTGACATTAATTCAAGACAATAGTTTGCCAAAAGAGCAATACGCGTTTATGTTACGCAAAGGGCAGCCTGAATTAATGATGAAATTAAATGCAGGTTTGGCGCAATTGGAGCAAGATGGCACTTTGGCAAAATTGCGCAAAAAATGGTTTGAAGAAGCCGCCCCTAAACCAGCAGTACAACCCTAATTTTGAAATAAAGCAGGCAGCCTGAACACTTTTCAGGCTGCCTGTTAATCATTTATTTGCCTATTTTTTAGGCAATTTCAAACCAAATGATTTCACATAACTTTGCTCGTCCAATTCTTTCACGGTAACGCGTACGCCGTCCCAATCCAAGCTGTCGCCAGCCACAGGCACATCGCCGAAATATTGGCGGAAAGCTTCACGCAAGGTTTTGTCTGCCACGCTCTCGTCCACTTTCAAGCCGTATGCAAACGCCAATTCGCCGACTTTCACATCGGGTTTTACTTCAAATTCGCCGTAGAATTGTTGTTCGTCTAATTGTTTGTCTGCGCTGGCAAATTGTAGGGCAAATTCATCGCCTTGTGCTTCGGGCAACACATACCACGCCACGTCGCCAGCCTGCATTTGGGTGGATAAATTGACATTAACCGTTTCCCCAGCGCGGATTAAGGCAAATAATCGCCCTTCGCTGAATTGGCGCGTCATGGCGTAGGGGTGGCTGTGTTCCGCATCTGAACCTTTGGATACTTCAAAAGAGAGTAAATTGACGGCTAATTTGTCTGCCAACCACACTTCACGGTTGTCCAAAGGTTCAGGTTTTTCGGGCAACACCATGCCTAATTTTTTGGCAAACACGGGAATGGTTGTCCCTTGAATTAACAAAGATAAAATCACCACCGCAAACGCTACATCAAATAATAATTGCGCGTCATTTTTGTGTACACCCGACATCATCGGCATAATTGCCAAAGTAATCGGCACCGCCCCACGCAAACCCACCCAGCTAATATAGAAAAATTCTTTACGCGAATATTTAAACCATTTAATAGACGTCCACACCGCCAAAGGTCGCGCCACAAAAATCAGGCAGCCTGCAATCACCAATGCGTCCCAGCCATGCAACCACATCCGCGACGGCATAACCAGCAAACCCAATACCAAAAACATCACCGCTTGCGCTAACCACACCAAACCGTCCATCACATTTAAAACATGTTGCGTAGACGAATTGCGTGAATTGCCCACCATCACGCCCACCAAATACACCGCCAAAAAGCCACTACCGTCTGCTAAATTCGTCAAGGCAAATACCAATAAACCACCCGAAGCAATCAACAGTGCGTACAAACCCTCCACCAAGCGAATTTTTGCCAATAAAATCGCCAAAATTTTGCCCGCCACCAAGCCAAACAATAAGCCAAAACCCAATTGCTTAATCAACGTCAAAATAATTGAGCCGAAAGTTGCGTCCATCGGCGTAACAATCAAGCTGATGAATACAGACACCAGCAAAATTGCCATCGGGTCATTAATCCCACTTTCCAATTCCAAAGTGGCTTGAATCCGCGCATTCAGACGCACACCGCTATTGCGTAATAGGGAAAACACCGCCGCCGCGTCGGTTGAACCCACAATCGCCGCCATCAGCAAACCCAGTTTCCAGTCCACCCCCAAATAAAACATGGCAAACATGCCCAGTATAAACACAGTCGCAATCACGCCCCAGCTTGCCAGTACCGCAGCAGGTTTGAGCGCAATACGGAAAGTTTCAAATTGGGTACGCAAACCGCCATCCAACAAAATAATGGCTAATGCCAATTGGCTGACGATGGTGGTGGCGGTTAAATCGTAAAAAGCAATGCCGCCAATGCCTTCTTCACCCGCCAACATACCCACACCCAAAAATACCAATAATAATGGCATACCCAATCGCGCTGACAAACGACTTGCCACCACACTCACAAACAGCAAAACCGCCATAATCAGAAAAATGACGTTAATTTGAGACATTTAGCCGATTCCCTATGATTATTAAAATAAATACTGAATTATATTTTATTTATAATTAAAATTCAATGATTTATTCTATTTTTTCATATTTTCAGGCAGCCTGAAAATTCGCGTACAATTTAGGCTATAATTCCCTTTATTTTTTAAACAAAATCATCATGCAAACTTTAACCATACTCGGCAGCACAGGCAGCATAGGCATTTCTACTTTGGACGTGGTGGCACGACACCGCGACCGTTTTCAAATTTTCGCCTTGGCAGGACACACGCAAGTGGACAAATTGGCAGAACAATGCGCAATACATCACCCCCAATTTGCGGTGGTGGCAGACGCAACTCGCGCCGCCCAATTGCGCGAATTGCTCAAGCAACAGGGTACGCCAACCGAAGTATTGCACGGCGCACAGGCTTTGATAGACGTGGCAAGCGCGGCAGAAGTGGACGGGGTAATGTGCGCGATTGTGGGCGCGGCGGGTTTACCATCGGCTTTGGCGGCGGCGCAATCGGGTAAAACCATTTATTTGGCAAATAAGGAAACGTTGGTGGTTTCAGGCAGCCTGTTTATGGAAACGGCGCGACAACACGGCGCAAAAGTATTGCCCATTGACAGTGAACACAATGCGATTTTCCAAGTCTTGCCCGAACAATTTTCAGGCAGCCTGAACCATCATGGCATTTCATCTATTATTTTGACAGCAAGTGGTGGTTCATTTTTAAATACAGATTTGGCAGATTTACCCAATATCACGCCAACGCAAGCGATTAAACACCCAAATTGGTCTATGGGGCATAAAATTTCGGTGGATTCGTCCACGATGATGAATAAGGGTTTGGAATTGATTGAAGCGCATTGGCTGTTTCATTGTCCGCCTGAACAATTGGAAGTGGTGATTCATCCGCAGTCTATTATTCACAGCATGGTGCGTTATGCGGACGGCAGCGTGTTGGCGCAAATGGGTTTGCCTGATATGCGTACGCCGATTGCCTATTGTTTGGGGCTGCCTGAACGGATTGATTCGGGCGTGGGCGCATTGGATTTCAGCAAAATTGCTGCGCTGACGTTTCAAGAGCCTGATTTTGCGCGTTATCCCTGTTTGAAATTGGCGTATGACGCGATGTATGCGGGTGGTTCTGCGCCGTGCGTGTTGAATGCGGCAAATGAAGTGGCGGTGGCGGCGTTTTTGCGTGGGCAAATTCGGTTTACGGATATTGCGCGGGTGGTGGAACACAGTTTGGCGAAACACGTTTCAGGCAGCCTGAACAGTATTGACGATTTATTGGCTTTGGATAAGCAGATTCGGGTGCAAGCGGAGCAATTTGCAGGCAGCCTGAAAAATTAAATGTAACAAGATGAGTGAGTATTTATGGTACAAACACAAACCAAAATGGCAGACATCGCGCCTAAACTACAGGGGCTGATTCAACAATCGCCCTTTACACCCATTAACACGCGCAGTTTATCTTGGCAAACTTTGGTGCGTGAGATTGAGCAAGTTTGCCTTGTGGATAATGAAAATGGGCGCATGGCACGCGGTATTCGCTACGCTTTGGAGGGCAATGAGCAGGCGTGTAAACAAGAATTTGAGCAAGTGAAAGCTGCATTGACGGGCGATATGTCTATTTGGTTGGTGAATTATGTGTCTGTGTTGTTGCATTTAGGTTTGTATCGTGAAGTCAATGCATGTTTAAATCAGTATTATCAATCAGTTAAAACGCTTGGTGCATTAGAAAATGTATTGCAATGGGCAACCACGACATTGCGCAATTTTGATTTGCTTGATGAGTTAATTCGCTTTATGCAACAATCAGGTATGGATACGCCAAAATTGGATATGTGTATGAATATATTACAATCTATAGACCAAGAATTACACCAACCTATTCATGCTGCCAATTTGGAAGCATTAAGTTTTTTGTATCAACAACACATCATGCCATTAAGCAGCCATTTGGAAATTGATGATGATACCGTGTATTTGGAATATGCCATCGCGCATTTAGACGACCATCGGTTTAATCAATTGGATTTAGATTTGAAACGCCACATTAATCGTTATTTATTGGACAATTATGTGGCTGCCAAATCACGTTTGGTGTTTACGCTGACGCATGGGGTGGAGGCATGAGCATTACGCCACACGATTTGAAACAATACGCCGAAGAAATTGCCAGCTACCAAGATAAAACCGAAACCGATACGCGCACCATCATCAATCGCGCCTACTATGCGGCGTATCATTATGCGCAACAAGTGGCGTTGGTTCATGGCTATGTTTGCCCGAATCAAACCAGTACCCATCAGGCTTTGCTGGATTTTTTGGCAAAACAAGAGCATGAAGATTTTGCGGTATTGGCGGATAATTTGAAATTGTTGCGAAAATTGCGCCGTAAAGCAGATTATCAGCTAGACCAATCCATCACGTCCAAACATGAAAAAGACAGTTTGACTTATATGGCTGGTGTATTTACCATTAAATAATCAAATAAATCAAAAGGCTGCCTGAATTTTCATCTTTCAGGCAGCCTGAACATTTCAAAAAAATCAAGGAAAATCAATTATGAAAGGCTGGATTTACGTTTTAAGCAATCAGTCTGTACCCGATTGGCTGGCGATTGGTTATGCAGATACTGACCCTGCGGCACTCGTCCACCAATACGGTAATTCGGGGATAAAATTGCCTTATCCTTTTGAATTGCAATATGCTTTACGCACACCTTATCCCAAAACCCTATTGCAAAAAATCCACGATGAACTCGCCGAAAAATGCGTGAATCCCGAACACAACAGCGATTGGTTTGAATGCGATTTGCTGACCGCGCTGCGGCTGGTACGCAAAATCGCAGGACACAGCGCAACAGGCGAAGCCTTTTACGGGCAAGCACGGCGACTGGTGGAGCAAGCCCAGGCCGCCGAACCACCACCCAGCGTCATGACCGCCACCCGTTTATCTGACGATGAATATGCGGACGACACGCCTGTGATTCAGCAAGTTCGCACCGCGCCACCGATACAGCGCGGACAACGCCCCAGCCCACTCATTCCGCCACAACCCCCACGCCCAGCTCCACCCGAACCCGAAAAACCCGCCCCACCCAAAGAAGAACCCAAATGGCTGGTGTCGGCATTGATAGTTACGTTTGTGATTTTAGTGATTATTGCCGTGTTTTTGGGCATGAGAATGTTTGGCTATTTTTAATGATGATATTGTTTTTATTTACAAAATCATTATTCAGGCAGCCTGAAAACCAAAATATGGGCGGATAATTCCTTTCGCCCATTTTCCTTATTTTCCAATTAAACCAACACCCTAAACCATGAACCCCACACATCACACCGAGCTAATCCGATTATTGGAACAACGCGGACACCTGTTCCCCGCCGACCCCGCCGCCATCACCGCCCAATTGCGTCAAACCGATGGCGACATCACCGACAAACTCCATCGCCGCGCCACGCTCATAGACCGCGACCACGCCATCGCCGACCAATGGCAACAACATTGCCGTCATCGCCAATGGCTGCATTATGCCGCGCTGACGGCGTGGGCGATAATTGGTTTTGTCGGCACATACGGTTTAATGCAGCAAACGGCGTTGAATTTTTTTGTGGTGTTGTTGGGCGTGTTGGGCGTGAATACGGTTATGTTGATGATTTGGTGTGTGAATTTGATTTTGCGCCGCGACTTACCCGCATTGCCACCTTTTTTCAGGCAGCCTGAAATCATCAGCCAAACCATCGCCCAGCTTTATCATGAACCCAATATCCGCCCCCACGCCACTTGGCGCAGAAGCATGATTAGCCATCAACTTGCCTTGTCGGGTTTGGGGGGCATGTTTGCGGCGGCGTTATTATTATTGCTGGTGCGCCAATACCATTTCACATGGGAAAGCACTTTATTAAGCAATGAAACTTTGACACAAGTGGTTGGTTTACTTGGGTGGCTGCCTGAAATACTGGGTTTTGACGTGCCAGACAGCACCGCCATACTCGCCAGTCGCAATCAAGCCAATGCCAGCAACGCCGCCGCGTGGGGCAGTTTATTATTGGGCAGTTTGCTGTGTTATGGGCTGGTACCGCGTGCTTTGGCGTGGGCAACTAGCGTGTGGCAAATGCGCCGACTTGCACCACAATTGAATTTACAGTTACCGTATTATCAAAATATTAGCCAAAAATGGCAACGCAAAATCGTGGACAGCGACGCGGATTACACACCCGACCTCATTCGCTCATCGCCACAAATCAGTTTGGCGAAAAATGGCGCGTATTGGGCGATTGCTTTGGACGTGTTACCCAAAAATCATCAATGGTATCAAGATGTTTTGGGACAAGAATGGCTGGATTTGGGCGTGGTGGCGAGCCGTGAAGAATGGGCAGATTTGGCAAATCGCGCCGCAGGGCAAGCGGTGCAATTGCTGGTTGCCGTCCGCGCCGCGCAAACGCCCGACCGTGGTACGGTACGCCGTTTGGCTGGGGTGGGGGCGAATGTGGTGTTGTGCTTGTGGGTGGAAGAGGGTGCGGATTCAGGCAGCCTGAAAGAACGCGTGGCGCAATGGCATGAATTGGCGGAACAATATGGTTGGGTGTGGGTGGATAATATTTAATTTATTGAAATAAAAGGTAAAAAATGATACCCCTGATTTCCCCCGACCAGCCCTTTCCTAATCCTCGCCCAGCCTTGCGCCATAACGATGGTTTAGTGTGCGTAACAGAAGAATTAACGCCAAAACAATTGCTTGCTGCCTATCCGCAAGGAATTTTCCCATGGCATTGTGATGAAGATTATGTTTACTGGTTTAGCGTTGCGCCACGAGCCGTGTTGTTGCCTGCAGCGTTGCACCTGTCGCGCTCGCTAAAAAAATCCATGCAAAACAAGGTTTATCGTGTCGCGGTCAATCAAAATTTCGCCCAAGTCATCGCCGAATGCGCCGCCAAACCGCGCCCCGAACAACACGGCACATGGATTGCGCCCGAATTTCAGGCTGCCTACACCGCATTACATCAATTGGGACACGCACATTCATTTGAATTTTATAATCAAAATAATGAATTAGCGGGCGGATTGTATGGCGTACAAATTGGCAGCGTTTTTTTTGGCGAATCCATGTTTGCCCACGAAGCGGACGCGAGTAAAATTGCCTTTGCCCATGCCGTGCCATTTTTGGCGCAATGCGGCGTGGAAATGATTGATTGCCAACAAGATAGTGAACATTTGCGCCGTTTTGGTTCACAATTGCTGAATTTTGACCATTTTCAGGCTGCCTTGCATGTTTTGACGGAAAGACCGTTGGCGCAGAATATGGGTTCACAAATCATTGTGGATAATTTTCAGGTAGCCTGAAAATAAGAACCTGTGTTCATAATCTTAATAGCTTGCTTTTATCGCCACTTCATGAGCCTACTGCGTTGGTTTTTCATGCTAATATTTCAATATTGGCATGAAAAACCGCCTTGTATTCGCAAGAATTGTCAATAAAATCAAGCCATCAACCTTACAAACACAGGTTCTAAAATTTTAAGGAAAAATAAAATGTTAAATTTATTGAATCAAGCCACTGCCCCCACTTGGGACGACCCAATTGAAATGCTTTACGCCTGTCATGGCAAAGTGAAAAAATTTTGCGGGCAACTGCATTTATTGCCCGACTACATCGCACAACACGGCTGCAACGCCGCCGCGCAAGAAGCCATCACGCAAATCAGCACCTATTTTAACCGTGCCGCGCCCTTACACCACGCCGATGAAGAATTAGATTTTTTTCCTTTATTATCAAAATATTGTCCTGAAGCACAAATGGTGATTGATGAATTGGAAGCACAACATATTGATTTACATAAAAATTGGGACACGCTGCACACGCAATTGCAAGAAACGCTTGCAGGGGTGCGTGTTGCGCCTGATATGCAAATTATCCAAAATTTTACAATGGCTTATGATGAGCATATCCCCAAAGAAGAACAATTATTTGAATTAGGCAAAACGCATATTCCGCCAAATGAATTGGGGGAAATTGGCAAAATTATGGCGGCGCGTAGGGTGGGGTAATCAAAAAAATGGCAAGGAAAAGCAAACCCCTTGCCATTTTTGATTATTGCTCGCGCCCCAAAATCATCGCATCCCCATAACTGAAAAAGCGATATTCCCGACCAATCGCATGCTGATACACCTCACGAATACGCTGGCTGCCTGAAAATGCCGACACCAACATCAACAGCGTAGATTTGGGCAAATGAAAATTCGTAATCAATCTATCAATCACTTGAAATTCATAGCCTGGTGTGATGAAAATATCCGTATCGCCCGTACCCGCTTGCAGGCTGCCTGAACGCGCCGCCGACTCAATCGCCCGCAAAGAAGTCGTCCCCACCGACCAAATTTTGTTGCCACGCGTTTGGGCAGCCTGAATTTTGGCAACCGTTTCGGCTGGCACATCAAACCATTCGCTGTGCATTTTGTGTTCCGCGATATTGTCCACACGCACGGGCTGAAACGTGCCTGCGCCAACGTGTAAGGTTACTTCTGCAAACTCCACCCCCTTGTTTTGCAAAGCATTTAAAATTTCATCGGTAAAATGCAAACCCGCAGTCGGCGCGGCAACTGCGCCCTGATGTTTCGCGTACACCGTTTGATAACGCGAGTCGTCCGAATCATCGGCAGCGCGTTCAATATAGGGCGGTAGGGGTAATGCGCCGTGTTGTTCCAATAATTCATACACATTCAGGCTGCCTGAAAATTGGATTTTGAATAACTCGCCCACACGTTCCACCATAGTGGCGTGAATTTCGCCATCAAAAATCAATTCCGCCCCCGCTTTGGGCGATTTGGACGAACGAATATGCGCCAACGCCGTTTGATTGTCCAACACGCGTTCAATCAGGGCTTCAATTTTGCCGCCGCTTGCTTTTTGCCCAAACAGCCGCGCTTTCATCACTTTCGTATTATTGAAAACCAAAACATCGCCCGCATTCACATAATCCAATAAATCCGCAAAATGTCTATCTGCAAAATCCTGTTGTGGCAATGCCACCAGCAAGCGACTGTTGCCGCGTATCGCAGGCGGATTTTGGGCAATCAATTGTTCGGGTAAATCAAAATCAAATTGAGAAATGTGCATATTATTCTTTCATAAAAAGGTTGGTAGCCTGAAAAGCGTTTCAGGCAGCCTGAAACGATTGCTCAAAATGTTCCAACATTTCCATTTCAAATTTGGAAAAACCCGCTTGCTCCCGCGCGTCCAAATTCACATAACCGCGAAAAATAAACATATCAAAACGCCGCAATAAATTTCTAAACAATTCAATGGGTTCTAAACCGCGCTGCTCGCACAAATACTGATACCAATGATTGCCGATTTTCACATGTCCCACTTCATCACGGTAAATAATGTCCAAAACCGCACAGGTTTCCAAATCGCCACGCTGCTCCACTTTGGCGCGAATGGCGGGCGTAACGTCCAGCCCACGCGCTTCCAATACACGCGGCACGAGTGCCATACGCAAAAGTGGGTCAAACGCCGTTTTATACGCCATGTCCCACAAATGCCCGTGCGCGGAAAAATCTCCATAATCAAAACCATGTGCCAATAATCGCCCACGCATTAAAGAAAAATGCTCCGCTTCTTCTTTCGCCACTTTCAGCCAATCCGCCGTAAACTGGTCGGGCAGACTGCGGAAACGATACGCCGCGTCCAAAGCCAAATTAATCGCATTAAATTCAATATGACAAATTGCATGTAACATTGCCGCATAGCCTTCCGCAGTCGTCAATTTGCGCTTTTCCACCTGATTGACGGCGACTAATTCAGGTTTGGCAGGTCGCCCCGCAATCGGAATGTCCAGCGCAGGGGTGGATTTATCCAGTTTCAGGCTGCCTGAATGAAATTGATGAAATAAATCAATGGTTAATTCAGATTTTTGCACGGGATTGGTTTCACATAAAGCCGTTTGCAGAACAGTGTATAGATTTTGCATAATTAAAATTCGGTTAAATTTGGGCAACTAAATTGTTTAAAAATAAAAACTTGGCGTTCAGGCTGCCTTTACATTGCCAAAACCACCTTTTCAGGCAGCCTGAAAAACAGAATAATGACGACTTGTTACAAAATAACAAACCACGTCAATTTAAACGGAGATTATACAATGAAAAACTGGAAACAAACCCTCGTTCTCGCTGCCGCTTTGGTCGCTACCAGCGCACACGCAGGCGCGATTGATTCACTCAAAAAATTCAACCAAGACACAGATGGTTTGAGCGGCAGTTTCACCCAAACCGTTCAATCCAAAAAGAAAAACCAAACCAGTTCAGGCACATTCCAAATTTTGCGCCCTGGTTTATTTAAATGGGACTACAGCCGCCCCTACAAACAAACCATTGTGGGCGATGGTAAACACATTTGGTTATATGATATTGATTTAAAACAAGTAACCAAGTCCAACCAAGACCAAACCATCGGCGATAGCCCAGCCGCCATCTTGTCCAACAAAACCGCATTGGAAAGCAGCTACACCCTGAAAGAAGATGGCAGCGCAGGCGGCATTCAATATGTACTCGCCACCCCCAAACGCGCCAACGCAGGCTACCAATTTATCCGCATTGGCTTTCAAGGTGATAAACTTGCCGCGATGGAATTGAAAGACGGTTTTGGCAACCAAACCGCCATCAAATTCAACAACATCAATACCAAACCCAATTTATCACGCGGCACATTTAAATTTGTCGCGCCCAAAGGCGTAGATGTATTGAGCAATTAATATAAAACAGGCAGCCTGAAAACCATTTTCAGGCTGCCTTATTTTATAAATCAATATTTTATAAATCAAAATGTGTTTGAATAATTTGCATGATTTCATCTTCATCATCACGCAAATACAAATAATCCAAATCATGCGCATGAATCAATTTGCGCCCAATCAACTGCGTGCCCAGCCAATCCATCAAACCCTGCCAAAAATCACGTCCCACCAAAATAATTGGACAACGCACCATTTTCCCCGTTTGCACCTGCGTCAAACACTCAAATAACTCGTCCAATGTCCCAAAGCCACCCGCCATCACAATATGCGCCTGCGAATATTTCAAAAAAGTCGCCTTTCGCGCCGAAAAACTGTCAAATTGCAGCGAAATATCCTGAAACTCATTGGCTTTTTGCTCATGCGGCAACACAATATTCAAGCCCACAGATTGCCCACGCCCCCCAAACGCCCCCTTATTTGCCGCTTCCATAATGCTCGGGCCACCGCCCGAAATCACCGTCAAACCCAAATCCGACAAACGCCGCGCCAAACGCTCCGCCATCACATATTCCGCGCTCGTGCTGGGCAAACGCGCACTGCCATAAATGCTTACCGCCGCGCCCAAATCCGCCAAAATTGCGTCTGCGTCGCCCAATTCCTTACAAATCGTTTGCGTCATAAATCACTCCAAAAAATTCCATCATACCAAAAGGCAGCCTGAAAACATATATTGTTGCGACTTGCCAGAGACGTGGCGTTGCGCCGCCACACCCACGCTGGGGGAGTTGGTGGCTGTGAGAGTGTTGGTTTTATAGTGGATTCAATTTAAATCAGGACAAGGCGACAGCGACCGCCGTGTACAGCTAGTACATAAGGGAGCTGGCAACGCTGTACTGGTTTAAATTGAATTCACTATATTTTATTTTCAGGCAGCCTGAACCCCAAAATGTGCTAAAAATACGACTGTGAGCCAAAAAAGCTGAAAAAGCTGAAAGAAAGTTTCATTGCATTTCAAAGTATTTAGCCGTTTTGCAAAAGAAAAGAGGGTGAAGCTGCTTGCGGATTTTAAAGAAAGTGCGTATAGTTCTGTTTTTCGCTGCTACGGTGGCTGAGATGAAGTTGAGTTCTTTAAGAATAAGATTATCGATAAGTGTGAGTGCCTGATGGTCTCACACTGTTTTGAGAGTTACAAGATTATTTCTTGTTAATTTCTTTGAAGCAGACCAGAAGTTGTAGAAGTTAGAGATTGAACATAAGAGTTTGATCCTGGCTCAGATTGAACGCTGGCGGCATGCTTTACACATGCAAGTCGAACGGCAGCACGGGTGCTTGCACCTGGTGGCGAGTGGCGAACGGGTGAGTAATGCATTGGAACGTACCGAGTAGTGGGGGATAACTGTCCGAAAGGATAGCTAATACCGCATACGACCTGAGGG
>NZ_JQKH01000053.1 GCF_000745955.1 Alysiella crassa DSM 2578 | reverse complement strand
CGGCAAGGTGTTGCCGTTTTTGTCGGTTACGGTGTAAGTAATCGGCGTTGGATCACCTGTGAAATCTTTATTAGGCGTAAACGTTACATCGCCTGTTGGCGTCGTTGTCCATACACCTTCATTCGGTACAGTTACAGATGTACCTGGTGTACCCGTTTTCGGGTCAATCAATTTCACCGAACTCGGGTCTACATCTTTGCCATTATCGCCATCATTGCTGGTTACATTTTGGGTTACAGGCTGCCCTGGTACGCCTGTTTTGCTGTCAGGTGTGGGCATTGGGGTCAATTGGGTTGATGGATAGCCAACATCCACTGTTGTGGTCGGCAAAGTGTTGCCATCTTTGTCTTTTACGGTATAGCTAATCGGTGTCGGGTCGCCATTAAAGCCTTTGTTCGGCGTAAAGGTTACATCACCTGTCGGCGTAGTCGTCCACACACCTTCGTTTGGCACGGTTACAGACGTGCTTGGGGTACCCGTTTTCGGGTCAATCAGTTGCACCGAAGTCGGGTCAATATTGTCGCCACCATTACCGTCATTGCTAATCACTTTTTGGGTGACAGGCTGCCCTGGTACACCTGTTTTGAAATCAGGTTTAGGGGTGGTATCCAATACATCAGGATACGCCACACCTACTGTGGTTTTGGGCAAAGTAACGCCCGTTGTATCATTGACAATGTAAAAAATAGGCGTAGGTGTGCCTGTAAACCCAGCTTCTGGGGTAAAGGTTACTTCGTCCGTACCCACTTTCAGCGTCCACACACCTTGACCTGCTACCACCACTTTGTCCGTTGGGGTATTCGGGTTTTTGGGGTCAATCAATTGAACTGAAGTTGGGTCTACGTCTTTGCCTTGATTACCATCGTTTTGGGTTACATTTTGGATAACAGGCTGCCCTTTGCTGCCTACTTTAAAGTCAGCTACGGGATGAGTTGGGTATTCAATAGACACAGGGGTTGGCAGCAATTGCTCGGTTGTACCATCGCTATTGGGTTTGGTGTTCACCACATAATGAATTGGCGTTGGGTCGCCAGTAAAGCCTTTTTCAGGCGTAAAGGTAACATAACCTGTCGGCACACCATTGGCGTCTTTATCCACCGTCCATGTACCTTCGCCTGGTACCACCAATTTGTCGGTGTAAATCGGGCTATCAGTAGGCGAATTGGGGTCTACCAAACGCACAGTCGTTGGGTCTATCGTATTGTCATCGTTTGAAACAACGTGGACGCTTTTAGGCTTACCTGTTTCACCAATGCTGCGGTCTGCTGTCGTTTTAGAGGGGTATTGCACCGATACAGGTGTGCTTTCAATCGAGCTACCATTTGTGCCTACCGCATAATAGTTAATCGGCGTAGGATTTGCCAAAAAGCCTTTTTCAGGCGTAAACGTTACTTCGTCCGTACCTGCTTTCAGTTCCCACACACCTTGTCCTGGCACAATCACTTTATATGTGTGTGTGCCACTCACAGGGTCAATCAAGCGCAATGAATTCACATCAATGCCCTTGTCATTGCCCATAATATTTTGGGTAACTGGATTGTTGGATTTGGTCAATTCATTAAACGTACCTGCTTTTTCATCAGCATTCGTCGATACTGGTGACGTAGGCTCTGGGTCGCCATCTTTATCAATAAACAACAAGGGCACCAACGGAATCAACGCCCACCACGGAAACGCAAAACCATTGGGCACAGGCAACCACAACGGCGCAATCACATTCTCACCGCCTAATGCCTGACCCTCAACCTCGCCCGCTTTCAATTTGGTTACATAATCTTCCACTTCGCCTGTATCGGGAATATAGTAGTAGTAGCTACCATTTTCTGCAATACCAATCAAAGCGTTATGCTCGTATTCGTAGAAACCTTCAATAATCAAATCTACTTCCGCACCCTCGCGTTCAAACGAAACGTGCAAATCATCGCCTACGCGTTTGGTAATAATATGATTCGGCGCGGCATTGATTTCTTCATGGAAAAATTCATAGTTCACATTGCGGTCGGCTTTAATCACCGTAGGCTGACCATCTTTGGTAATGACGCGTACTTCACCAATGGTTTTGTCCGCCGTGTGTGTTTTAACGATAATGTGTTTCATCGTCTTGTTCCTTCAATTAAAATTAAAAATTAAACTTAAATTCTTTAGCTATCGGGGCTACCCTTTCAGGCTGCCTGAAATCCATTCCCTAACGGATGTTCCCTATTTCAGGCTGCCTGAAACGCATTATTGCTTCGGTACCGCCACTTCAAATACCGCCACCACACGACGGTTCAATTGCATATTATCTGCTGAATCATTCGGTGCCACTGGGCGACTTTCGCCATAACCCACCGCCCGAATTCGGCTGCCATCAATGCCATATTTCTGAATCATAATATTACGCACCGCATTCATACGGCGTTGCGACAAAGCAATATTGTATTCATCGGTTTGGCGGCTATCCGTATGTCCTTCCAGAGTCACTGAAGTCTCTGGGAAGCGGCGCATATAGTCCACAACCTCTTCAATATTCGGATAGTATTGCGGTTTCACAAAATGTTTATCCGTATCAAACAACACTTTCAATTCAATTGAGATTTTTTCAACTGGTGGTTGCCCTGGTTCACAATTAGGCACAACGCGTGTGATTTGGTGAACTTGATGTCTTTGCTGCTTTTCCAACAAAGGTAAGGCTTCTTCTTGACTCAAACTGCGAATATTCGCCGCACCCGTTACATCATCTACGTCCACTTCAAAAAAGTAATTGCGCTCTTTCTCCAAATCGTAATTCACCGCATTGCGCAACAGGTCATTGTTCTTATGCCCCGTAATCTCCGCACTCAACCGATTTACGCCAACACATGACAAAATTTGGCTGTAATTCCCCGCCTGCAAACTGGTGTGAAAACGGTCATTAATCGCCACATTCGCACTCGTTTGCAATCCATCATCGTCTTGCGGACGAATAAAATAAATGCTGGCTGTATTCTCAGGGATTTGTTTATTCAACAAATCTTGTGGGCTTATCACCGCTTCTTTTTGCCAACGAACCACACCTACTCGGCGTGCTTTGTCGTCTATTTCGCGGGCTTGCGCACTGGACAATAGCCCTAAACCCAACAGTGCCACCAGAGCTAACTGTTTACTTTGATTTAAAATATTCATGGGAACACCCTTAAAAAAATGAAAAATAAAAACACTCTATTATAAAGCAATTTGCATACCAAAATTTTATTGTACAGTTGGTACTTTTATCAAAAAACTTACAATTCTTGACACAAAAAATAAAGCAAATAGACTAAATCTCATTATCTCTACATATTAAACATTTATTTTTATTAAAAAATCAAATCAACACATCAAATTAAGTATAAAGAATCTAATTTAAAAGAATAAACAAGCTCATTTTTATTCATTTTGAAAAGTATTGTAATCAATTGTTAATCTCATGAATTTCAATAATATTTAAAAATAAAAGATAATTTTTTATCAATCAGCAGATAGTCAAAAACAAACAGGCAGCCTGAAAATTCGCTTTCAGGCTGCCTATTTGTTTTCGGAGACAATCAGAAAATTAATGTTCTACCACAATCGGGGAAACCATTTGGGTGGCGTTAGCGTGCTGATTGCCCAAATAGGAGCTGGCAAGCTCGGCGCAACAGCCACAGCAAGTCGCTACGCCCAATTGGTCTTTCAAATCACCCAAAGAAGTTGCGCCCGCCGCTACGGTTTCTTGAATTTGGCGGTCGCTAATCGCATTACAAATACAAACGTACATGGCTGTTTCCTCTCCATAATTTTTTTTATCGGGTTTGAATTTTTAATAGCTTAATACTATGAATTCAAATTGGTAAAACTGATTTAGCTGAATGATAATTGCGTTCATTTTTTTCTGCAAGTGTTTTTACGGTTCAGGCTGCCTGAAAATTGAAACTTATTGTAATTTGGTTATAATGACACTTTATTTTTTGAAAATAAAGGTATTTAGATGAAACATCATAAACCTATTCGCAAAGCAGTTTTCCCAGTAGCAGGCATGGGAACGCGGTTTTTGCCCGCCACCAAATCTACCCCCAAAGAAATGTTGCCAATTGTAGACAAACCTTTGATTCAATACGCGGTAGAAGAAGCGATTGAAGCAGGCTGCACAGAAATTATTTTCGTTACAGGGCGCGGCAAACGCAGCATTGAAGACCATTTTGACAAAGCCTATGAGCTGGAAACCGAATTATCCTTGCGTAATAAAGAAAAATTATTGGAGCAAGTTCAGGATATTTTGCCCAGTCATGTTACCTGTATGTATATTCGTCAGGCGGAAGCTTTGGGCTTGGGACACGCGGTATTGTGTGCGCAAGCGGCGATTAATGATGAGCCATTTGCGGTTTTGTTGGCAGACGATTTGATTGATGCACCACGCGGTGCATTAAGCCAAATGATTCAAATCTATAATCAAACAGGCAGCAGCGTTTTGGGCGTGGAAACGGTACACCCTCAGGAAACGGGTTCGTATGGCATTGTGGAAATTGCTCCATGGCATGATTTTCAACGTATTCAAAGCATTGTGGAAAAACCAAAACCTGAAAATGCGCCGTCTAATTTGGCGGTGGTGGGGCGATATATTCTCACACCGCGCATTTTTGAATTATTGGAAAACACGCAACGTGGCGCAGGCAATGAAATTCAATTGACCGATGGCATTGCGACTTTATTGGAATATGAGCCTGTGTTGGCGCATGCGTTTGATGGAATTCGTTATGATTGTGGCAGCAAAATTGGTTATTTGGAAGCCACGCTCGCTTTTGGTCTGAAACACCCCGACACCAGCGCGGAATTCCGTGATTTGGTTAGACGCTATGCGGCATTAGAAGGTTAATTAACAAACAAATTAGGCAGCCTGAAAATTTTTCAGGCTGCCTAATTATTTAATTAAACCAAAAAATTAAATGTAATTAACCATGTAATGCACGTTTATCCACCGCCAAAGCCGCTTCGTGTACCACTTCCGACAAGCTCGGGTGCGCGTGAACAATGCGGGCAATGTCTTCGCTGCTGGCTTTAAATTCCATCGCCATCACCGCTTCTGCCACCAATTCGCTCACCATCGGCCCAATCATGTGTACGCCCAACACGCGGTCGGTTTTCGCGCAAGACAAGATTTTTACCGTGCCTTTGGCTTTGCCCATGCCCAAAGCGCGACCGTTTGCGCCAAAGCCTGATGTGCCTTTTTTGTATTCAATGCCCGCAGCCTGCAATTGCTCTTCGGTTTGACCCACCCACGCGATTTCGGGGTCGGTGTAAATCACCCAAGGAATGCAGTTGAAATCCAAATGCGGTTTTTGACCCGCAATGCGCTCGGCAACCGCCACGCCTTCATCGCTGGCTTTGTGCGCCAACATGGGCCCGCGCACCACGTCGCCAATCGCCCAAACATTGGGTAAATTCGTGCGACAATCTTCGTCCACCACAATAAAACCGCGCTCGTCTTTATTCAAACCCACGCCTTCCGCGTTCAAACCGTCTGTATTGGGCACGCGACCGATGGCAATAATGAGTTTGTCGTAAGTATCGCTAAATGACTCACCGTTCACTTCGTATTCTACGGTAACGCTGTTTTTGGCGCGGTTGATTTGCTTGATTTTCACGCCCAGTTTGATGTCCAAACCTTGCTCTTTGGTGAAATATTTAAACGCTTCTTTGGCAATTTGCTGGTCAGCCGCCGCCATGAAAGTCGGTGCAGCTTCCAAAATGGTTACTTCCGAGCCAACACGTTTCCATACCGAACCCATTTCCAAACCAATCACGCCCGAACCAATCACACCCAATTTCGCAGGCACGCTGGTCAAATTCAACGCGCCTTCGTTGTCCAACACGATTTCATTATCAATGTCCACCAAAGCAGGCAATTGGCGCGGCGATGAACCTGTTGCCACGATAATGTGTTTGGCTTCAATGGTGGATTTTTCGCCTTTATTGTCCACTTGAATTTGCCAAAAATCGCCGTTTTTGCCCACAAATGAGCCACGACCAAACAGGCTGTCCACTTTATTTTTTTGGAACAAGAATTTAATGCCACCCGTTAATTTGGTTACAATTTGGTCTTTGCGTTCAATCATTTTTGCCGCGTCAAAATGCACCGCGCTCACCGTAATGCCGTGTGCGCCAAAATCGTGCAAAGCCGCGTGAACGTGTTCAGATGATTGCAACAATGCTTTAGACGGAATACAGCCCACATTCAAGCAAGTGCCACCCAAAGCAGGTGCGTCGCCCGCTTTGTTCACGCCCGCGTCCACGCAAGCGGTTTTGAAACCCAGTTGCGCCGCTCTAATCGCAGCCACATATCCACCAGGCCCTGCACCAATTACGACTACATCATATTGAGACATATTGATTCCTTCAAAAATAAAAGTAAGTGGGTTAAAAATAAAGGCAGCCTGAAAAAATATTCCCGATTCATTCAGGCAGCCTGAAAAATCATCGTGCCATCAATTGTGGCAATTTGCCCATCAGCACCGCAAAACGGCGCAACATGGTTTCGTTTAATGTGGCGTTTTGTTTGGCATCCACGCGTTGCCCATTGATGTCATAAGTGTTCACGCCTGTGGGTTTGCCCGATTCATCTACTTTGACTTCACTCAACACTTTGCCATTGCCATGATAAAACGTGAGATTTGCCAATGAAACCGCGCCCGTATTCAAATTTTCTTGTAAACGCGCTTCGCCCCACAATTGTTCGCTGGGCACAAAATAGCGTATGTCTATGCCCTTGTCGTGGTCGCGCAATTGCATAATCAATTGATTGAATTCATACACATTGAGCCAACCTTGTTGCACGCCATTGCTGAATTCGCCCACGCTGGTGATTTCGCCTTGTCCATCGTACCAAATCACGCGGCTGTCCAGCACCGATTTGTCAAAACTTTGCTCGCTGGCATTGACCATCAGGATAAAGGGCGAAGTTTGCGGTTTTTGCGTGGCTTGGTAGAAATCTTGTACCACGCTGCGCCCATCGCTGGTTTTGCCTAAAATTTGGCGATAATAGCCATTTTCTACTTGGGTAGGGCTGGGTTCGCCTTGTGGGGTGTAATAAAATGTAGTGGGTGCGCTGGCGGCGATGTAGTCCAATTGATTGGGCGCGACATCTTGGGCGGCAAAAGTTAATGTTTTGTCTTGATAGGGATTTCCATCGTTCAGGCTGCCTGAAACGCTGGCAACAGCCGATGGGTTTGCCGTATTCGGTTTGGGTGTGCCATCGCAAGCAGTCAAGCCAATGGACACCAGCAGCAGAGTTAAAATAGATTTTATCATGGGGGGAATATTGTCCGATGTTATTGTAGACGAATTCTAAAGTGTTGCGCTGAAAAAAGCTAGGGCGGATTTTCAGGCTGCCTGAATTGTCATCAAGCTGTTGCGCTTTTACCGTTTTCAGGCTGCCTGAAAATGTTTTTGTACCCATTTTTAGAGTTTAATATTAAAATACCAATTGTTAATTTTTGTTATTTTATTGAATAAAAATCATGAAAACACGTTTAACTTTCCTAGCCATCACCATTAGCAGCATGGTGAGCAGCCATGCCAACACATTTAGCCAAACCTATTTTTTTGGCGACAGTCAATCAGATAGCGGCTTTTTCAAACCCATTACCAGCCAAGCGGTAAACCCATCGGGCAAATTCACCACCAATGTCGGCGATGACAAAATGTGGAGCGAACACGTCGCCGCCCATTACGGCACACACGCCACACCCAATGGCAACGGTCAAACAGGCACCAACTACGCCGCAGGTGGCGCATTGGCAGGGCAAGACAGCAGCCTGAATTTGGCGGGCATGAGCATTGCCATTCCGTCCACCGCCACGCAAATTGGCAATTATTTAAAATCATCGGGCGGCAAAGCCGACGACAAAGCCTTGTATGGCGTAACATCGGGCGCGGGCAATTTGCTCACACTCATTCCCAACGCCGCGCGCGCCATGCAAGCCTATGTACAAGCCAATCCGAATGCTTCTACTACCGAGCGCGGTTTGGCTTTGCAGGCTGCCACCACGCCCACCATCAATCAAACCGCACAAGAAACCGCCCAAGCCATCAAACAATTAAAAGACGCAGGCGCACAATACATTATCGTGCCGAATGTGCCTGATATTGGCTTGTCGCCATCGGTGTTGGGTACGCCCGCACAACCGATTGCCAGCGCGATTACCCAGTCTTACGCCACCACTTTAAACACCGCCTTGGCAAACACAGGTGCAAATGTGATTCCATTGGATATGTTTACGCTTATGCGTGAAATTTCCACCAACCCACGCAGCTATGGTTTCCAAAACGCACATTCGGCAGCCTGCAAAACCAACACCACCTTGAGCCAAAACGCCTTAACGTGTAACCAAAACCATCTGGTTGCAGAAAATGCCAACCAAACCCATTTCTTTGCCGACAGCCTCCACCCTACAGGCGGCGGTCATGCCCTGATTGGCGATTATGCGATTTCCGTATTAGAATCCCCCAAACAAATCAGCAGCATAACCCAACAATTAAATCAACAAACCCTGCAACAAGACCAAGACACCTACCGCAAAATCAACACGCTGCCTGAAAACCAAAACGGCTTATGGGTAGATAGCACCACCCACAAAACCAGCGATTTCTTTGGCGATGGCGACAGCATTCCTACCCTGTCTATTGGCGCAAGTTTTGGGCAACAAGGTCGCGGGCAAACAGGCGTACACGTCCATGCCCGCCAACAAGAAAATCAATGGGACAATGGCGGCGGCTATGAAGTGCAAACCATAGGTGGGGGCTTATTCCATCGCCATGATTGGGGCAATTTGCGTCTCAGCGCACAACTGAATTATGACCACTTTAAATTAGACACCGACCGCCGCGTTAAATTAGGTGCCGCCACACGCGTTCATCAAGCCAATACAGACGGCTACCGTTTGGGCGCAGGCGCACGGCTTGCCTACCGTTTTGCGCCACATGAACGCTTGCAATTGACCCCCTATATCGGCGCAAACGCACAACGCGTACAACTGGGCTTGTTAAGCGAAAACAACAGCACTTTGTCCACCGCCATGATGTTTGAAAAACAAAAACACGAAAGCGTAAACGGCGAAGTGGGTTTGCAAGCCGATTGGCGTTTCCTGCCCAACACTTCACTGTTGGGTAGCGTGAGCCACAGCCACAATTTTTTAGACCCTGAAATCAATATTAGCGCACGTTTAAAAACCGTCCCCACCGTCAAATTTAACGCGCCAGCCGCCCAAGCCAATAAAAACCTGACTTCCGCCACCATCGGCATTCAACACATGGTAAACGGCAGCAGCCTGAATTTCGGCATTTCGGGCTACAAAGGCGACCATGACAATAAAGGTGCCAATGTGTTTATGGGCGTTATCTACAGTTTCTAATTAATTGATATTTCAATAAATAGGCAGCCTAAAAATGGGTTTTCCCCGTTTTCAGGCTGCCTGATTTTTTGGCGAACCAATGGATTTGCCCAAATTAAATTTGCTCATTATTTGGATTAGGCAAATTTTGTTTTTCGGCGAATTCGCGTTGTTCTGCCAATTTTGCCAACTTATTGCGCCGCCGCACCACCGCCACCCACACCACAAACACAGTCGGCAAAATCGTCCAAAACACCAAATAAATCAACGCCCGCGCAATACTCGGTTGCGCCAAAGAAAACATCATCGTGGTAAACACATAACCAATCAACACAATATGCCACATACTCATTTCCCCAAAACTTCAGGCAGCCTGAAAAGCATTCAGGCTGCCTGAAGTTTATTTAATCAATTATTTTTGATAAAACTTTTTCTGCCCCTCAATCATGCCATCGCGCATAAAATTTGCGTCATCAAAAGTTTCCAAATCCTGTCCTGGTTCGCGCAACACATCTTCCGCACTAACCGAGTTTTTGCTTTCCAACACAATCGCCGAAGACACATGCTCGCCCGCACGGTAAACCATCACCAAGCCCATTTCTTCTGTGGGCAAGCTTACCACTTTGGTGGCTTTTTTGTCAGGGTTATTCCAAGCGGTGTTCACCAAACGGTTGCCTTTGTACACCGACAATACTGTGCCTTCGTCCACGCCGTCAGCCGTACCCTTGTTCAGGATAATGGTTTGACCCATACCCGCTTCCGAAATGCCGTCCATCACCGATACGATACGCGCTTCAGTCGCACCATCGGGTGCGTGTGGCATAGCGTTAAACATGTTCAACACATCAGGTTTGCGAATCAAATAATCGCCACGTTGAATTTCAGACGCTGCCGTTTCAATTGTCATCGGCACGGCAGAACGCACGGCGGTGGGTTTTTTCGCATTGTCTGATTTCACATAATATTCATCGCTGCCCAATTTTGCTTCCAATTTAGCGCGTTCTTTGGGCTTCAAGCCGTCCAAAGCGGTGGTGTTGTCGCGTTCAGCGAGTGCGGAATTGTTGTTGTTCAGCGTTACTGCTTCGCCGCTGAATTCCACCAATTTGCCCAATGATTTGCCTGTTATAGGGTCTTTCAAATCTTGGCTCACGCGGAAAATTAAGTATTCGCCCGCATCTACCATGCCGTCTGCGTAAATGCGGTCGGTGGCGGTGTAAATATCACGACCTTCTGGACCTGCCACAATGCGTGGTGCGTGTGCCAATTCTTTGTCAGACACAAATTGTGGGTGCTTCATAAACAGGCGGTAGAAATCCACGTCCAAAGTTTGAATGCCATAACCCGAACCCATATCGCGTACATGCGGACGCAGTTTCACAAAACCGCTACGGCGACCCGACGCGCCTTTGCCCACGCGCAACACAGGGCGACCATTCACATAAGTTAAATACAACACTTGCCCTGGGTAAATCAAATGCGGATTGCGGATTTTGGCGCGGTTCATATTCCACAAGCTCGGCCATTGATGTGGGCGATACAAATATTTACCCGACACGCCCCATAAAGTGTCGCCTTGTTTCACAACATAGCGTTTGGGCGCATTCGGTTTCACTTTCAAACCTTTGGCAAAAGCAGGCGCGGAAATGGCAATACCTGCCGCGCAAAGCAGTGTAATAATTTGTTTATTCATTGCAACTCTCTTTAAAAAAATTGATAAACTTGGGGAAAATAAACCGAATAATAGTGCATTTCAATAGAACTTTGCCACTATTTATGTTATTTTCCCAAAATTCAATGGCAACTTTGCCACAATTTTTTATAAAATTGAACCGATTAAACCCAAAATAAAGTTTTCAGGCTGCCTGAAAATACACGACTGTTTTTACAAACACCCAAAATGTAGGGGCGTACCACGCACCAAATCATTCAAACCATTTGGCATTTTGGTGCGTAATATGCACCCTACATGTAGTTGTCGTGTCCCCCCAAAGGCAGCCTGAAAAACCGAATTTTGCACAATAACCCCATTCACGAGATTGAAATTATGGCATTACTCCCTATTTTAAAATACCCAGACCCACGTTTACACATTGTCGCCAAGCCTGTGGAACAAGTGGACGAGCGCATCAAACAATTAGCTGCCGATATGGCAGAAACCATGTACGAAGCACGCGGCATTGGTTTAGCCGCCACCCAAATTGATGTGCATGAGCGCGTGGTCGTGATTGATTTGAGCGAAGAGCGCAACCAACTCATCACCCTTATCAACCCCATCATCACCCACAAAGAGGGCGAAACCACCTACGAAGAAGGCTGCCTGTCCGTACCAGGGATTTACGACACCGTTACCCGCGCAGAACGCGTTAGCGTAGAATTTTTAGACGTGGACGGCAAACCGCAAAAATTAGACGCAGACGGTTTACTCGCCATCTGCATTCAGCATGAATTAGACCATTTGGCAGGCAAAGTGTTTGTGGAATACCTGTCCACCATGAAACAAAATCGCATTAAAACCAAATTGAAAAAACGTGAACGTGAAGAAATGAAACACGCGTGAGTCAGCATTTTTCAGGCAGCCTGAAAATCAATTCCCACAATTTAAAATATTTACGTTACAATCCCCATTCATTTTTGTTTAATCAACACACTAAAGGAAAAAACAATGGACAATCAAATTCAAGATTATCAAAATATTGGTACGGAAGTACAAAGCCAAGAAGTGATTTTGCAAAAAACCTACAGCTTGTTGGCGTGGTCATTTTTGCCATGCGCGGCGGGCGCGTTTGCAGGTTTGATGTTTAACCCATTGGCTTCGATTGGCAATAAATGGATTGTTTTAGGTCTGTTTTTTGCATTTTTCTATGGCATGAATTTCATGATTGAAAAAAATCGTTACAACAATACAGGCGTTACCCTGTTAATGGTGTTTACGTTTGGCATGGGGATTATGTTGTCTCCTTTGTTGGGCTACGCACTGGGCGGACACAGTAATGGTGCGTCTTTGGTGGGCATTGCCGCTTTGATGACAGCTGGTATTTTCTTCACGATGGCGCAATTGGCACGCAGCAGCAAAATCAATTCTAACGCATTAGGTAAATTCCTGATGACGGGTGGGATTATTTTAATGATTGGTGTCGTGGCAAATATTTTCTTGCAATTGCCCGTATTATCATTGACGATTTCAGGCGTGTTTGTATTCTTCAGCAGCCTGATGATTATGTGGCAAGTGCGCGTGATTTTGGAAGGCGGCGAAGACAGCCACATCAGCGCAGCATTGAGCATTTTCATTAGCGTGTACAATTTGTTCAGCAGCTTGTTGCACTTGTTGTTGGCATTTGCGGGCAATGATGATTAATTAATCGCGTAAACCAAAAATACAGGCAGCCTGAAAATATTTTTCAGGCTGCCTGTATTTTATAGTGGATTCAATTTAAATCAGGACAAGGCGACAGCGACCGCCGTGTACACCTAGTACATAAGGGAGCTGGCAACGCTGTACTGGTTTAAATTGAATTCACTATATTTTTTCAATTAAAACGTGTAACGCAAACCTACGGCTGCTTCATGCACTTGCACATCGCTGTCCAAATGATTGTAACGGTAGCCCATATCCACAGTAAAATTGCGGTCTAATTTATAATTCACGCCCGCCAATAAACCAGGGCTAACTTTCGTGCTGCTGTCTTTGTGCGTGCTTAACGTTGTGCCATTGGCAACGGTGGTTTCCTGTTTCACCTTGTTCACCGACAAACGCGCTCCCACATAAGGCGTAACAGGCACAGGCAAAGCCGTGTTGAAATCATAAATCGCCGCCAAACCTGCACCGCTTACTTTGGTTTCCGATTTACTTGCGCCGTTGCTTTCGTCAATCGTGCCGTAATGCGTGTAATCGCCCGCCACGCGCCAATCGCCAAAATCGTAGCCCACGCTCACACGCGGCATTAATTTTGAATCATTGTATGAATCTTTCAAGGCTCTGCCCACATTGTCGTGTTTCACCGTGTCGGCTTTCATGTATGCCAAACCCAAATCGCCTTGCACATAGCTGCCTGTGATTTCATCTGCCAATGCAGCTTGCGTTACGCCCACACCCAGCACAGCAACAATCAGTTTAGACAATAATTTTTTATTCATTAAATCATACCCTTGCAAAAATTAACATTGTAAAATATACATTTTAATAGAAAAGCGAGTACACGCAAAGTGTTTCTCATCATAAAAACTTGTAAATAAAACAAAAACCGTGTTAGTTAAGAACTAACACGGTTTTGAATTTGATGGGGTGGCAGATGGGGCTCGAACCCACGACCCTCGGAATCACAATCCGATGCTCTAACCAACTGAGCTACAGCCACCACACTAGGAGAAAACTGGCACGCCCGACAGGAATCGAACCCGTAACCGCTCGCTTAGAAGGCGAGTGCTCTATCCAGTTGAGCTACGGGCGCATCTGGCGTTTTTTGTGTGGTTTCAAGTGTGGTCGGGGCGGTGGGATTCGAACTCACGACCCTCTGCTCCCAAAGCAGATGCGCTAACCGGGCTGCGCTACGCCCCGACGTGCTTGAAAGATTTGAATTATAGTGAATGTGGGTTTTTCGGTCAATCACGTGGCAGGGATTTTTTTAAATTATTTTGTTTTTATTGAATTTATTTTTGGGGGAAATGTGGCTTTTGGGGGTTCAGGCTGCCTGAAAGTGTGCGATAAAAATAATGATTTGGTGCGTGGTACGCACCCTACATGAATTTTGTCGTGTACTGAAAGGCAGCCTGAAAACGTGTTTTCGGATAAAATAGCTCTTTTATTCTCAAATCAAATTGGCAGGAAAAATCATGTTAGACGTTCAATTATTACGCAATGATATTAACGCAGTAGCGGCGCGTTTGGCGGGACGCGGTTTTGTGTTGGATACGAATCAATTCAATGAATTGGAAGCGCAACGCAAGCAATTGCAAATGAAAAACGAAGAGTTGCAAGCGCAACGCAATAGTTTGTCCAAACAAATCGGCGCATTGATGGGGCAAGGCAAAAAAGATGAAGCGGACGCAGCGAAATCTCAAGTTGCTGAAATTAAAAATGAAATGGACAAAATTGAACAGGATTTGCCACGCATTCAGGCAGCTTTGGACGATTTGCTGTTGAGCGTACCCAATTTGCCACACGAAAGCGTGCCTGTGGGCGCAGACGAAACCGAAAATGTGGAAATTCGCAAAATCGGCACACCCAAAACCTTTGATTTTGCTGTAAAAGACCATGTGGATTTGGGCGCGGCTTTGGGTTTGGATTTTGAAACAGCCGCGCAATTATCGGGCGCACGTTTTTCATTGATGAAAGGGCAAATTGCGCGTTTGCATCGCGCTTTGGCGCAATTTATGCTGGACACGCACACCACGCAACACGGCTACACCGAATGCTACACCCCTTATATTGTGAGCGATTCCACGCTGATTGGCACGGGTCAGTTGCCCAAATTTGGCGAAGATTTGTTCCACGTTACGCGCGGCGGCGATGAATCCAAATTGACACAATATTTAATCCCCACCGCCGAGGTTACACTCACCAACACCGTGCGCGAGCGCGTGCTGCCTGAAAGCGATTTGCCGATTAAATTGACCGCCCATTCGCCCTGTTTCCGCAGCGAAGCGGGTTCACATGGCAAAGACACACGCGGTTTGATTCGCCAGCACCAATTTGACAAAGTGGAAATGGTACAAATCGTCCACCCCGACAAATCGTATGACGCGCTGGAAGAAATGGTGGGACACGCAGAAAAAATCTTGCAATTACTGGAATTGCCCTATCGCGTGATTGTGTTGTGTACGGGCGACATGGGCTTTGGCGCAACCAAAACCTACGATTTGGAAGTGTGGGTGCCCGCACAAAACACCTATCGTGAAATTTCAAGCTGTTCAAATTGCGAAGATTTCCAAGCACGCCGCATGAAAGCCCGTTTTAAAGACGAAAATGGCAAAAACCGTTTGGTGCATACTTTGAACGGTTCAGGTTTGGCGGTGGGGCGCGCTTTGGTGGCGGTGTTGGAAAACCACCAAAATGCCGATGGTTCAATCAACATTCCTGTGGCATTGCGTCCGTATTTGGGTGGAATTGAGAAGTTAGAACTGTAAACAATATTTCAGGCAGCCTGAAAATCTTTTTCAGCAAGCGCAGTAGCTATAGTCGTAGAAGGGAAAATGCAATACAAGGAGACGGTGAACACCGAGTACACCGAGTATAATAAGGGAGCTGGCAACGCTGTAGTGCTTTTTCACTTCTACGACTTATAGGTAACCTAAAACCTAAAATGAACTATTTTTAAGATAATTTGCAACAATTTAATCAGTTTTTTCTCAAAAAAATTGCCATAATAAGTCACTTGATTAACCCTTATTTTCATGGAGTAATATTATGTCATTTGCTGATTGGAAACAAATGAGCGACCACACCAAAGCCTCTTTTGCTAAATTAGGTCAAACCCACCCCAAAATGTTGGCTGCCTATGGTAATTTAAACCAAGCTGCCGCCGCCGAGGCATTAGATGAAAAAACACGTGAGTTGATTGCCATTGCAGTAGCCATTACCACACGTTGCGAAAGTTGCATTAGCGTTCACGCCGAAAAAGCCATCGCCGCAGGCGCAAGTGAAAGTGAAATTGCAGGCGCATTAGCAACTGCCATTTCTTTGAATGCTGGTGCAGCCTATGCTTATGCTCTGCGTGCTTTGGAAGCTGTTGAAGCCCAAAAATAATTTTATTTTACAAGGTAAAACATCATGAAAAACATGAACAAATGGCTTATTTTACCCTTGTTATTTGCCATGCAAGCTTGCACCCCAAGCCAAGCTAATAACCAAGCCAATGATACACCAACCGTGCAAACGACTCCACCAGCCACACCTCAACCTCAAACAGTGCAAAAAGCGGCAGGTGTTTGGATTGATGTACGTACTGCTGATGAATATCAAGCTGGGCATTTATCTGATGCACATCATATTCCACATGATGAAATTGCAGGAAAAATTGCATCATTGGTTCCTGATAAAAATACACCGATTAATGTATATTGTCGTTCAGGTCGCCGTTCAGAAATTGCCTTGCAAGAATTGAAAAAATTGGGTTATACCAATTTGACTAATCATGGTGCTTATGATGATTTGGTTAAACAGGGTTTGAAATAATAAATTGAGACAGCCTAAAACAGCAAAAATAGCGTATCCACCAAATCAAATATTGATTTGGTGGATACGCTATTTTATCATCATATCATAATAGTAGATTCAATTTAAATCAGGACAAGGCGGCAGCAACCGCCGTGTACACACATACATAAGAGATCTGGCAACGCTGTACTGGTTTAAACTGAATTCACTATATTTTTTATACCACAGCTTTTCAGGCTGCCTTTCAGTACACGACAAAAATAACAGTAGGGTGCGCCGTGCGCACCAAATTCACCACAATATTTAAATTATTCAGTTATTTGGTGCGCAGGGCGCACCCTACATGATTTGTGATTGGCAAAATTGTCGTGTACTGAAAGGC
>NZ_JQKH01000052.1 GCF_000745955.1 Alysiella crassa DSM 2578 | reverse complement strand
ACCACTCATCTGTTCCCTCTCCTGTGGGAGAGGGTTAGGGAGAGGGTAAAACTTTCAATGCACCACGATTTTTCCCTCTCCCCAGCCCTCTCCCAAAGGAGAGGGGGTTAGATTGCTGTATCTCAACGATTTCAGGCAATATTTTATTTTTGTAGGGTAGCGAAAGGCTGCCTGAAAACCAAATTTACATAAAATACCTAAAATAATCACAATCTTGTTACACTATTCACACCTTTCACTTCCGCCAAACTTGCCAATACGCGCGGCAATTCCTGCACCTGTTTCACTTCCAGTGTAAAGCGCATACTGGCTTCTAAATCCCGCGTGATGGTTTGCACGGCGGTAACATTCAATTTATGCCGCGCCAAAGTGTCCGACACATCGCGCAGCAAACCATTTCTGTCTTGCGCCCGAATTTCAATGTCAATGGCGAAAATTTGATTTGCCTGTTCAATTGCCCAGCTTGCAGGCAGCACTTTTTCGGGCGACTGCGCCGCCAAATGCTCAAAATCGCTGCAACTCTGCCGATGAATAGACACGCCCTTGTCGCGCGTAACAAAACCCACAATCAAATCAGGCGGCGCAGGTTTACAGCATTTTGCCAAATGGGTCAGCAAACCTGATTCGCCGTCCACCAACACGCCATTTTGATTAGACGATTGGATTTTGGATTTTTTCACAATACTGGTTTCCGAAATCGGCGTAGGCGGCGGCATCAGCAAAGCCCCAGCCGCTTTTTTAATCGCGCGAGTGGTCAATTCCCCATGCCCGATGGCCATATACAAATCGTCCAGCAGTTTGAAGCCCAATTTTTCGCACAATTGCTGTTGATTGGGTTTCGGATTGATTTTGCTGATGATTTTGTCAAACTGATTTTTACCTTCTTCGCGCAGCGTTTCCGCATTTTGTTGGCGAATATAGGCGCGAATTTTGTTGATGGCTTTACTGGATTTTACCCAGCCCTCGTGTAACCAGTTTACCGATGGCACACCTTCTTTGGCGGCAATGATTTCCACCCTTTGTCCATTTTCCAAATGCGTGGACAAAGGCACAATCTGCCCATCTACTTTCGCCCCCCGACAACGGTCGCCCAAATTGGTGTGCAATGCGTAGGCAAAATCAATCGGCGTTGAACCTTTCGGCAGCGTTAAAACTTTGCCGTGTGGGGTCAGCACATAAATGGTGTCGTTGAACAATTCGGTTTTAAATGCCGCCGCCAAATCTTGGGGACTGTTCTTTTTCGTGGGGGGCGTATCGGGATTGGGCGACTGGGTGGAATCTTCTGATTCTTCGTACTTGTCTAATAATTTACGCAAAGAAGCGATGGTTTTTTCGTATTCCTCATTGCTTTTGCCCCCTTCTTTGTAACGCCAGTGCGCCGCCACGCCGTATTCATTGAATGCGTGCATGTCTTTGGTGCGAATTTGCACTTCAATGCCCTTGTCTTCAGGCCCGACGATAACGGTGTGTAAACTCTTGTAACCATTGCCTTTTGGATTGGCAATATAATCATCAAACTCACCTGGAATCGGCTGAAACAGGCTGTGTACTATCCCCAGCGTGGTATAACATTCAGGCACCGTTTTGACCAAAATACGCACCGCCCGAATATCGTATAAACCGTCAAAATCCAGTTTTTTCTTGACCATTTTTTTATAAATGGAATAAATGTGTTTAGCACGCCCTGCCACATCGTATTCAATGCCAATTTGGTCTAATTCCGTGCGCAAAATCTGCAAAAAATGCTCAATATAGGCTTCCCGCTCTTCCCGTTTTTCGTCCAATAAATTGGCAATACGGCGATATTCATCAGGCTGCTGATGGCGAAAACCCAAATCTTCAAGCTGCCATTTTACTTGCCACACGCCCAAACGATTGGCAAGTGGCGCGAAAATATCCAGCGTTTCTTTGGCAACGGCGCGTTTGTGTGCGTTATCGTCTATATTGCCCAAATATTGCATGGTGCGTGTGCGCAATGCCAATTTAATCAACACCACGCGAATATCCGAAGCCATCGCCAACAGCATATTACGCATGGTTTCCGCTTGCACGGCGCGTTCTTCGGGGGTGGTGAGATTGTCCACTTTAGCAAAATCGGTGATTTTTTCCACTTCGTCCAAACCCGCCACCATCGTGCAAACTTTGGCACCACATTGTTCAGTAACGATTTTTTGCCAATCATCTAAATAATCCGAAATGTCGGTTAAGAGCGTAACCGCCACACTTTCGGGCAAAATATCCATTTCCGCCACCATTTTTGCCGCCGCCAACAAACGAGATAAAAGCGGCTCGCCACTTTTGCGCCCTTTGGCTTCGGGCGGATAATGTTGTTTGGCAAGCGCAAGGGCGTTGCGTAAAATGGTTTGGTCTTGCGGTTCTTGTTGTGTGATGTAGTTTTCAAGCCATTGTTTATTATTAGATAATTCAGTTGTCATGTGAAATACCCCATTTTGGAAGGATAAGGGATTGTATACAGTTTTTCTCTTTTAGGCAGCCTTTCGGTACACGACAATTTTTAATTTTACCAACAATTTGCCCCCTCCCCCGTTAGAGACGGGGAGGGGACAAGTTTGTAGTAATTTAAAAAAATTACCGTGTACTGAAAGGCAGCCTGAAATTTACCCCACATCGGTTTCATTTTCGCCTGCCAATGCTTTCAGGCAGCCTGCAAGCCCTGCAAACAAATTCTCCGTCAAATTCATAAACAAATCAGAACGATAGGGCGGTTCGGAATCAGGATTGCGCCCAAACACCAATTTCACTTCGGGATAATCTTCCTGTGCAAACCCTTTGTATCCATTGTGATAAATATTGGCGGCGGCGGCAATGGCACCATCATAATCCAGCCCATCTTGCCCTTTTTTCGGCGTGAACAATTTGTTTGCCGCCGCCAATTGCACACGCGGGAAAAAGGGTTGCGGCGCGGCGTGTCCTTGTTGATAAACACTTATCCACAAAGACAAAATTTCCTGCGCCAAGTCCTGCGCGAGTGGCGGCAAAGTCAGCACATTGGGCAATTGAATAAAATGCGTTTGGCGGCTTTCAGGCTGCCTGTCGTGTTCGGGGGTGGCGGCGCAGAAAATCACATGTTGCAGCAGCAATTCAATTTTATCGGCGGCGGATAAATTGCCATGTTCATTGAATTCATTGAGAAATTGCCCTGCGTAAATCACTTGTCCCACTTCATAATCATGATTCAAACGATAATTCAGGCAGCCTGAAACGCTGGGCAACACGCCACTACGCTCTGGTAAGGCTTTGCTGTACAACAATTTTCCGTCCAATGCCGCCGCTTGCGCCGCAAAATCACCTTGCGCCAACGCGCCCAATTCGCCCGCAGGCAACAAACTTTGCGCCGTCAATTCCGCCGCCACATCGTCAAATTGCCGATTGTGTCGCCGCGCGGAAACATAAGCGTCAGATAATAAACGCGTTTGCACGGGTGCAAAGGGTTCAGCCGCGTCCCATTCCATGCCAGCGTTGGGGGCTTGCCAATTCAGCGTGTTACGCAAATAGCTGCGAACGGGATTGCGCCAAAATTGAATAAAATCTTTTTGTTCAATCAAATAGCTAGCGTGTTCTGTGAAATCCGTTTCAGGCTGCCTGAAAAAATCCGCCACCGCGATTTTTTCCGCATTCAAAGCCGCCGCGTAATCGGTGCGACTGCTGTGCAGACTGCCTGAAAAATATTTCGGCGAAAAGGCTTGCAAAGGGTGCTGGGTCAGCCAATTGTCCAGCAAATCTTTGGACGACACGCCCACCATCTCCGCCACACAATCCACCAATTCATTGAGCAGCGTGGACGGTGTGCGTGGCTCATCGCTGCGTATGTCTTTGCCAATAAACGATAAATACAACACTTGTCGCGCTGATAACACCGCTTCCAAAAACAAATAACGGTCGTCATCGCGCCGCGCACGGTCGCCTTTTTTTGGGTGTTTGGCGATTAAATCAAAGCTCGCCGCTTTCGTGTTGCGCGGAAAATCGCCGTCATTCAAACCAATCAGCGCAATCATTTTGAACGGCAATGAACGCATCGGCACCATGCCGCAAAACGTTATCCCACCACGCAAAAAATGCGTTTCGTCCGCCGAATTCAAAAAGCGTTGAATGTGGGCAATTGCCGTGTCCTGCGTCAAAGATTGGGCAAAATCCGCCAATTCACTTTCTGCCACCCAGCGTGCAAGCGATTGTTCCAATTGGTAAATTGCTTCACGGTCATCATCGCTGGGGGCAAACACATTCGCCATCAAACGCCGAATGCGTTCCGCCCAGCCCGAAACATGGGTGGCAGCCTGCCATTCGCGCTGCGTTTGCGCCAGAGTACGCACCAAAGCGGTAAATTTGCTCAACACGTCCAAATGGTCGGGGCGGGTGTGCCACGCGCTGATGTTTTGCCATAAACCTTTGTTTTGTTTACTTTCAGGCAGCAGCCAACCCAAAATCAGCCGCTCCAAACCCTGTTGCCATGTAAACAAACGCTGCGAATCGCCAAATTTCGCCCGTTGCGCCGAATCCGCGCCCCAATGAATATTCAATTTGGCAATTGTGTCGTGCAATAAAAGCAAATCTTCTCTTGTTAAATCAAAGCGTTGTAAGACTGTTTCGCTGTCTAGCAAGGGCAATAATTTATCCACTTCAAAACGGCTGTTCAACAGCGACAAAGTTTGCTCCAAAGCATACAAAAGTGGCTGGCGGCGCGACAATTTCACATCAGACAAGGAATAGGGCAAAGCCTGACCGCTACCCGTTTGTTGCCCAAACACGGCATGAATATAAGGCGCGTATGGCTCAATATGCGGCGTGAGTATGGCGATGTCGTGTGGCTGCCAATCCTTGTTTTGTTCTAATAAAACAAGGATTTGGTCTTTTAAAATTTGCAATTCGCGCAAAGGGCTGTGTGCGCTGTGGATTTGAATGCTGCGGTCTTTGGTTTGCAGATGTTTTAAAACAGTTTCTGTTGTTAAATCATGGTTTTGCAAATAATCGCTGTCTTCAGGCAGCGTTTGGGTTTGCAGATTTTTTTGCAATTCGTGCAACAGGCAGCCTGAAAATGCCGCCGTGTCATACGAATTCACATCTATGCCAATTTGCGCTTCCGACAAAGCGTCAAAAAAATCACGCCCTTGTTTGCCCAAAGAAGCGAGTAGTGGGTGTCCCTGTAAACTCAAATCGGGTTCTTCCGATTGATTTAAAATTTTTGCTGGTTCAATCACTTGTCCCCAATACAATTCGCTGGGATTGAGCGCGAAAATATGCACTTCACGCGTTTTCGCCAAACGTATCAGTAATTCCAGATACATTGGCGCAAGCGTGGCAATGCCAAACACGAAAAAGCGTTCAGGCAGCCATTCGGGTGGATTATCCAAATGTTTCATCAGGTTATGCCACAATTCCACGCGGTGCGGCGCGGATTGTCGCCCATCGTCCAAATATCGCCACAATTGCGCTTGCCAGATTTGCTCGTCCGATACGCCGTCCACCAATTGCCCCGCGTGCCACGTTTCAATCCAATGGGGGCGATACACCAAATATTGGTCAAACACGTCTGCCAATTGCCCTGCCAATTGATAGGCGGCGTATTCGCCATTGTCCAAATAGCTGTGCAATACTTCTCGGGCAGCCTGAAAATCTGCGCCCTGAAATTCGGGCGATTGAAACAACGCCAGCAGTCGCCAGCGCATGACTTCCGTGTCAAATGGGTTTAATTCGGGCGTGTCGGGCATGGTTTCGCGCATTAAACGAAAGCTCAAACCCGCAGGCAGACTGAATTGAATATTCGCCGCTATGCCTTGTTTTTTCGCCAAAAATTGATTGATAAAACGGCGCATGCCCTGACTTTGCACCACAATTTGTTCGGGTGCGAGCGGCGATTGAAGCGGCGCAACTTGGTGCAGGGTTGCCAGCATATCGGCAAGGTCTTCTAGGCGATTGGATTGGTAGAGATGGAGCATATTGATGGGCAAAGTCGGGACAATAATTCAGAATTATACGCTCAAATTTTCAGGCAGCCTGAAATGGGATTTCATCTAAATAAAACAATATTTGCCTATCCCAAAAATATCTAAAAACAATCCATCTTGAATTATGACGTAATAAGCTATATCTTACGCTTTGTAGTTTTTTATAGATTTTAATTTTTTTAAGGAAAGAATCAAATGAGCGATAAAATCGTACACGTTACCGACGCCACTTTTGAAGCGGAAGTTTTGCAAGCCAATGTGCCTGTGTTGTTGGACTTTTGGGCACCATGGTGTGGTCCATGCAAAATGATTGCGCCTGTGCTGGATGAATTAGCAGAAGAATTTGGCGGTAATGTGAAAATCGCCAAAATGAATGTTGATGAAAATCAAGCCATTCCCGCACAATTTGGCGTGCGTGGCATTCCTACCCTGATTGTGTTCAAAGACGGTAAACCTGCGGCAACCAAAGTAGGCGCGTTGGCGAAAAACCAATTGGCGGCATTTGTGAATGCGTCTATTGCTTAATTATTAAGCACATACAATTCAGGCAGCCTGAAAATCATTTTTCAGGCTGCCTTTCATTACCCTACAAATTTTTGTCTACCACTCATCTGTTCCCTCTCCTGTGGTAGAGGGTTAGGGAGAGGGTAAAACTTTCAATGCACCACGATTTTTCCCTCTCCCAAAGGAGAGGGGGTTAGATTGCAATATCTCAACGATTTCAGGCAATATTTTATTTTTGTAGGGTAGCGAAAGGCTGCCTGAATATTATTTTACGATTTTATTTTACGCTTCTACGGGAATAATGCCAATTTTCGCTTGCCATTGTTTCGGCGCGACATCGTGAACCGATTTGCCTTTGCTGTCCACAGCCACAGTTACGGGCATGTCTTTCACTTCAAATTCGTAAATCGCTTCCATGCCCAAATCTTCAAACGCCACCACTTTGGCGTTTTTAATCGCTTTGGCAACCAAATACGCCGCGCCGCCCGTTGCCATCAAATACACCGCTTGGTGGTCGGCAATGGCTTGGCAAGCCGCTTCGCCGCGTTCCGATTTGCCAATCATGCCCAGCAAACCTGTTTCTTCCAACATTTGGCGCGTGAATTTGTCCATGCGCGTGGCGGTGGTCGGGCCAGCAGGGCCTACGACTTCATCGCGTACAGGGTCCACAGGACCCACGTAGTAAATCATTTTGTTGGTGAAATCCACGGGCAGTTTTTCGCCTTTGTTCAACATATCCACCATGCGTTTGTGGGCGGCATCGCGTCCCGTCAAAATTTTGCCGTTGAGCAACAAGACATCGCCCATTTTCCATTGCGCCACGTCTTCTTTGGTCAAATTGTCCAAGTCCACGCGAATGCCGTTGTCGGGGCTGTATGTGATGTCGGGCCAGTCTTCCAAACTTGGGGCTTCCAAATTCGCCGCGCCTGTGCCGTCCAATTCAAATTCAACGTGGCGCGTGGCGGCGCAGTTCGGAATCATCGCTACGGGTTTACTTGCCGCGTGGGTCGGATAATCCAAAATTTTCACGTCCAACACGGTGGTCAAGCCACCCAAACCTTGTGCGCCAATGCCCAGCGCGTTCACTTTTTCAAACAATTCCAAGCGCAATTTTTCTACCGTGTTCAATTCCGCGCCCGAAGCGGCTTTTTCTTGCAATTCGTGAATATCCACGTGCGACATCAGGCTTTCTTTTGCCATCAACATGGCTTTTTCGGGTGTACCGCCAATGCCAATGCCCAAAATGCCGGGGGGACACCAGCCCGCACCCATAGTTGGAATGGTTTTGATGACCCAATCCACAATGCTGTCGGACGGATTCAACATCGCCGCTTTGGATTTGTTTTCCGAGCCGCCGCCTTTTGCCGCGCAGGTAACGTGAACTTTGTCGCCCGCCACCACTTCCATGTGAACAACGGCTGGGGTGTTGTCTTTGGTGTTGATGCGTTTGCCAGCAGGGTCTGCCAACACGGACGCGCGCAACACATTGTCGGGGTGGGTGTAGGCGCGGCGCACGCCTTCATTGACCATGTCTTGCACACTCATGGTTGCGTCCCATTGCACGTTCATGCCGATTTTCAAAAATACGGTGGCAATGCCTGTGTCTTGGCAGATGGGGCGTTTGCCTTCGGCGCACATGCGGCTGTTTACCAAGATTTGTGTCATCGCGTCTTTGGCGGCGGGGTTTTCTTCGCGCTCCAAAGCTTTGGTCAGGGCTTGGATATAATCTTTGGGGTGGTAGTAGCTGATGAATTGGAATGCGTCAGCAATGCTTTGAATGAAATCTTCTTGTTTGATAATGGTCATGGTTGCTTACCTTTTGTTTTTTTGGGAAATGCGTTTCAGGCTGCCTGAAACACGCAGCACAAATTTTAGCATGATTATTTTCAGTCCATTATGATAATCATCAAGATAGAATCATCAGGCAGCCTGAAAGCAATTTCCCCCAAAAACAAAGATTTGTTTTTGGGGGAAAGATATTGATTTAATTAAATAATAAAATCAGTTACTTATTTATCTTTACGGCTCATAAATTTATTAAAATGCTTTTGTTGTTCTTCTTGGAACTGTTTTTGCTGTTCGGCGGTCAAAACTTGGAAAATCGCATGGCGTTTTTTCAACATTTGCAATTCACGTTCAGCGTGTTTGCGTTCCATATTCAAGCGTTCTTGTTGGCGTTCCACAATCATTTGGCGGGCGGCTGCTTCGTCAAAAGTGGGGCTGTTCATTAATTTTTGTTCGGCGGCGCGGCGGGCTTGCATTTTTTGTTTGAAATCGGTGAAATCTTTTTTTGCTTCACGAGTGGGTTTATCTGCTTCTACGATGGCTTTGATTTTCGCTTTTTGCGCGTCAGACAAATTCAATTTTTCAAAACCGCGTGGCAAATCAGAATGTTTGCCGTCGTGATGACGCATTATTTTGCCGTGTTTGTGTTCGCCGTGTTTGGGGGTGGTTTGATTGTCCGTGCTGTTGGCGGCGACAGCCACGCCTGCGGTGGTCATCAAAACTAAAGTAGCGATGGTTAATTTTTTCATTTGTGTATCCTTCTGTTTGTCGTTGATTGAAGACCCGAATGATACGCCAATTGATGTTAAACGATTTTTTGCTGCGGTAAAGATTGCGTAAATACTTCAGGCAGCCTGAAAAAACGCAAATCCTTATTTTGTCAAATCATTTGTGAAATTTGTTGGCGAAAATATTTAAATTTTGCCAACAATATTATACAATTAGCGACAATTTGTGTCTTTTTGGGTACAATCAAATTATCCAAAACGCAACACTTTCCCCCAAAAACCCTTTTTCAGGCAGCCTGAAACCGTGAATCCACAACTTTCCCTAGATTTTGACGAACCCAGCTACCCACGTTTTGACCAGCTATTAGGCAATTCAAACGCCGAACTCATCTATTTTTTGCAACAAGAACATGACCAATTCATCTATATTTGGGGCGAAAAAGGTGCAGGCAAAAGCCATATTCTGCAAGCATGGGTTGGACAAGCCGTGCAAGCTGGACACCGTGCTGTGTACATAGATGCCAGCAAAACCAGCTTATCGGATAATTTGGTCGCGCGCGCCGAATATGTGGCGATAGACCAAATTGAAAAATTGCGCCCCAAAGAACAAACTGTTTTATTTAATTTATTCAATACTTTCCGTAATTCACGGCAGGGGCATTTATTGCTCGCGTCTGATTTTCACTCATCTAAATTGAATTTGCGTGAAGATTTGCGTACCCGCGTGGCGTATTGCTTGGCGTATGAAGTGCAGCCCTTGAGTCGCCCCGAAAAAATCCAAGCCCTATACCATCTCGCCAAAACCCGACAAATTACCATAGATTCCCGAATTTATGCTTATTTGCACGACCATTGGCGGCAGGACATGAGCAGTTTATTGTCTATGTTCAATGACTTAATTGCCTATTCGGTAACGATGGGCAAACCGCTTACCCTTCATCTGGTAAAACAACTTTTAAAACAACAGGATAATCATGACTAATCTCGCCATTTTTGATTTAGACCACACACTCATCAACACCGACAGCGACAACGCCTTTCCCAAATTCCTGATTGAAAAAGGATTAATGGACGCAGATTACGCCAATGCCAAAAACGAGCAATTTTACCGCGATTACCAAGCAGGCTGCCTGAAAGTGGAAGATTTTGTTCGCTTTGAAATTGAGCCGCTCGCGCCGTTTAATAAAACTGAATTAGCCGAATTACATCAAGAGTTTATCCAAAAATACATCGTGCCGAACATCACCCAAATGGCAAAAATGCTGGTGGAAAGCCACCGTCAAGCAGGCGATACGCTGTTGGTGATTTCGTCCACCAATGAATACATTATCACGCCGATTTGCCAATTATTCGGCATTGACCATGTAATTGGCACGCGTTTGGAAACCGATGAGCGTGGGTATTTCACGGGCGGCGTGGTGGGGACGCCCAGTTTGCGTGAAGGTAAAATCACGCGTTTACACGAATGGTTGGCGGCGCGTGGCGAGCAGTTAAGCGATTATCAGAAAACGTATTTTTACAGCGATTCCAAAAACGATTTGCCGCTTTTGGAAGTGGTGGACGAGCCTGTGGCAGTGAACCCCGATGAAGTATTGGCGGCGGTGGCGAAAGAGCGCGGTTGGGCGATTTTGAATTTTGCGTAAATTTCAGGCAGCCTGAAAAAATCAAAAGGGTTAAACCAAAAAGTTTAACCCTTTTTTTAATCAATTTATTGATTCAATCAATGAGAAATTATTTCATGTTGTTTTCAGCATCAATCAAAGAGCGACGAGCCAAAGCCAAGTTAGATTTAGAGCGATCCAATACAGAGTACAAGAACAAGCCATCTTGGCGAGTCAAAGGACGCAACAAGTGGTATTGTTTGCCCAATGTAATCAAGATGTCTTCAATAGAATCTTTCAAACCCAGCATTTGCATGGTTTTCATTTTGGCGCGTACCACTTCTGTGTTACCAGCAGCAGCGATTTCCAAATCAATCGCAGCAGAGCCGCCACCAGCCAACAACATGCCGCTAGAGAAGTCTACAACAGCAGCAGCCAAAGCACCATCAACATTCAACATTTCAGATACGGTTTTATCGTAGTTCATAAGAAACTCCAAAATAAGTGATTAAAAAATTGCGATAAACTTCGGGTAGTCTAAAGCACGAATGCAATACGCTTGCCATGCGGATTACCAGGTTCCCACTTGTCGGTCGGTATGATGGATTGACCGACTTGTTTTGCTGCCTAGAAATTGCAGGGGTATGCAATCTTGAGCGTACAACCCAACGGTTACCAGGTTCCCACTCGTTAGCTATAATTAATTGTTGCTAACTCATTTTGCTGCCTAGAAACTTGAGTATATTATAGGGTCTAATTCGTTTTTGGTAAAGATGTTAAGTTGGGGTTTTTATGTAATGACAACCATCAAATTTAACTGTAAATAATCACTTCAGGCTGCCTGAAAATGTTTTTTTTGAAATAAGGAATCTGAAATGGACACCTATTTGAGTATGAAAGTTTTTTGCCAAGTAGTACAAAGTGGTAGTTTTACTAAAGCCGCCGATTTGCTGGATTTATCGGTGCCGATGACCAGCAAGCATGTTTCGCATCTGGAAAAAATGGTACAGGCGCAATTGCTCTATCGCAATAATCGGCAATTGAAATTAACGGAACAGGGTGAAACTTATTATCATGAATGCGCTCTGGCTTTGGAAATTTTGCAACAAGCCGCCGATGTGGCAAGCGCAGGTTTAACGCGTCCTAGTGGTGTGTTGCGCGTGAGTGTGCCGTTGTGGTTTTCGTGCGACACGTTTGCGCAGGTGGTGGCGAGTTATGAGCGGCGTTATCCTGATGTGGAGCTGGTGTTGAGTTTAACCAATCGTCATGTGGATTTAAACGGCGATGGGGAAGACATTGCGCTGCGCTTGTCTCATCAATTGCCCGATAATTTGATTGCGCGAAAATTAACGCAATTGTCGTTTTATTTGCTTGCCGCGCCTGAATATATTGAGCAATTTGGGCAGCCTGAAACACCAGCAGATTTGGTGAACCATCGCGCTATTTTGCCGTCTTACACGGATATGTCGCAAACGGAAGTGTGGCGCGATGGCGTGAAAACGTATTTGCAAATGAACCCAAGCATGCGCAGCAACAACACACACATGATAGCCGCACTCATTCGCGCTGGCGCAGGGATAGGTTATATGCCCGAGTGGTTGGCGCAAGACGATTTGGCTTTGGGGCGACTGGTGCGCGTGTTGCCCGACTATGAGTGGAAACCCACGCCGCTTTATGCGGTGTATGCCAATCGTCAATTTATGAATGCGCGGGTGCGTAGTTTTATTGATTTTTTGGTGGAATATTTCAGCGATACGCCCTTACCCGAGCATATTCAGGCAGCCTGAAATGTAATTTAGCAACATAAAACTGCGGTTTGCTTGACCCAAATCAAGCAGTATTCATATTCACAAATCTTAACAAAAGTATGGATTTTACCGCCTATTGCCAAATCCCTATAAAAAATAGGGGGATATGAAATAAGATGAAATCTTGTTTTCACAATGTTTTTTTATTTTCAGGCTGCCTGAAAATATGAAAACGGGTGTTTGGACAATAGGTGGTGGGTCTTTTCATTATTGTTTATACAAATCAATTTATTAACTTAAATTAACTTAATCATACAAAATTTAATCTTTTCAGGCTGCCTAAATTTTTCTTACATGAAATTACAGTTCTAAAGGCGTAAAATTCGCGCATTCAAATCAAAAACAATATTTTAGGAACACAAAATGTCGGAAAAATATCATTTGGTAATAGACGGCTTGAATGTAGAAGCCGATAAAAACAGCACGATTATTCAGGCACTTGCCAAAGCAGGTAATGCAATTACCAAAAATGTGGGTTGCATGGGGCAGGGCGTGTGTGGTTCTTGCCGTTGCTTGGTGCGCAAGGAGGGGGAGCGTACGGTTACCACTGCGTTGGCTTGCGAAACGCCAATTGAAGAGGGTATGCAAGTGAGTTTTATTGACTATTTTTTGCCCAGCCACATTCATTATTATGATTTGGAAAACGTGGGCGATGGCTGGAATTGGTTGGACGACACGGCGGCTTTATTCCCTGAATCGCAACATTGTCGCCATTGTGGTGGCTGCGATGCGGCTTGCCCGAAACATTTGCAGGTACAAAATGGGGTGGCGCAAGTGGTGGCGGGCGATTTTGGCGCGGCGGCGCACACGTTTGATGAATGCGTGATGTGTAATTTGTGTACGTTGGCTTGCCCTGAAAATATTCGCCCGAATCATTTGGGTTTGTATGCACGCCGCATGACTACGGCGCGAAGTTTACGACCTGTGGATTTGATGCGCCGTTTGCAGGAAATTGATAGTGGTGCAATGAAGGTGGATATTCAGGCTGCCTGAAACCAAATTAACCCAACATATTTCAAAAAAGACAACCCAAAATGACAACAATACAAGGTATTCCCTACGAAACAGCGTTGGCAAATCTGCGCGCTAAAACGCCCGAATTAAACAACACGCTGCCTGAAAAAGACATTTTATTGAAAAACTTTCATCCTGATTATTCTGATGGGGCGCGGGTAAAATTAGCAGTGGGGGCAAATGCGGGTGATTTTTGCCACCCTGATTTGGCGAAATTACTGATTTCCCAGCCTTTGATTGAAGATTATGATTTGGCAGGCGCGGAAAATGTGCGCACCGATGTACTCGTGATTGGCGGCGGTGGCGCGGGTGCAACGGTGGCTTTGACGGCGGCACACGATGGCGCGAAAGTCATCATGGCAAACAAATTACGCATTGGCGACAGCAATACGGTGATGGCGGAAGGTGGCATTCAGGCTGCCGTAGGCGCGGACGACAGCCTGCAACGCCATTTTGACGACACGTTTAAAGGCGGACACCAAGCAGCAAACAAGGAATTGGTGGCGCAAATGGTAACGGACGCACCGAGTGCGATTCGTTGGCTGATTGGTTTGGGCATGGATTTTGATGTGCAAAATGGCGACAAAAACGGCTATCTGGTTCGCAAAAAAGCAGGTGGCACCACCGCGCAACGCATTTTGTGTCATCGAGATTTCACGGGTTTGGAAATGATGAAAGTGTTGCGCGAAGCCGTTGAACTTGAAAAAAACATTACCCAATTAAATCGCCACCCTGCGGTGGAATTGTTGTCCGATGAACACGGTCGCTGTGTGGGTGCGGTGTTGTATGATTTGGAACGCCGCCGTTTGATGACGGTACACGCCAAAGCGGTGGTGTTGGCAACTGGCGGTTCGGGGCGTTTGCATTTACAAGGTTTTGCCACGTCCAATCACTATGGCGCAACGGCAGACGGGCTGGTGTTGGCGTATCGCATGGGCGCGAAATTGCGCGATGTGGACAGTTTTCAATACCACCCCACAGGTGTGGCGCACCCACCGCACATGGCGGGTGCCTTGATTTCCGAAGCCACGCGCTCGGCTGGCACCAAATTGGTCAATGGTTTGGGCGAGCGATTTGTGGACGAATTGCAACCGCGTGATGTGGTTGCCGCCGCCATTTTGCGTGAAGTGCGCGAAGGTCGCGGCGTGGAACGTGATGGACAAGTGGGCGTATTTTTAGACACCCCACGCATTATCGCCGAGCAGCCTGATATTTTAAAACGCTTGGTTACGCTGGGACACGTCGCGCACAAATGCGGCGTTCACCCCGAAAGCGAGCCGCTCATCATTCACCCCACTTTGCATTACCAAAATGGTGGCATTGAAATCAACGGCAATGGTGAAACCTGCGTCAAAGGCTTGTATGCGGTGGGCGAAGTAACGGGCGGTATTCACGGGCGCAACCGTTTGATGGGCAATGCCTTGTTGGACATCATCAGCTTTGGGCGCAGAACAGGCGCGGCGGTAGCGAAAGTGGCGCAAACCGAGTTGCCCTACAAAGGTCGCGGCGGCTTATCGCACATTTACCATTTTCAACGCGCCATGCAAAAAGCAGGCGTGAAATCCGACATCAAAGCCCCCGTGTTGTACCCCAATTATGGGCATTTTGATTTACAAGAACACGCTGGGAAATATTGCGTGATTGCGTAATTTTTTCAGGCAGCCTGAATTTTTGGGGCGTAAACGTGGCGTATCGCCGCCACACCCACTCTTCGTGTGGTGGACACCAACGTGTTGTGCTTCGTAGCCCAAGTGGTTTGCGTGGGTTTGCCCCAAATGTAGGGTGCGCTGTGCGCACCAAATGCTTGGAATCATTGGAATATGGTGGTGTGTTTGGTGCGCACGGCGCACCCTACCGTTATTTTTCAGGCAGCCTGAAAAATGTCCCACCTAAAAACTCACCAAATAAAACAAGAGAATCATCAATATGAACACCGAACTCAACCAAATATTGCTTCACCCCAGCCGCCTAGTCGGTGCAGATTTACCAGCGTGGCTGCAAGTGGGCGGTGGTGCAGGTTTGCGCAACGCTTTGGCGCACCCCGACCAAATCATCAACACCCTAGAAGCCGCAGGTTTGGGCGGCATGGGCGGCGCAGGTTTCCCCACCCACCGCAAATGGCAAGCCATGGCAGAAGCCCCCAGCGACAACGGCGACCGCTACATTGTCTGCAACGCCAACGAAGACGAACCTGGGACATTCAAAGACTGCTATTTGCTGGAACACACGCCCCATCAAGTATTGGAAGGTGCATTGATTGCCGCAGTTGCCACCCGCGCCAATCATGTGATTATGTATATTAATCCACATTTAAGCGAATCGCTCGCCAACACCCGCGCCGCTATTGCACAATGGCAACAGCATGAATTATTTAAACAAATTGAACAATATTTAGGCAAACCCTTGTCGGTGAACGTGGTAGAATCGTCTGGGCGATACATTGGTGGCGAAGAAACGGCGGTGATTTCATGGTTAAATGGCGGTTTTCCATTTCCCCAATTCAAACCGCCCTATCCATTCCAAAAAGGTGTGGCAGGTGCACCCACTTTATTAAATAACACGGAAACCTTTGCCAATGTGCCGCATATTTTGCGTGAAGGCGCAGATTGGTATCGCGCTTTGGGACGTGCCAATGGGGTGGGGACGAAATTGTATTCCCTATCGGGCGATGTGTTGAACCCTGGTTTATATGAATTGCCGATGGGCATTACTTTGCGCGAACTGATTGATGTGTATGGTGGCGGCATGTTGGAAGGTCGCGCATTCAAAGCGGTGTTTACGGGTGGACCTTCCAACACACTTTTGACGGCGAAAGATTTGGACGTGCCATTGGATTTTGTCTCTGTGAAAGAACGCCATTCCAGCTTGGGAACGGGCGCGATGATTGTGATTTCCGAAGGCACAAGCGTGGTACGCAAAGTGGCGGAATACATTCAATTTTTTGCTGATAATTCTTGCGGTCAATGCCCACCGTGTAAAGGCGGCACATTCCAATTAGCCCGACTGGTGGAACGCGTGGACAATGGTATCAGTACCGATGAAGATTTGCGTGCTTTACAAAATTTGGTGAACATTATGCCTGGGGGTGGACGTTGTGGCTTGATTACGGGGGCGGCGACGGTGGTGGCAAGTTCCATGCGAGTGTTTCCAATAGAATTTGGTTTGGCGACGGAATAGGTTTCAGGCTGCCTTTCAGTACACGACAAAAATCTTTCAGGCTGCCTGTAACCTGTCCCCTCTCCCGCTTGCGGGGGAGGGTTAGGGTGCAGACTTGCCAAGTTCTTCGTAGGTCGGATACTTGTATCCGACATTTTCAGACGAAACCACAAGTTTTGTCGGATACAAGTATCCGACCTACGCGGTATGAAATTTAAGAACTTGGCAGGTCTGGGGTTAGGGTGGGGGTTCGTTGATTTTCAAGACAATTAATTTATTCCACAAATTTTCCCCCACCCTAGCCCTTCCCCGTTGGAGACGGGGGAGGGGACAGGTTTGTGGTTATTTCAAAAAATTGTCGTGTACTGAAAGGCTGCCTGAAAATATAGGAGTTTGTAAAAATTCTTGTTAGGCAGCCTGAAATCAAATCAACAAAA
>NZ_JQKH01000051.1 GCF_000745955.1 Alysiella crassa DSM 2578 | reverse complement strand
CTATAGTCGCAGAACTGAAAAAGCAGTACGGCGTTGCCAACGCCCTTATGTACTATTCGTACACGGCGGGCGTTGTCGCCTTGTACTGCATTTTCATTTCTACGACTATATTAACCATTGAACTCACAATACATACACCATCTTGTCCCAAATTATGCTAACTTGTCGGCTTGACCAATAATCAAAAGACCCAAGCCATGAAATTTAACTGGAAAACAAGACACAAGCAGCGCATTTGGCAATTTAGCCTATTTTTGTTGCGGCGATTTGATGAAATTGGTGTTATCAAAATTGCAGGCAGCCTGACGTTCACCACACTATTGGCACTTGTGCCTGTGCTGACCGTGATGTTGGTGGTGGTGGCGGCGTTTCCCATGTTTGCCAATGTGTCGCAACAGTTTACGGCGGCGGTAAACAATATTCTTGTGCCAAGCGGCGCGGCGGTGATTTTGGATTATTTAAATCAATTCAAAGACAAAGCAAGCGGCTTAACCGCAATGGGCTTGGTGGGCATGGGCGTAACGTCTATTTTACTGATTCAAACCATAGACCAAACCTTTAACCGAATTTGGCGTGTCAAAACCAGCCGTTCCCTGTTTCAGCAAGTGCCGATTTATTGGGCTTTGCTCACACTCACACCTGTGGTGCTGGGTTTGGGTGAGTCCATGACCAGTAAAATTCAGGCTGCCTTCCCCGAATTATGGTTGGGTATTGGCAATTTGCCACAAATTTTGCTGACGCTTGCCGTATTGTATTTTGCCTATCGCGTTGTGCCAAATCGCTATGTGCCGAGTAAACACGCTTTGTGTGGCGCATTGATAACGGCTTTAACGGTGGAATTGGCAAAGTGGGGCTTTGGTATTTATATTCAAAATTTTAATAGTTATGAATTGATTTACGGCGTATTTGCCGCCATTCCCGTGTTTTTGGTGTGGCTGCATTTGCTGTGGAGCTTGATTTTAACGGGCGCGGTTTTGACTGCCAGTTTGTCTTATTGGCGCGGCAATGCTTTTTTGCGTACGCGCGATGAGAATAGCCCATTTGATGACGTATTGCGAATTTTATTGTTGTTAAAACAAGCACATTTGCACGGAAAAAGTGTGTCGCTGCCCGATTTTCGCCAAAAAATCAATATGGGCTACGATGAATTGGGTGATTTGCTGGACGAGCTGGCGGCGCGTGATTATATTAGCCAAGAAAAAAACAGTTGGGTGCTGAAACAATCACCCGATATGATTAAATTAATTGATTTGGCTGGGATTTTTGTTTACAGGCTGCCTGCAAAACCCGATGGCGTACATCAAGGATTGCGCCATTTGCTGCAATCGTGTTTGCAATCGCTGGACATTTCATTAAGCGAATTTGAGCGGCAATATGTTCAGCCAAATCAATTACCTGCATTATCGGCACGCGTAACGCAATTATTAGCCGAATATGCCGACCAACACATCGTCAAATGATGTAACATCAAAGCGGTCGCGCCCCAAATATCGTAATGCAAATAGGGTAGGGCGGGCAGATTTTCCCTTTGCGTGTAGCGCGATAAATCCAGCGCAAAATCAAGCGGCAACCAAAAAATTTCCGCCACTTCTTGCGGATTGCGCTGGGTTTCAGGCAGCGTGTTCGCCCACGCCAAAACGGGCGTAATCGCAAAACCCGATGGCGTGTAACACGCTTTCAGGCAGCCTGAAACGCGCCAAATATCGGGGGAAACGCCTGTTTCTTCCAGCGTTTCGCGCAGAGCAGTGGCAATCGGTGTCGGGTCATTCGCATCGCATTTGCCGCCCGCAAAGGCGATTTGCCCTGTGTGGCGGCGCAAAGTTTCGGCACGGCGCGTCATCAAAATTTGCCACGCGCCTGTTTCATCGGGAGCCATGCCGATGAGTACGGCGGCTGGTGTGTGTTGTGGCGATTGGATTGCCGCACTGCGTGTTTGCAAGGGCGAAACCACATCGGCGTGTTCGCAAAATCGCAAAAAATCGCCCAAATTTTCTGTGTTAAACATCATGATTGTTGATTTAAGGCTGCCTGAAAACAACAAAACTTGTTTTCAGGCAGCCTTTTTATTGTGAATTTATTGTGAATGAATTAAACACCTTGTTTCAGGCTAGCTTCAATAAAGCCGTCCAAATCGCCGTCCAACACGGCTTTGGTGTTGCCCACTTCATAATTGGTACGCAAATCCTTAATCCGTGAAGAATCCAACACATACGAGCGAATTTGGCTGCCCCAACCCACATCGGATTTGCCGTCTTCCAAAGCCTGTTTCTCTTCATTGCGCTTACGCATTTCCAATTCAAACAATTTGGCACGCAACATTTCTTCACACACGCGGCGGTTTTCGTGTTGCGAGCGGCTGTTTTGCGATTGCACCACAATGCCCGTTGGAATGTGTGTCATGCGCACGGCAGAATCGGTTTTGTTGATGTGCTGACCGCCCGCACCCGATGCGCGATAAGTGTCGGTACGCACATCGGCAGGGTTGATTTCAATTTCAATGGAATCATCAACTTCGGGATAAATGAACACAGACGCAAAAGACGTATGGCGTTTGTTGTTGGAATCAAATGGCGAGTAGCGCACCAAGCGGTGTACGCCCGTTTCGGTTCGCAATAAACCGTAGGCGTATTCGCCTTCCACGCGGATTGTGGCGCGGTTGATGCCAGCGATTTCGCCATCGTCTTCTTCCAAAATTTCAATTTTGAAACCTTTGCGCTCGGCATAACGCGAATACATGCGGAACAACATACCAGCCCAATCTTCCGCTTCCGTGCCGCCTGCGCCAGCCGTGATGTCAATGAAACAGTTGTTCGGGTCGGCAGGCTGGTTGAACATGCGCTTGAATTCCAAATCCGCCATTTGCTTTTCCAACTCGGCAACATCGTCCACAATGGCTTGAAAGCCGTCTGTGTCGCCTTCTTCCACCACCATGTCTATCAATTCGCGGTTGTCGTTGATGCCGTTTTCAATGTTGTCCAGCGTTAAAACGATGCCTTCCAGCAGTTTGCGTTCTTTACCGATTTCTTGGGCGCGTTTGGGGTCATTCCACAATTCGGGGTCTTCGGACAAGCCGACCACTTCTTCCAAGCGTTCTTTTTTGCCTTGATAGTCCATGTAATCACGAATATCATGGTTGCGTTTGGCTAAATCGTCTAATTGATTGTTTAGCTGGTTAATTTGTTCTTGTTCCATGTTTTTGTATTCCCTAAAAAATTTCAGGCGCGTATTGTAACGCATTTTTCAGGCTGCCTGAAACCTTTGCAAAAGCCTTTCAGGCAGCCTGAAAATCATGAACGTAGGTCGGATTCTTGAATCCGACAAATTTTGTGGTGGATTGGAAAATGTCGGATACGAGTATCCGACCTACGCTTGCTTTTATTTCAATGCGTGAAATGATTTTTTATTTTTCAGGCAGCCTGAAACTTGTGCAAAACCTTTTAGCTACGCTGAACTTCGTTTCAGGCTGCCTGAAACAGAAAAACTGCCGTCATTCCCGCGTAGGCGGGAATCTACTTTTACTTTAAGAAACAAAAGTTTGTATAACTCAACTTTGGATTCCCGCCTACGCGGGAATGACGATGGTGGTGGTTTTGCAAAGGTTTCAGCCTGAAAGGGAATGGCAATGAAAAACAATAAATCAGAAATATCACAAAATGCGTGGGTGCAAGCACCCACCCTACGCTTGCTATGCAATTACATCTGCTATTTTTTATCAAAAGCACGTACAGTTATCGTAATTTTATCATCTATTTTATTATGTAAACATTTTAAAATATAGCAATCTTGTTTTTGCATAATATTCCATCTATTAGCCAATAATTTGAAAAAACTCTCCAATAAATTAACACCATCAATAAGATTTGCAGCATGGCTTATTTTTGATAATTCAAATAAATCCATTATAAATACAGGAAATTCCAATTGAAATTGCTTATATATATTATGTATTTTTTGAGTATCGTTTGATAAATTATCAGAAATAATTAAATCCAAATCAGATATTAAAACTATTCCAAAAAAATTATTACAAATTGGTATATTTATGACCTTATTATCTATTGTATAAAAATCAAATTTTTGTTCTTGAATATTTCTGACAGCACCTTTTAATTGTTTAAATGCTTTATCTATGTTTTTTAGAGCATTTTCTTTTAATTTCTTTCTATTTGGTAATGTCCCCTTATTAAATATAGAAATAACTTTGGACTCTATTAAACATACTGTTTCTTGGCTAATTAAAATTATGTCAGTTAATTCTTTTTCTTCACTTCCCTTTTTAAATCGTGGGCTAAAAAAGACCCTACCTGAATCTGAAAAATAATCAATTATCCATTGAGCAATAATTTCCTGTTGCATACCTTCATTACTAGATAAATTTATTTCACTAGACTGACCAGAATCTATTACATAAAAATTAGGTATACATTCCCAGTTCGAATTATTATTTAATTCAATTTCAACATTCAAATTATTTAAATAATTAAAGTTACCATTTATAAATAATTTATTTTCAGCGACATTGCAAGATAATTCATTGAATAAGTAAACTGAAATATTTTTATCAAAGTTCAAGTTGTTTAAAGCTCTAATTTCATTTTCATTCTCAATGTAAGAATAAATTTCAACAGTATATTCTAAATTAGTATTATCCTCATACAATCTAATACTGTATTTTATTCTTCCATTTTCATATTCAATAAAAAGTGTAATTCTTGAACCCGTGAGAATATATTTTAAGAGCAATGAATTAAGTTTGACCAGCAATGTTGTTTCAAATTTATCCTGTACCTGAATAAAATCAAACCTAACTAATTGGGTAACTGTTCTAAATTCATCATAATATTGCTTCGATAAGATATGGGGCATAATAATACCTTTAAATAATAGTAAATATAGGTGCATTGTATGCACAAACACTTCTCAAAAAATCAAAATTATGGGAATTAGGTGCGCACGGCTCACCCTACATATTGCCGACTTTCAGGCAGCCTGCAACAACATTCGCACCGTTTCCGCCGCTTTTTCGCGCAATGTTTCATTGAATGCGCCCTGATTTTGTGTGGGCATTTTCAGGCTGCCTGAAACCGTTTCCGTGCCATTTTGCGCCGCTTTTTCGCCCAACTGTCGCCGTTCGCCAAACTCAAAACTGCTGAACGTCCGTCTCAACAAAGGCAATAATTCCGTAAACACTTCGTCCGACAAACCGCGCAACCAATCGTCTATCATTTGCCATAAGTCGTTGTTAATCAACAAAATCGTTCCCGATTGATACAAAAAGCCTTCCAACCAATGCGCCGCGTGTTCATACGATTGCGCCGTAGAAAGCGATAGGCTGAATATTTGCGACATGGTTTCTTCGCTAATGCCTTGTTTGTCAAACAAAATCCGTGCGGCATTGCCCGACAGCAAAGCATGGGCATTTTCCGCAGCCATTTGTTTTTTCAGGAAAGTTTGCCACAATGCCGTTAAATCTTCATCGTTGAGCAAACCCATGGCGTAATCCGCCGCCCGAATGCGTGTAAACAGCGATTGCGCGGTGTCGGTGTCAATATTCAGGCAGCCTTGCACGCCACCCGCCGCCAGTCGCGCCAACAAAGTCGCCAATACGCCTTGCAAAGGCGCAGCGTCAAAATCGCGCACGCTGCCATAACGCACAATGTCCACCAATTCAGGCAGGGCGTGCAAATTGTCGGCTAAATCGTGGCTGTCGGCAGACGCATTGGCGATTTGCGTGGCAATTTCATTCAATAATTCAGGCACATCGGCGGGCAAACACAAACGCAATAAATTCGCCAATTCGCGTAATTGCTTGAAATCAGCCACTTTTTGGCGTACATAATTGGCGACCGCTTTTTCCAGTGTGTTGCCGTGTACGGCGCGTTCGGTCAGTTGAATGTGGTGTTCGGGCTGATACGCCATGCGCCATGTTTCTTTGAACGTACCTGTGCTGTTGCTGTGGACGTGTTCCGCCCAATGAATATCCAGCAAAATCATTCGGTTAATCAAAATGCTGCGTTGCAAATCAAGCGGTTTGCGTAAATCCAATTCTAGGGTTTTGTGTTCGGCAGTTTCAGGCAGCCTGCATTTTTTGCGTTGCGCGGCAACATCGGCAAGCAGGGGCAGTTGTGGCGTGTCGTCTGGAACGCTGCCGATGTCTGAGCCAATTAACCATTGATTTTTAATTAAATCAATGATGAGCGTTTCGCCCATGCCAATAATTGCGCCAATCGCGTCCACAAAATCTGCTAAATTCGGGCGACTTTGACCGCGCAAAGCGGCAGTCGCGTTCGCCAAACGCACGGTTTCAATAACGTGAGCAGCAGATACGTCAAAACCTTTTTCGCGCAAGGCGGCAGCCGCACGACCGACCCACAACACGCCGTCATCGTCAGGATAATGCCACAAATGCGCGTACCAAGCGGGCGCGTGTATGCCTGCACCGTAACCGCTTGCGAAAGTTAAGCGATTGTTTGTCCAAGGAATGAAGGTGCAAGCGACTTTGCATTTGGGCAAATTTTTGAGTAAGGCGGTGTCGTCTTTGGCGGCGACTTTGGCGGTCAGCGCGGGAACGTGCCACGCGCCACACACGACTGCGATGTTTTGCGCGTCTTTTTCGGCTTGGCGCAACATTTTTCGCATGTGGGCTTCGCGTAAGGCATTGTTTGGGCTGGTGGTTTCGTGTTCGCGCAAGGCGGACACGGCAGCCTGAATGGCAGCAAAAATGTCTTGACCGTCTTGGCGTTGTTCCACAAACTGTTCCCAAAAAACTTCGCCATCTGGCAAGCCGACAATTTGGGCTAAATGGTCAAATGGATCTTGATAAAGATTTGTTTCAATTAAATTTTCTTGTGAATTTTCGTCTGAATTTTCCTGATGTTCATCGTTTTCATTTTTCAGGCAGCCTGAAAATTCGTCCGCCAAACTGTGTTGCAAAGGCAAATCAAAAAAACGCACTTCAATATGGTTTTTCGCCGCAAATTGAAGGGTTTGCCATTCTGGGGAATATTCGGCAAAGGGATAGTAAATCGCGTTTTGTGGTGCGTCTGGGCGATACGCCAACAGTGCAACAGGCGGTTTCATGTCCGCATGTGCCGCCAAAGGCAACAACGATTGGGCTTCAGGTGGGGCTTCCAGCAAAATCAAATCGGGCTGTTGGGCGTTGAGCGCATTGAGCAGGTGGCGTGTTGAACCTGCGCCATGATGTCGGATACCGTAGAATTGGGTGGGCATGGGTTTTCCCTTTTGATAATTGATTATATTTGATGAATTTTTTTGATGATAATGGGTTTTCAGGCTGCCTTTTTGTACACGACAAAAATCTTTCAGGCAACCTGAAACCTGTCCTCTCCGCCGTTGCAGACGGAGGAGGGGACAGATTGTTGGTAAACAAAAATTTTCGTGTACTGTAAGGCTGCCTGAAAATGTGGGAGAAAATGGCTAATCGTGGGCTGTGCAGCGTGGTACGCGGCGCAACGCGTGTTCAACGAAATAATATATCGCCCATTTTTTTGTTTTCAGGCAGCCTGAAATCCAAAAACTCACTTATTCTCCTGCTCCGAAACATCGCCCTGATAATGCGTTGGCACGGTTTCTTCGCCGCGATGATAACGCTCAGCTTCTTTGGCGGGGCGCAAAGTGGGCATTTGTTCGGGCAGCACCAAATGCGCTTCAATTTTCAAGACTTTAATAATGGCAAACATCATTAAAATCAACAAAATGGTAAACGGTAAACCCGCCACAATGGAGCCAGCTTGCAAACTCTTCAAACCGCCCGCCAACAGCAAAGTCAGCGTAATCGCCGCCAACAAAATGCCCCAGATGATTTTCACGCGCAATTTGGGTTCAAGCGAACCATTGCTACTCATGCTTGCCAAAACGTGCGTGGCGGAATCGGCAGATGTGATTAAAAATGTGGCAATCAACAATAAAGTGGCGGCAGACGTTACCGTTTTAAGCGGAAAACCTTCCAAAAACACAAACATGGCTGATGTGTAATCTTGCGATACAGCTTGGGCAATTTGTGTGCCTTGATACAAATCTTGGTAAATTGCCGTGCCGCCAAATGCCGCAATCCACACAAAAGAAATCAAAGGCGGTACAATCAATACACCAATCACAAACTCTTTTACCGTGCGACCGCGCGAAATTTGGGCAATAAACGCGCCAATAAACGGACTCCACGAAATCACCCATGCCCAGTAGAAAATTGTCCATTTGTCCACCCAATTGCTTTCTTGGCGGAATGGGTCAAGCCGCAAACTGTATTCCACAAAATGCGCCAAATAATCGCCAATGCCCGTTACCAGCGATTTGAAAATGATTGCTGTAGGTCCCAAAAACAGCACAAACAACATCATGCCCATCGCCAAAGCCATGTTTAAATTGGACAACCATTTCACTCCACGACTCAAACCCGATGACGCAGAAATAATAAACACCACCGTAATCACGCTCATAATTGCCACGTTTGACCACGCATTGTTTGGTAAACCAAACACATGATTCAAACCGCCATTAATCTGCAACACGCCCATGCCGATGGACGTGGCAATGCCCATTACAGTCGCAATAATCGCCAAAACATCAATCACATTGCGCCAAAATGTTGGGTATTCATGCCCTACCAACGTTTCCATAGACGTGGAAACCAAACTGTTTTTACGCAAACGAAATTGAAACAAGCCAATAATCAAACCCGCAATCGCAAAAATAGACCATTGCGACAAACCCCAATGAAAATAAGTGTAACCCATCGCCAAGCGTGCGGCTTCAATGGATTTGGGTTCGTAGCCGTGCAAAGGGGGCGTGAGAAAATGCGTCATTGGCTCGGCAACACCCCAAAACACAATACCCACACCCAATCCACCTGAAAACAGCATACCAATCCACGATAAAGTGCTGAATTGCGGTTTTTCATCGTATCGCCCCAATTTCAATTTGCCGTAGCGCGTGAAAATCAAGCCAATCAAAAACACGTCAAACACAAACACCGCCAGCATATACAGCCAGCCAAATGAATTGGCAATCCACGCATAAATCGCTTCGGCAGACGCGCCAAATTGTGCGGGAAAGCTCAAACCCACAGCCGTAATCAACAGCATAATCACAACGGAAATATTCATAACGGTGAGATGTTTTTTCATATACTGCCCCCAATTCATATTGATTTTGTGATGATTTTTGTATCTTACCGCAATTTCAGGCTGCCTGAAAGGATGGGGCACCCAATGAGAAACCTTTGCAAAACGCCAAATGGTGAGTTAGATTCTTAAATCCGACATTTTTTATATTTAATCAATATTTGTTTTATAGTGGATTCAATTTAAATTACGACAAGGCGACAGCGACTACCGTGTACACCCAATACATAAGGGCGGACAACACGGTACTGGTTTAAATTGAATTCACGATAAAACAATGTTTCAGGCTGCCCTATTCTTCAGGCAGCCTGAAAAAATTTTATTTTATTTCATTTGTACAATCACATTGGCGGTTTGCGAAATGCTTTGCTCGCCCGACATATCGCTGCTCACTTTCATGCGTGGCGCGGCGGCAGCGACTGGCGCACTCTGCCGAACCGCATACATTTCCGCCACATCATTGGCATACATATTTCCGCCCGAAAAATGACTATTCATATTCACTTTCACCAATTGATAAGACGAAAACCCCAGTTTTCTGCTTAAAAAATCAGCACGTTGGCGCAAAGTATCCAAAACTTGCTCGCTGGCTTTGTCCACTGCTTGATTGCGCTTGTCGGTGGACAGCGAAAACCACACGCGCTCCAAAGTCGCCTGCGCTGATACATCGCTGATTAGATTGCTTAAATCTTCAAATTCCTTGCTGTTCACATGCAAACTCACGCTGTCGCGCCAACTGATGATGTTTTTCTGTTTATCATCATATTGTGGATACACGCTGCGATTGCCCAATTCTACCGTGAATTTTTTATTTTTCTTTAATTTTTCATAAACTTGATTTAATTTTTGCGTGGTGATTTGTGAAGCGGTTTGACGATTTTTGTGTTGCGTTTCCATGTTTAATGTGATGTGCATGGTGTCGTTTGGCACATTGATGGACACGCTTTCCTGAAACTCTAAAATATTGTAATATAAATTATTTTCTGCAAATGACAGGGTGCTGATACACAAAGCCATGATGGCAATGCCGATTTTTTTCATGGTTACGCTCTAATTAGTGGAAAAACGGCATTATGCCCCATAAAAATTTGTTTTTCAAACGCAAAATTCCTTTCAGGCAGCCTGAAAAGATTGTCTCGCTCAAATAAACCTTTTACAATCGCCACCATCATATTTCCCTAAAAAGAACACGCCATGCAAGCCCTTACTCCCGAACAAATCATTGCTCTATCCCCCGATGACTCGTCCACCAAAGCCGCCAAAGGCTTGGTCAGTACATCAAAATGGACGCTGCTCGCCCACGATGACCGCGCCTTGTGGGGCTTGTGTCAAGGCAGTGGCAAAAATCCCTACCAAACCGCCATTGATATGAGCGAACCCGCGTTTAAATGCTCTTGCCCCAGCCGAAAATTTCCGTGTAAACATGCACTTGCCCTGCTGTTTATGCACGCGCAATACGGCGCACAATTCCAAAACGACACGCCCCCAGATTGGCTTGCCGAATGGTTGGACAAACGCGCCCAAAATGCCGTCAAAAAAGCCGCCAAAGCCGAAACCACCCCCGACCCAGTCGCCCAACAAAAACGCCAAAACGCCCGACTGCAAAAAGCCACAGACGGCTTGGCAGATTTGCGTTTGTGGCTGGACGATGTGTTGCGTAATGGCTTGATTTCATGGAAAAACGAAGCGCAAGAACGTTGCCGCGAACTCGCCAAACGCATGATAGACGCGCAAATGCCCGCCCTGTCTGGCGCGGTTGCCCAGTTGGCGGATACGCCATTTGAACGCCAAGATGTGTTGTTGCACCGCCTGACCAAATTGAGTTTGCTGGAACAAAGTTTCCAAAATATCAATCAATTACCCCAAAATTGGCAAGCCGAAATTTTGGCACGACTCGGTTTCCCCATCGCCAAAGAAACCGTGTTGGCAAACACCCCTGTTATGGATATTTGGCAACACATCGGCACCACCCATCACACGCTGGAACGCGGCGAAAGCCACACCCATTGGCTCTGCGGTTTGGGGACGGGGCAATTTGCCTATCTGCTTGATTTTACGATACAAGGTGCGCCCGCTACCTTGCCCAGCGTGTTGCAAGGCGGCACTTATGCAGGCGAATTGTGTTTTTACGATGGCGTGCAACAAAAACGCGCATTATCAAAAACTTGGGAACTTTTGGACACCGCACCGCCCATTTCAGGCAGCCTGAACATCACCCAAGCGTGGGAAATGGCGCACAGCGCGTTTGCCGACAATCCGTTTTTGACGGTTCAGCCGATGGCGTTGGCGCAAGTTAATTTGTGGCGTGATGGCGAAGCGTGGGCGTTGAGCGATGGCGAAACCATGTTACCGCTTGAATTGTCGGAAACGCAACTGCGCCGTGTGTTGGCGCACACGGCTGGCGCGGATTTTATGGCGTTTGTGTTGCGCGATTTTGAGTTTGGCGAAACGCGATTGTTGGCGGTGCAGAATGGGGCTGGCAGCCTGAATATTGTTTTGTAAAAGGAAAATAATATGACACATCAAATACAAGCTGGCGAAATTTTCGTATTTGGTTCAAATACAACTGGCAGACATGGCAAAGGCGCAGCCTTAACCGCAAAATTGCATTTTGGCGCAAAACAAGGGCAAGGCGTGGGATTGGAAGGACAATCGTATGCCATTCCCACGAAAAATGGGCGTTTACAGACTTTTCCGTTAAGCAAAATTGAACAATATGTCAATGATTTTATTCAATTTGCCAATCAACATCACGAATTAAAATTTTTCGTTACCGCAATCGGCACAGGTTTAGCAGGATACAAACATGAACAAATCGCGCCCATGTTTGCGAATGCACCTGCAAATTGCAGATTGCCACCAGAATGGATTGAAATTTTAAAAAGTTAGTCGCGTAGGGTGTGCCATGCGCACCAATTGATTGAAATAATTAAATATTGTGGAAATTTGGTGCGTGATACGCACCTACAAATTATTGTATCAAATATAAATTAAATGATTGAAATGATTTAAAATATAGGAAATAAAAATGAACGAAATCCAAAAATTAAACACCAAACAAATTGCCGAACAAGCATTAGCAATCAGTCAAACAGGCATTTTACCCAGTCATCAAGGAAAAATAGATTTTAGCGATAAACAACGTCTCGCCGAAAACCAAACCCAATTATATCGCCCCCAAGAATTAGCCGATTTGTACGCCCATGACCGCGAAATCGGCACAAGCAAAATCAACATCAGCGTAACGCGCGAAAGCACACAACAAGCCGCCTATCGTTTGGTTGTGGAAGAACAAAAAGCCCATGTGTGTTTGCTCAATTTTGCGTCTGCGAAAAATGCAGGTGGCGGTTTTTTAAGTGGAGCGAAAGCCCAAGAAGAAGATTTATGCCGTTCATCAGGTTTGTATTTATGCCAATTAAGACAGCCTGAATATTACGAAATCAACCGCAAAAACAAATCCATGCTCTACACCGACCACATGATTTATTCGCCCAATGTGCCGTTTTTTCGGATAAATAAGGAAAATTTGTTGGACGATGTGTTTTTGTGTTCCGTGATTACCGCGCCTGCGCCGAATGCGGGCGTGCATTTACAACGTTGTCCGAATGATGAAAACGCGATTACAGAAACCTTAATTCGCCGAACCAATTATGTTTTGAGCCTTGCCAAACAGCAAGGGCATAAAATTTTGGTATTGGGTGCGTGGGGTTGTGGCGTGTTTCGCAATGACCCTGTGCAAGTGGCGAAAATATTTGATGATTGTTTGAAACAAGAAAAATTTGCGAATGCTTTTGATGAAATTGTGTTTGCGATTTACGATAGCAGTAAAACATTGAAAGTTTTGACGGCTTTTGAAAATCAGTTTAGCAAATAAATTTTGTGAAAATTCGTTGTTAATTAAAAGGATATTTAAATTATGAATTTTCAAAATAAATATGATTTCTTCTCATATTTTCTAGATGACAACTGGACGATTTCCAAAAAATTTTTGGCAGAGAAAAATTGGATAGCAGTACCAGTTCCTGATACATTAACTTTAATTGAATCTGAATGGTTGGCTAACAATATTTTCCTATATGGAAATAAATATTTAGAATACAGTTTTGAATTCAATGGTCATATTCAAACAAAAGAAATAGATAACAATCAAGAAAATATCTTTAATAGTGATTTTTTAAATCATCATTTATTTATTATTTTAACAAATTACAATTTAGATTTTTTATATTTTAAAAACCAAGATAATTTATATCATCTTTTTTGTGGGACACCAGATTTTGTTTTTAATTGTCTTAATTGTTCATTAACAATGGCTAAAAAAATATTTTTTTCAAATATATTCAATAATTTTGATGAAGATACTGATGAATTTAATTATTTAAGAAATATATGGTTTACCTATCAGAATAGGTAACAAACATAATTGCGTAGGGTGAGCTATGCGCACCAATTGATTGAAATCATGAAAATTTTGCGGCAATTCGGTGCGTGGTACGCACCCTACATTTAAAGGATAATCCCATGAAAAACCTACTGAATACCGCCTTATTGGGAACCGCCAAACAGCCCATACCCGATTTTTTCGCGCAATCGGCTTTGCAACACGCGCAACACATCGCGGGCGCGTTGCCCATGCCGCTTGGCGCGACTTTTCAGCGCGTAGCGAGTGCACCGCACGACCTCACGCCCGTTTTGCCAGACGCGGCGGCGCGGATTTTGGCTATTTGGTTGGCGCAAAAACACGATTATTTGATTGAATTTGCGATGAAAAAAATGGCGGAACGCGGTTTCAGGCTGCCTGAAAAATTGTTGCCGCAAATCCCCGACAAGATTTTTCCCGATGAAATCATTTTGGGCGAATTTGGCAAATGGCTGAACGCGCAAATTCAGCCCAATCAAACCATTGAAAATACAGAAGGAAACGATTGGACTTTATTGCCCCACGCGCAACGCACCGCGTATTTGGCGAATCTGCGCCAACACAATCCCGATGAAATGCGCGAACAATTATCCCAAATTTGGAAAACCGCGCCCGCCAATCAACGCACGGATTACATTGAATTATTTGCAGAAAATTTGTCGGCAAACGATTTGGATTTTCTCAATGCCGCTTTGAAAGACCGCAGTCAAAATGTGAAAGATGTGGCGCGAAAATGGCTTTTCAGGCTGCCTGAAAGCGAAATCGCGCAACAAAATATCCGTTTTTTGCGTGAAAGATTGTCTTTCCAATCAAATAAATGGACGCAAACCGAACAGCCGTTCACGCCCGAAATGAAAGCGGCTGGCATAGACGAATTAAGCCCCAACAAACGCGAAAGCGACAGTCATTACCAATTGCGCCAACTGATTGAACGAATGTCTTTGCCGATGTGGTGCGTGTTTTTGGATTGTGATGAAAATCAAGCGGTTAAGGTTTTGGCAAATCATCTGCCTATGGCTTTGCATGATTATGATTGGATTGGCATGATTGACCATGTGGATTTTACTTATGAGATTGTTTCTAATAGAATTTCCAATGCTTCGGGCAAGGTATTTGCCAATAAAAAACACATTCCCAGCCATTTGGTTCAACATTTTTTGAATTTGCCTGATGATTATCGTGAGCGCATTTTTGAGCAATATGGTGTTGATTTGATGATTGAATATCCGAATTTTTGGCGCAATGGGGAAAATATTGCCGCGTTTAGTCCGCCATTTTCGGCATTTGTTTTGTTTAATGTGAAAAGAATGATGGAAAATCCTTATCATCAAGAAGGCGTACGTTTGGCGGCAAGTTTGGCGAATACGCCAGAAGTCGCGCAGAAAATTCAGCAAATTGCCCAATATATTCAACGAGATGATTTTCCAGATTGGAAACGCGAGCATTATCAACAGCTTTGTGAACAATTTGAACAACGTGTGGCGTTTGAAATGGCTTTGCAGGCTGCCTGAAAGGTGGTCGCGCCCCATTTGTTGAATTAAAATCGTAGGTTGTGTATTACGCACCAAATCATTGAAATTTAATTGGAAAATATTATGTACTTTTGTCAATTCATTAAAGTGATTGCGAATAATACGGCAAAGAAAATTCCCAAAGAATATGGTCATCAACACATATTTTTGGCAACGATTGCACTTATGCCTTTGTATCTTGAAATTAAATCTTTGGATTTATGGGAAGCGGCGTGTCAAAACGCGCATATTGAGGCAGGTTATCAGCCCTTATCTGATGAAATGGAAAAGTTGATATACGATATTTTTGATTTTGCCAGAGTGAATTTATATTGTGCTTATGATAAAAATAATGCCGAAACGGAATGGTTAGAATTGAAAAATCAATTGATTAAACAAAATATCATTTTTCCTGATTATTATGATTTTAGTCATTGGTAATTGAAATTTTGTACAATCGGTGCGTGGTACGCACCCTACATTTTCAGGCTGCCTGAAACGAAGTTCAGCGTAGCTAAAAAATATTAACCCCAAAAACAAGGAAACCGCAAAATGTCCGAAATCCTACGCCAACATGCTGAACAGCAGTTTACCGAAGAATTACACGAATTAAAACAACAGGAAAGCCACCCCATTCCTGAAAATTGGCAACTTTCTCCCCAATCCGTTGTCACGTATTTAATGGGCGGTAAATTGAAAAATGGCTTTGAAATCAAACCGAAATACATCGGCAATCGCCGTTTAATGGAAATTGCCGTTGCCACGCTCGCCACCGACCGCGCTTTGTTGCTCTATGGTCTTCCTGGCACGGCAAAAAGCTGGGTCAGTGAGCACATCGCGGCGGCGGTGTCGGGCAATTCCACTTATGTGGTGCAAGGCACGGCTGGCACAGGTGAAGAAGCCATTCGCTACGGTTGGAATTACGCGGAATTGCTCGCCAAAGGTCCTAGCCAAAGCGCGTTGGTGGAAACGCCAGTGATGCGCGCCATGCGTGAAGGCAAAATCGCGCGAATTGAAGAATTAACGCGTATTGGCTCGGACGTGCAAGACACGTTGATTACGATTTTGTCAGAAAAAACCTTGCCCGTGCCCGAGTTGAACAGCGAAATTCAAGCGGTGCGCGGTTTCAACGTCATCGCCACCGCCAACAACCGCGACAAGGGCGTGAACGAATTGTCCAGCGCATTGAAACGGCGTTTTAACACGGTGATTTTGCCTTTGCCTGCGACTTTGGCGGAAGAAACGGAAATTGTCCGTAGCCGCGTGGCAAGTTTCCAAACGGCAATGAAATTGCCTGCCGAAGCCCCAGCATTGGCGGAAATCAACCGAATTGTAACGATTTTCCGCGAATTGCGTGCAGGCGTAACCAGCGACAACAAAACGAAATTAAAATCGCCCACAGGCACGCTGTCCACAGCCGAAGCGATTTCGGTGGTGAACAATGGCATGGCGTTAAGTGGTTATTTTGGCGATGGTAATTTGAACGCCAATGATTTAATCGCAGGGATTTTGGGCGCAGTCGTGAAAGACCCCGTGCAAGACAAAATCGTGTGGCAAGAATATCTGGAAACCGTTGTCAAACAACGCGATGACTGGAAAGATTTGTATCGTGCAGCGCGGGATATGTTGTAAGGGTTTTCAGGCTGCCTTTCAGTACACAACAAAACTCATGTAGGGTGCATATTACGCACCGAATTATTCAGTAATTTGAATGATTTGGTGCGTGGTACGCATCCTACATTTTAGGTATTTGCAAAAATTATCGTGTACTGTAAGGCAGCCTGAAAAGTGAAATTCAGGCTGCCTGAATATTATATATTTAATAAATAAAGCGGTCTTGGTAATTTTACAAGCATAAAATTATTTCTGATTGCTATTAAAGCTATTTTTCTTTATATTGCATTCTTGATAGTGAGGGCAATAAACGGTAATTTGTGCTTTTACAATTCAGAATATATAGTAGTAGAAGCGAAAATGTAATACCAAGCGGCGAGCCGCAGACAGTACAAATAGTACGGCAAGGCAAGCCAAGGCTGTAGTACTTTTTCAATTCTGCGATTATACTGTGTTTTGGTTTGGAAATTTTAACAGTACCTTGTTTAGGACACCATCAAATTTTTTTCAGGCTGCCTTTCAGTACACGACAAAAATCTTTCAGGCTGCCTGTAACCTGTCCCCTCTCCCGCTTGCGGGGGAGGGTTAGGGTGCAGACCTGCCAAGTTCTTTTGGTGTAAAATGATAAAGTTAAACTAACGGTAATTTGACCATGCAAACTTTGGAAACCTACTTTTCAGAAATTGAAGACAAAAGACGCAGCGAAGGTAAACGTTACGCGCAAGCTAAATTATTAACAGCCATTGTGATTGCGATAATGGGTGGTGCAAAAAGCTTTCGTGATATAGACCGCTTTTTGAGTAACAATATTGACGATTTAAAACAAT
>NZ_JQKH01000050.1 GCF_000745955.1 Alysiella crassa DSM 2578 | reverse complement strand
CAAAGCATCTTTCGCGTTGGTTTGGAGCAGCTTGCCAAAGCCGCCATGTTGATGATGGCAACTTTGGACTATTTTTCAAACCCAAAACAGGTCGTCCGATTTTTTGTCGTGTACTGAAAGGCTGCCTGAAAGCTGTATAAATGGCAGTTTCAGGCAGCCTGAATTATTTTTTTATTCGTTTAATCAATCTATTATTTCTTTCAGGCTGCCTGATAATACACAACAAAAACCGTAGGGTGCGCCGTGCGCACCAAATGACTGAATAATTTAAATATTGTGGCAGATTTGGTGCGTAATACGCACCCTACATTTTCATGCTGCCTTAGGGGCTAATGAGAATTTGGGCGCGAGCTTGGTTTTGCAGATAAATTCGTTCAATTCAAGGCGAAAATGTGAGCCAATGCCGTCCATTGGCGAATATTTTCAACGCAGAATTGAACAAATTTAGCGCAAAATCCAACCGCGAACAAATTGTCATTAGCCCCTACAGTACACGACAATTTTTGCGTGATTTCCGTAGGTCGGGCATTTATGTCCGACACAATATACCGTCATCATGTCGAGCATAAATACCCGACCTACAACAAATCGTGTACGATAAGGCAGCCTGAAAACCAAATTTCCCCAAAAAATCAAAGGAAAACCCAAAATGTTCCACTTTGCTCACCCCATTCAATCGCCGCTCCGTCAAGCCATCACCGCCGCCTATCGCCGCGATGAGCTGGACGCGGTACAAGATATGCTGCAACAAGCGCGTATGACCGAAGACGAACAAGCCGCCGCCACCGAATTAGCCAAAAAACTGGTTAGCCAAGTGCGCGAAAATCGCACCAAATCCAGTGGCGTGGACGCGCTGATGCACGAATTTTCGCTTTCCAGTGAAGAAGGTGTGGCGTTGATGTGTCTCGCCGAAGCCCTGTTACGCATTCCCGATACCGCCACGCGCGACAAGCTGATTCAAGATAAATTGGCACATGGCGATTGGCACAGCCATTTGGGGCAAAGCCCGTCTTTGTTTGTAAATGCGGCGGCGTGGGGTTTGCTGATTACGGGCAAATTAACCACCGCACCGAGCAGCGAAACACTTTCAGGCAGCCTGAACCGCGTATTGAACAAAGGCGGTGCGCCCCTGATTCGCGCAGGTGTGGATTACGGTATGCGTATGCTGGGCAAACAATTTGTTACAGGACAAACCATTGAAGAAGCACTAAAAAATGGTAAAGAACGCGAACAAATGGGCTATCGCTACTCGTTTGATATGCTGGGCGAAGCCGCGATGACCGCCGCCGACGCAGAACGCTATTATCAGGATTATGTGAACGCGATTCACGCCATCGGCAAAGATTCACAAAACGCAGGCGTGTACGATGGCAACGGCATTTCGGTAAAATTATCCGCCATTCACCCACGCTATTCGCGGGCGCAACATGAACGCGTGATGACTGAATTATTGCCCAAACTCAAACAGTTATATGTACTGGCAAAACAATACAATATCGGCTTAAATATTGACGCGGAAGAAGCCAACCGTTTGGAATTGTCGCTGGATTTGATGGAAAAATTGGTCGCCGACCCCGATTTGGCGGGCTACAAGGGCATTGGTTTTGTGGTGCAAGCGTATCAAAAACGCTGCCCATTTGTGATTGACTACTTGATTGATTTAGCAAGAAAAAACAATCAAAAACTGATGATTCGTTTGGTGAAAGGCGCGTATTGGGACAGCGAAATCAAATGGGCGCAAGTGGACGGTTTGGACGATTACCCCGTTTACACCCGCAAAGTCCACACCGATGTGAGCTATTTGGCGTGTGCGCGCAAATTATTGGACGCGCAAGACGCGGTATTCCCCCAATTCGCCACCCACAACGCCTACACGCTTGCTGCCATTTATCAAATGGGCAAAGGCAAGGAATTTGAACACCAATGCTTGCACGGCATGGGCGAAACGCTGTACGACCAAGTGGTCGGCGAACACAATTTGGGGCGGCGTGTGCGAATTTACGCACCTGTTGGCACGCATGAAACCTTGTTGGCGTATTTGGTGCGCCGCTTGTTGGAGAATGGCGCAAATACTTCATTTGTCAATCAAATTGTGGACGAAAACATCGGCATTGACGATTTGATTCGCAGCCCATTTGACACTTTGGCAAACGATGGCATTCGCCGCCACAGCGCGTTGCCCATGCCGAAAAATTTGTATGGCACGGCGCGTGTCAATTCCAAAGGCATAGATTTATCCAATGAACACAGCCTGCAAAGTTTGGAACAAGCCATGAATTTTGCCACGCGCCAACCGTTTCAGGCTGCCTGCGTGGTAAACGGCGAAACGCGCACCATCAACGCCGCCCAGCCCGTCCGCAATCCAGCTAATCACGATGATGTGGTCGGCACGGTGTCGTTTGGCAATGCGGATTTGGCGCGTGAAGCGATTGGCGTGGCGGTGGCAGCACAAGCCAAATGGTCAAATACGCCCGCCCAAACGCGTGCAGGCTGCCTGAACCGTTTTGCCGATTTATTGGAAACCAATTACGCCACCTTAATGATGTTAGCCGTGCGCGAAGCAGGCAAAACGCTGAATAATGCGATTGCGGAAATTCGGGAAGCGGTTGATTTTGCGCGTTATTACGCGGCGGAATCGGTGAACACGCTGCCTGAAAACAGTCAAGGCGCAGGCGTGATGGTTGCCATCAGCCCATGGAATTTCCCCTTGGCGATTTTTGTCGGCGAGATTACGGCGGCGTTGGCGGCTGGCAATGCGGTGGTGGCGAAACCTGCCGAGCAAACCAGTTTAATTGCCCATTTTGCCGTGAAATTATTACACGAAGCAGGTGTGCCAAAAGATGTTTTGCAACTCGTTTTGGGTGCGGGCGATGTGGGCGCGGCTTTAACGCAAGATACGCGCATTGGTGGCGTGATTTTCACGGGTTCAACCGAAGTGGCGCGTTTGATTAACCAAACTTTGGCGCAACGCAGCGACAATCCCGTATTAATCGCCGAAACGGGCGGACAAAACGCCATGATTGTGGACAGCACCGCCCTGCCCGAACAGGTCGTAGCGGACGTGTTAAATTCTGCGTTTGACAGCGCAGGTCAGCGTTGTTCCGCTTTGCGCGTGTTGTGTTTGCAAGAAGAAATCGCCGACAAATTCATTGACATGATTCAAGGCGCGATGAACGAATTGTGCGTGGGCGATACTCGCGCTTTAACCGCCGATGTGGGCGCGGTAATTGACGCAGAAGCCCAGCAAAACTTGTTGAATCACATCAACAAAATGAAAACCCGCGCCAAAGCATTTCACGAAATCAGGCTGCCTGAAAACGCGGACAACGCCACTTTTGTCGCGCCAATTATGTTTGAATTAAATGATTTGAACGATTTGGAACGCGAAGTCTTTGGACCCGTGTTGCACATTGTGCGCTATCGTGCGGAAAATTTGGATAATTTGATTCAACAAATCAATTCAAAAGGTTATGCATTAACACACGGCATTCACAGCCGCATTGACAGCACCGTAAACCACATTCGCAACCAAATTGAAGCTGGCAATGTGTATGTGAACCGCAATATTGTCGGCGCGGTGGTGGGTGTGCAGCCGTTTGGCGGACACGGTTTGTCAGGCACAGGCCCCAAAGCGGGCGGCGTGTTTTACATTCAGCGTTTGAGCCAATTGCCGCGCTGGACTTTGCCCAAATTAACCCGTTTGGGTGCAGCCGATGAAAGCGCGTTGGCAAAAGTTCAGGCTGCCTTGCACCATTTAGCCGTGTCGCCCGAAGAAAAATTGGCGTTGGCAGGCAAACTCGGTCAAGCTCGTGTCTACACCTTGCGCGGCGCGGAACAATTGCTGCCAAGCTGCACGGGCGAGCGCAACACCGCCACTTGGCACACGCCGAAACACGTTTACTTGCACGGTGGCAATTTGGTGAACGCGTTTGCCGCCCTGATTGAATTGGCGGCGGCTGGCGTGGAAACGGTGGTAGCGGCAGATTCCCCGTTGGCGGCGTATGCGACTGATTTATCTGGCTTATTGCGCGTTTCGCCACAGCCCTTGAATGAGAAAAGTGTGCAAACCCTTGTCGCATTGGACAATTTACCTGTGGACATCAAGCAAACATTAGCGGCGCGTGATGGCGCGATTGTGCGCGTGATTGATGCAACGATTGAGTTGGATATGGCAAAAGTCTATTTAGAACAATCGTGTAGCGTGAACACAACGGCGGCTGGCGGCAATGCCAGCTTGATGGCGATGGGCGATTAAAACCCAATAAATAAAGGCAGCCTGAAACCTTTCAGGCTGCCTTTATTATAGTCGCAGAACTGAAAAAACAGTACGGCGTTGCCAACGCCCTTATGTACTATTCGTACACGGCGGGCGTTGTCGCCTTGTCCTGCATTTTCATTTCTACGACTATATTTTCCAAATCAATTAGTTAAAAATCCAAATCCCCCAAAGTCGCGCAAACAATAATCCCCCCCAAACCTGCTTGCGGCGACAAATAAAAAATCTGCCACTCTTCGCCGCTATGCAAATAATACGACAACACAGGAAATTCCGCCGCAATGCGTGGCGGCAAATCCGCCAGCGAATATTCATATAAATCAAACAACACATTATGCGGAAAAAAGCCACTAAACGAAAAATCCACCACATTACAAAATTCGCGGTCGGGCAAATTCTCAAAACTCAAAATCAATTTATCTTCTTGGTGCAAATGACGCACCGCCGTCAAACGCGCATTTTTTAACATGATTTGCTCCTATTTTCAGGCAGCCTGAAACACAAACAGATTTACCCAAAAACAAGCCAAAGCTCATTTTTGGGTAAAATCATTCTAATAAAACATCAGCTTGCGATTAGCTTGGAATTAACTTCGTTTTACCAACTTGGCGCGTACCGTTCACAGGTTTCGCATTTTTACGAATACCAATGCCCTGCCCCACCGACACATCACGACTCAAACCCATAACAGCCGAAGTGCGTGCCGAAACTTTGGTAATCGAACTTTTCTTCGTGGATTGATTATTGGATTGATTGTTGGTTTTCGCATTGCCCGAAATGGACACTTTCAACACCTGCCCAATGCGAATATTGTTGCCACGCAAATTATTCGCGTTCACCAAATCCGCCACATTCAAATTGTAACGCTGCGCGATATTGAACAAGGTATCGCCTTCGCGTACACGATGGGTGGTTGCATTAGCGGCTTGTTTTTGTTCACGAATCGCTTTAGCAATTGGCTCACCCGCTTCACGCGCACGGCGCAATGCTGCCAATTCTTGTGCTTGTTTCAATTTTTCAGCGCGTAATTGTTCCTGCTCTTTGCGTTTGGCTTCTTTGGCTTCGGCAATTTTGGCGGCGGCACGTTCACGTTCTGCGGCGCGTTCCGCTTCACGTTTGGCGGCGGCTAAACGCGCTGCTTTTTCGCGTTCTGCTGCTTCACGTTTGGCTTTAGCGGCTGCGGCGTGTGCATTTTTCAAGGCTTTCGCTTTTTCATTTGCCAATGCCAACAATGGGTCTTGACGCTCTGGTGTCAAAGACGCGTAATTGTCGTTCAAATCAATTTCTACTGTTGGCGCAGTTGCCACAGGTGTGGTTTTGCCACTGATTTCTGCATCAATTTGCGCGATTTCTTCAGAGCTTAATTGAATGTCATTGCTAAATGTTGCCACTCTTTCTACAGGTGCAGTAATTGGTTCAACTTGAGTCAGTTTTTCCACTTTCTCAATTTTTTCCATTTTCACCACGTCCACTTTTTCCATTTTTTCAACTGGCGCAGCAGGCTGTGTTACACGTTCAATGGCCGGTTGTCCCACCGTTTTGAAATCAACGGCTGGCAACTGATTTGCTACCACAAAATTCTGTTGTGTCATCACCGCTTTAGGTGTGATGGCAGCCTGAATTGGCGTAGACTCTAGGCGTGGCGTAGCCGTTTCCACCAATTTCGCATTTTGGGTTTCGGCGATGAAATTGGTAATAATCGGTTGTTTTTGCTCAACAAAAGTGTCTGGTGTATTGTCTTTATCCACAGAAACGAAATTTACGGCAATGGCATTATTTGCTTTGCCATTTTTCGCCACCAATACGCTGCGACCTGCCGCCACACGGCTACCGTTCAAACCATTCAAACGGCGCAACTCATTGATATTAGTACCTGTTTGCGCGGCAATTTCAGCCACCGTCATGCTGTAGTTGGGTGTAAACACGTCCCATGACAGCAATGAGCCACCGTTATTGTTTTTGTAATTGGCTTCAAATGTTTTGGCTGATTCCACAGGCAAAAGCATTTTGCGACCGTGTTTGGGGATAAACACAGGTGTTTTAAATGCTGGGTTCAATGCCAAAAATTCGCTTTCGGAAATATTCGCCAAATGTGCTGCCGCCATGATGTCCACAGGATTGTTCACGGTTACGGCTTTGAAATAAGGCGCGTTGGCAATTTCAGGCAGCGTCAAACCAAATGACTGCGGACTACGTACCAAATTACGTACCGCCAATAATTTGGGTACATAATTACGTGTTTCGGCAGGCATTTTTAAATTTTCATAGGTAGGTGCAATACCCGATGCTTGTGCACGGCGTACGGCGCGGGTTACATTGCCTTCACCCCAGTTATACGCCGCCAATGCCAATGACCAGTCATTAAATAACCCATACAAATATTGCAAATAATTCAATGCTGCATCAGTAGCAGCATACACATCATGACGACCATCATATAATGGTGTTTGCTCCAAGCCATAATGACGACCTGTGGCAGGCATAAATTGCCACAAACCTGATGCGCCAACATGGGAATTGGCTTTGGTTACATACGCGCTTTCAATAAACGGCAGCAACGCAATTTCGGCTGGCATACCGCGTTTTTTCACTTCTTGCACGATGTGGTACATATAGGGGCGACTGCGATTGAGTGTGCGGTTGAAATAAGCACTGTTGGTCGCAAATTTGTATTCGTGGCTGCGAACGAGATTGGCATTCACTTCCGACATACGGAAATCGTTGCGCAAACTGCTCCAAACGCTGCCACCGTGTGTTCGTTTGGTATCAGCACGATGGTTATCGTACTTAATTTCATCGCTCAATGCAGATGCGTTCAATCGCATCATTGCCATACCTGCATCGTTGGACACGTTTTTCGCATGGGCAACGCTGGGGATTACGCAGAGACTGCTAACGGCAATCGCGAGTGATTTAAATGTTTTCATAGTGGTTAAAAATTGCACAATGCAAGGAAATTTGTTAGATAACATAATCGTAAGGTTTTATAGTTTATGTGTCAATCGGATAATACGGTAAAATGATGACACATAGGTTTTTTTTACCAGAATTTTAAAATAAAAAAGCAATTTGTATGCCAAATGAGACAGATTGTTGAACGTAAACTGTGTTACAAGGGGTTTTGATGGTTTATCAGGATTTGAATAATTGGCTGAATGACACGCCTTTGGGGCGATATTTAAAAAACCAAGAGTTTGATTTTATTCAGCTAAATTTAAATAATGAGCAGCCTAAAACGGTGCTGCGGGTGGGTTTAAACGTGGGTGATTTCAGGCTGCCTGAAAAATGTGCGTGTTGGTGGCAAAATCATGTGTTGCCCGCCGATGTGTTGGCAGAACATCAGCGCACGCCGTGGCAAATGCAAACTTTTGATTGTGTGGTGGCAGCGCACACTTTGGATTGTGTGGACGCGCCCGAATTGTGGTTGGCGGAAATGTGGCGGATTGTGAAACCGAATGGGCGTTTGATTTTGACGGGTTTTAATCGGCATTCGTGGTGGCGATTGGGGGCTTTGGATATTTCAGGCTGCCTGTCTTTGGCGGAAAGTAAAAAATTAATGGAATCTATGGGTTGGCAAATTGAACGGGGGCGATTTATGAATTATTTGCCGCCGATTAATTCGCAAATGGTGGTGGACAAATTGGGCTTTTTGGAATTGGTGGGCAATCGTTGGTTGCCGCACGGGGCGGCGGTGTATGGTTTGGTGTTGCGTAAAGATGTGGTGGGTGTTCACCCGCTTGGGGAGGCTGAATGGGGGGAATTAGATGAAGCGGCGGTATTGGCGTTGGCAAAACAGGCTTATTCAGGCAGCCTGAAATAATTTTTTGGAAAACACAATTGTATGAATGAAACCATTATCTATTTAAATCACGAAACCGCCCTACCCCCACATTTGGCAAACTACGCCACCGCGTTCAGGCTGCCTGAAAATGGTGTGTACTTATTATATGATGATGAAATCTTGTCTTTGGCAAAAGCGGGCGAAAAGGGGCGGGTGTGCGTAGATTTTGCAGGCGGCGCGGCACATTATCGGCGCACCAAAGGCGGCGGTGAACTGATTGGCAAAGCGGTAAACCACACCAGCCAACCCACCGTTTGGGACGCGACAGGCGGTTTGGGGCGAGACAGTTTTGTGTTGGCAAGTTTGGGTTTACAAGTACGCACGTTTGAACGCCATGCGGCGGTGTTTGCTTTGTTGATAGATGGCGTGGCGCGCGCGTTCAGGCAGCCTGAAATTGCAGAGATTGTGCAAAATATTCAATTAATTCACGGCAACGCCGCAGATTTATTTACTGAACACGCCGCACAATTCGGCAAACCAGACGTGGTGTATTTAGACCCCATGTATCCCGAACGACAAAAATCCGCCGCCGTAAAAAAAGAAATGGCGTATTTTCACGAACTGGTCGGGCAGCCTCAATGCAATGACGATGAGCAATTGTTCACTGCAGCGCGGACGGTGGCAAAAAAACGGGTGGTGGTCAAACGTCCGCGTTTGGGCGAATTTTTGTGTGGCGTGAAACCTGCGTATCAATATGAAGGGAAATCTACCCGTTTTGATGTATATTTGCCGTTTCAGGCTGCCTGAAAACAAAAAACACGTTAATTAACTGAATTAACGTGTTTTTTATTTTAAAAATTAAAATTTACGTTTTAATTTACACTCTTGCATAATATGCACCGCCAATTCTTCCACCGATTTATGGGTCGTATTGGCAAATGGAATACTGTAGCGGCGGAACATGGCTTGCGCGTCTGCCACTTCCTGTTTGCAGGTATTGATGTGCGAATAGGTAGAATTGGCACGGCGTTCTTGACGGATATGGTGTAGGCGTTCTGGCTCAATGGTTAAACCAAATAATTTGTTTTTATACGGTTTGACCATGCGTGGCAATTCGGGATTACCCAAATCATCAGGCGTGAGCGGATAGTTTGCCGCCCGAATGCCATATTGCAAAGCCAAATACAAACACGTTGGCGTTTTGCCCGAACGCGACACGCCCATTAAAATTACATCAGCTTCTTTCATGTCCACGTCTGACGAGCCATCATCATGATTTAACGCAAAATTCACCGCTTCCATACGCGCATCATAACGCTCCACATTATTGACACGGCTACGTGTGAAATGTTGTGCCCTTGTCCCCAATTCCTGCTCCAACACACCTAAAAATGCGTCAAAAAAACTCAAATGCAACGCGGGCGCAGTTTGCACCAAATGGCTGATTTCATCATTGGAAATACTAGCAAACACAATGGGCTGGACACCATCTTTATCGTAAAAAGCTTGAATTTCTTTAATCAAATCAATTGCTTTGGTTTCACTGTCAATAAATGGGCGCAGATATTGGCGAATTTTGACATTCGGAAATTGCTCCAACAACGCCCCCGCCATGTTTTCAGCAGAAATCCCCGTACGGTCGGACACGATAAAGGCGCGGCGAAAATCATTCATGATGTAAGCTCCATGTAGTGAGATGTAATTAATAAATTATATCGCAAAAGCAATGTTTCAGGCAGCCTGAAAATAAATCCACACAATCAGACAAAAAAACACTACAATTTGCCCATCTTTCCCTATTTTTACAAGGATAAGCCAATGATTAAAATCGGCATCATCATGGGCAGCAACAGCGATTGGAACGTGATGCAACACGCCGCACATTTCTTGGAACAATTTGGCGTGGCGTATGAAGCCAAAGTGGTATCGGCACACCGTACACCCGATTTGATGTTTGAATATGCCAAATCGGCAAAAGAACGAGGCTTACAAGCCATTATCGCGGGGGCTGGTGGCGCAGCGCATTTACCTGGAATGGTCGCCAGCCAAACCACTTTGCCCGTTTTGGGCGTGCCTGTACCCAGCAAATATTTACGCGGCGAAGATTCCCTATTGTCCATCGTGCAAATGCCAAAAGGTGTGCCTGTGGCAACTTTTGCCATTGGCGAAGCAGGAGCGGCAAATGCGGCTTTGTTTGCTGTGTCCTTATTGGCAAATCAGGACGCGGAATTGGCACAAAAACTCGCCGATTTCCGCGCCAAACAAACGGAAATGGTGTTGGCAATGGATTTGCCTGCCATTGATTTGTAAACTATTCAGGCAGCCTTTCGGTACACGACAATTCTTGCCAACAAGCAAAATGTAGGGGGCGTACCACGCACCAAAGCATTCAAATGACTGGCAAATTGGTGCGTAATACGCACCCTACATGCGTTTTGCTGTGTACTGTAAGGCAGCCTGAAAACTCATTCTCCCAAATCATTAAATTAATTAATCAAATACACATTATGTCATTACTCAACCAATTTAATATTGAACCCGAAATTTCATTTGAACAGCAAAATAAAATTGGCGTATTGCTGCTCAATTTAGGCACGCCCACGCAAGCTAAACCCGAAGCGGTAAAACCTTTTTTGCGGAAATTTTTAAGCGACCAACGCGTGGTGGAGTTGCCAAAAGCCATTTGGTATCCAATTTTGCACGGCATTGTGTTGCCTTTGCGCCCCAAAGTGGTGGCGGAAAATTATGAACGCGTGTGGCTAAAAGAAGGTTCACCCTTGCAAGTGTTTACCGAAAAACAAACGGCTGGTTTGCGCGAACGTTTGCCCGACACCGTGTTTATTGAATACGCGATGACTTATGGCGAGCCGTCTGTGCCGCAAATGGTGGCAAAATTAAAAGCGGCTGGCGTGGGGCGTTTGCTGGTGGTGCCGCTTTATCCTCAATACGCAGCCAGTTGCACGGCGGCGGCAGTAGATAAAGTTTTGGCAGAATTAGCCAAACAGCGCAATCAAATGTCGGTACGCACCGTGTCGCGCTTTTTCAATCACGAAGGTTATGTGAATGCTTTGGCGAACCAAATTCGCAATTACCGCGCCCAACACGGCGCAGGCGACAAATTAATGTTCAGTTTTCACGGCATTCCCTTGCGCCAACACAAATTGGGCGACCCGTATCCGCACGAATGCCACGCCACCGCCAAATTGGTGGCGGAGAAATTGGGTTTGAGCCAAAACGATTATATCGTCTCTTTCCAAAGCCAATTTGGTAAAGATAAATGGATTGAACCATCCACACAAGCCTTATTTAAATCATTGCCAAAACAAGGAGTAAAAAAATTAGATGTGATTTGTCCTGGTTTTGTGAGCGATTGTTTGGAAACAATGGAAGAAATCGCCATCGCAGGACGCGAAGAATTCCACGAAGCAGGCGGCGAAGCGTATAACTACATTCCCTGTTTGAATGCGAATGCGGAATGGTTGGACGCGCTGACTGATTTGGTCAAAGAAAATCTGTTGGGCTGGCTGAAATATGATTTGGTGGATTTGAAATAAGTTTTCAGGCTGCCTGAATATTTTTCTCTTGTAAACTGAAGGAGTTATAGTATGAAAAAAATTGAAGCCATCATCAAACCCTTTAAATTGGACGATGTGCGCGATGCCTTGATGGAAATGGGCATCACGGGCATGACCGTTACCGAAGTAAAAGGTTTTGGTCGCCAAAAAGGACACACGGAAGTGTATCGCGGCGCGGAGTATGCCGTTGATTTTCTGCCGAAAGTGAAATTGGAAATTGTGTTGTCAGACGATTTGGTGGAGCGTGCGGTGGAAGCGATTGTGGAAGTGGCGCGTTCAGGCAAAATCGGCGATGGCAAAATTTTTGTCTTGCCCGTAGAAGACGTTATCCGCATTCGCACGGGTGAACGCGCAGACGCGGCGGTTTAATTATTCACCATCAGGCAGCCTGAAAATGTTTTCAGGCTGCCTATTTATTGATTTTTAAGGAAAAAATATGCACGACATCAAATGCCCCCATTGCCAAACCGCATTCACGATTGACGAAGCGAGCTACGCCGATATTCAAAATCAAGTGCGTACCCGTGAATTTGAACAGGAAATTCACAAACAAATCAATCAAATAAAAGAAAAATACCAAAGCGATTTGTCTTTGGAAAAGGCGCAGGCGCACAGCCAATTTCAGGCTGCCTTGTCGGAAAAAGAGCAACACATCACGCAATTGCAAGCCAAATTGCACAGCCATGAAAGCGACAGCCGTTTGGCGATTTCACAGGCGGAAACGGCGTTGCGGCAGGAATTGGCTCAACGAGACGCGGAATTGCGCGAATTGAAAGCGCAGATTCAGGCACAATTGGAATTGCACAAAGCGGAAACCGCCAGCCACTACCAACAGGAATTATTAAGCAAAGACAATGAATTACGCGAATTAAAAGCCGCTTTGCAAAATCAATTGCAATTGCAAAAAATGGAAACGCAAAATTTATTATTGGAAACCAAATCGGCGAAAGAACAAGAAGTTACCTTATTGAAATCGCAAATGGATTTGCAAAAATCGCAAATGGAATTGTTGCAACAAAAATTGCAAAATGAATACGAAATCCAGTTAAAACAAAAAGATACGGAAATCGCATTCTACAAAGATTTTAAGGCGAAACAATCCACCAAAATGTTGGGCGAAAGTTTGGAGCAGCATTGTGAAATTTCGTTTAATCAGATTCGGGCGACTGCATTTCCTAAAGCCTTATTTTTTAAAGACAATGACGCGCGTTCAGGCAGCAAGGGCGATTATATTTATCGGGAAATGGACGAAAGTGGCACGGAAATTGTTTCCATTATGTTTGAAATGAAAAATGAGAACGATGAAACGGCAACCAAGAAAAAAAATGAGCATTTTTTCAAGGAATTAGACAAAGACCGCCGCGAAAAAAATTGTGAGTATGCGGTGCTGGTGTCACTACTGGAAACGGATAACGATTTGTATAATAATGGGATTGTGGACGTTTCCTATGCCTATGAAAAAATGTATGTGGTGCGCCCGCAGTTTTTTATTCCGATGATTACACTGTTGCGGAATGCGGCGTTGAACGCTTTGCAATACAAGCAGGAAATTGCCCATATGCGCGCGCAAAATATTGATATTACGAATTTTGAAAATGAGCTGAATGATTTTAAAGCGGGTTTTGACCGCAATTATCGTTTGGCGAGCGAAAAATTCGCCACCGCAATTGAGCATATTGACAAAAGTATCAAAGAATTAGAAAAAACGAAAGCGGATTTATTGTCTTCGCAGAATAATTTGCGTTTGGCGAATAATAAGGCGGAAGATTTGTCAGTCAAAAAATTAACGCGCAAAAATCCAACCATGAAAGCGAAATTTGAAGCCTTGAAACATTCGGATTTGAGCGGGGAATAAAATTCAGGCAGCCTGAAAGTATAGGTTGCCTACGGCGTGCGCTCTGTCGCCGCGCGGCGACTTACTTTTTGGAAAAGTAAGCCAAACAAAAATATTTTTAAATTCAAATGGTTTGAGCTTTCAGGCTGCCTGAACATTTTTGTCGTGTACTGTCAGACGTAGGGTGCGTGGTACGCACCCTACAGAAATTGTGTCGTGTATTGAAAGGCAGCCTGAAAAATTTTTTCAGGCTGAAACCTTTGCAACCCCCCATTTTTTGAACTTTTTTGAAAAATAAATTTCTTAAAATTCAAAATATTAAATTTTTTAAAAATCAAATTTTAGGGGGTTTGCAAAGGTTTCAGGCTGCCTGAATATTGTGTTACACGACAATCTCTTCTTTTTCGGTGTTCATTTTCATCACATTGTCGCGGTTCAAGCCAAACATCAGCAACAATGGGCTTGCGACCAACACAGACGAGTAAATGCCAAACACAATGCCAATCGTCAATGCCATCGCAAAACCATGCAATGCCGCGCCACCAAAAATCAACATCGCCAATACCATCGCTTCGGTAGAACCATGCGTAATCACGGTACGCCCCATTGTGGCGGTAATCGCGTTGTCAATCACGGCAGGCACGCTGTGATTTCGCAGGCTGCCTTTGCGGAAATTCTCGCGGATACGGTCAAACACGACCACCGACTCATTCACCGAATAACCCAGCACGGCTAACACGCCCGTCAGCACCGTTAGCGAAAATTCCCAACGGAAAAACGCAAAACAGCCTAAAATAATCACCACGTCGTGCATATTGGCAATAATCGCCGACAGCGCAAATCGCCACTCAAAGCGCATGGACAGATAGACAATAATCCCAATACACACCATGCCAATTGCCAGCAAACCATTGCTCACCAACTCTTCGCCCACCGATGGACCGATAAATTCTACTTGGCGCAAACTCGCATCGCTGCGGTCGGCTTTTAATTTTTCCATCACTTGATTGGATAATTGCGCTGATGGAATGTCAGATTTGTTGGGCAAGCGAATCATGATGTGCTTATTCGTACCCAAAGCCTGAACTTGAATTTCGCCCAAGCCGAGACTTTCCAAATTATGTCGCACTTTGTCCAAATCCGCGCCTTGTTGCTGGTATTCCACTTCCATCAGCGTGCCGCCTGTAAATTCCACCGAATAATTCAAGCCGCGTGTTACCAAGAAAAAAACCGCCAAAATAAATGTCAGCAATGAGAAAAAAGTCGTCAATTTCCCATAACTCATAAACGGAATATCGCGTTTAAACCGAAACAGTTCCATAATTATTCCTTCACTTCTTTGTCCACAACGGCAGGATAGGACACGCCAATAGACAAACCTTGTAATTTACGGCGTTTGCCGTAGCACAAATTGACCATTGCACGGAACACGACCACCGATGACACGATGGACGTAACAATCCCCAAAGAATGCACAATCGCAAAACCACGCACCGCGCCCGAACCAAAAATCAGCAATGCCGCGCCCGCAATGAAAGACGTTAAGTTGGAGTCCAAAATCGTGTCCCACGCGTGGTCAAAACCTTCTTTGATGGCAACTTGTGGTTTTTGCCCATCGCGCAATTCTTCACGAATCCGCTCGTTAATCAATACGTTGGAGTCAATCGCCATGCCCAAAGTCAAAGCCATCGCCGCAATCCCTGGCAAAGTCAGCGTAACTTGTAATGATGACAAAATACCAAATAAAAACAACAAATTAGTTGATAAAGCAATGGACGACAAGAAACCAAAAAAGCGATAGTAAACCACCATAAACAGCGTTACCACCACAAAACCCCACACGGTAGAATTAATGCCTTTGGCAATATTTTCCGCGCCCAAAGAGGGTCCAATGGTGCGTTCTTGGATAATTTCCATCGGCGCAGCCAGCGAGCCTGCGCGTAACAACAAGGACACATCATTGGCTTCGGCAGTATTTGCCATGCCTGTAATTTGTACGCGACCACCTGTAATCGGTTCATTGATGGTCGGCGCGGTAATCACTTCTGCTTTGCCTTGGTCAATCAACACCATCGCCATGCGTTTGCCTGTGTTGGCGGTGGTCAAATCGCCAAAAATAGACGCGCCTGTGCTGTCCAAACTCAAGGAAACGGCTGGGCGTTTGGTGTGGTCGTCAAAGCTGGCTTGGGCGGAATTGATGTTGTCGCCTGTCAATTCCACCTGTTTGCTGATGGGCAATTGTCTGCCTTCGCGGTCGGGCAGCACTTCATAAGTACTTGAATCAGCATTAGGATTTTCTTCCACCATACGCACTTCCAGCGTGGCGGTGCGCCCGATGATGTCTTTGGCTTTGGCGGTGTCGGTCATACCGGGAATTTGTACCATAATGCGGTCTGCGCCTGCTTGTTGAATCACAGGTTCAGAAGTCCCCAATTCATTGACACGATTATGTAAAGTCGTAATGTTTTGTTTGACCGCGTCATTGCGAATTTGCGTGAGTAATTCTTCAGGCAGTGTCAAAGTCAAAGTATTTTCATCAGCCGTCAAATTCATGCCATCAAACAATTTTTTCAATTCAGGAAAGGCTTTGTCCAAATCCGCCTTATCTTGAAATGGCACGACCACGCTGTTTTGCGTTTTGCGGATATTGCCCACGCGAATTTTTTGTTTACGCAATTCGCGGCGAATATCGCCAGCGTAGCGGTCAAGCGTTTTGTCTAATGCGGCTTTCATGTCCACTTGCATGATAAATTCCACGCCGCCGCGCAAGTCCAAACCCAAAAACATGGGATTGGCATTGATTTTTGCCAGCCATTCGGGGCTATTGGCGATTTGGTTTTGGGCAACAATATAGCCTTCACCCAAAGCACCATCAATCGCATCACGCGCCGAAATGGTTTTGCTCGCGTCCGACATACGCACTTTCAGGCTGCCTGAAGCGATAAACATGCCATCGTGTTGAATATTGGCTTGTTGCAAAGCAGCCGCCACGCGTTTTTCGGTTTCTTCGTTAATCGCCAAAGATTGACGATTAGTGGAAATTTGAATAGCGGGCGTTACGCCATAAAAATTCGGCAGCGTGTAAATAAACGCCAGCGCGATAATAAATAAAATCAGCAGATTTTTCCAAAGTGGATAACGGTTCATCAGAACCCCCAATAAGTTGAAAAGAGATAAAATCGGTTTTCAGGCAGCCTGAAAATAAAAAGCAAAGACAGCCGATACATTTTTCTGTATCGGCTTGTTTTGTTTACAAAATTTTACTTCCAAGCGGCATGATTATTCGCTTTTTTCGGCGGTTTCGGTGCTGTGGTCATCTACTTTGGCAGCGATGGCATTCACATTCACTTCCACCACAAAATTTTTGCCCAAATCCACTTTCACAATCGTTTCACCAGCCTGCACCACACGTCCATACAAACCTGATGACAACAATACACGGTCGCCTTTTTTCAGCGCAGCCACCATGGCACGGCGTTGTTTTTCCGCTTTTTGCTGTGGGCGAATCATCAAAAACCACATCACTGCAATCACCAGCAACATGGGAAGAAAATTCATCAAACCATTGGTTGCGGCAGGTGCGGCAGCGTTTGCGTAGGCAAATTCAATCATGTCAAAATCCTAGTTTCAAAATCAAAATAATCCGCGATTTTAACAGACAATTCAGTCCAACGAAACCGCGCTTTACATTCATTTGGATTCATTTGAATTTGTTGAATAAATCGCTTTCAGGCTACCTGAAAATAATGGCTTGCTGAAAATGTAAACTTTTATTAAGATGACATGGTTGCCATGACACAATATTTCACGACAAACAACAAGGAGTAAGAAAATGACGGCATTTAACCCCGTATCTTTAAGAAGGCAAAGTCGCGGCGATTACAGGCGCGGCATCGGGCATTGGCTCAGACCTGCCAAGTTCTTTTGGTGTAAAATGATAAAGTTAAACTAACGGTAATTTGACCATGCAAACTTTGGAAACCTACTTTTCAGAAATTGAAGACAAAAGACGCAGCGAAGGTAAACGTTACGCGCAAGCTAAATTATTAACAGCCATTGTGATTGCGATAATGGGTGGTGCAAAAAGCTTTCGTGATATAGACCGCTTTTTGAGTAACAATATTGACGATTTAAAACAATATCTTGCTTGGGAACGCGATGCGACACCGAGTCATG
>NZ_JQKH01000049.1 GCF_000745955.1 Alysiella crassa DSM 2578 | reverse complement strand
CAAAGCATCTTTCGCGTTGGTTTGGAGCAGCTTGCCAAAGCCGCCATGTTGATGATGGCAACTTTGGACTATTTTTCAAACCCAAAACAGGTCGTCCGATTTTTTGTCGTGTACTGAAAGGCAGCCTGAAAACCTACTCGTGCATTAAACGCAAAACCGTATCCGCCCGTTTGCCCAAAGGCAAACTTTCCTGCATGGCGTGTTCCAAATCGCCCCGACTGCGTATTTGCGAACCATCATTGCGCCACGCCGCCGCACTCAACACCTGCTCTTCGCCCCGCATACGCGATTGCACCAAAGCCGAACCATCGGCACGAAACAAAGTTGTTTTCACAACCGACTGGTCGTCCGAATCATTTTCCACCACCGCCAAAATTTTACCATCATCATGAAAAACCAGCATTTTTTTATCCATCACCGCCCCCACCAATTGCTTATCCCGATAAAAAACCTGCGCACCCTGAATCGCCCCATTCGCATAGTCTGCCACCGAATGCAGGCTGCCATCTTTGCCAAACCAGATATTGCGCCCGTCCAATTCCCCTGTGGTAAAATTACGACCATCGCTGCCATTTTTTAAAATCAAAACAGATGTTTGTGGCAATTTCGTGTCCTGATAAAAATCTTGTACCATCAAACGCCCATCGGCTGTTTTGCCGAATATTTCACGGTAAAATCCACCGCTATCCGCCGCACTCGCCGCCTTGCCATCGGAATAAAAATACAAAGTTTGAATGGGCATGGGCGTATGTGGCTGTGGGCGCACATAAGTTTGCGCGGTCAAAGCCAATTCTTCGGGCGACACGATGGGTAGGCGCAAGGCAATTTCGCTGGCTTGCGGCGCGGCTTGGCTAATCAATTTGCCTGCAAAATGCTTCACGCTGCCCGCCAAACCATTGGATTTTTCCGATTTTGCCAACCAAGTTGCCCCAGCACCACCCACCGCCAATATTAACACGGCTACGATGGTGTATATTTTTTTCTTATTCATATTCAAATTCAAATCTTTAAATAAAACAAAAATACTTCAGGCAGCCTAAAAAACCTATTTTACGCTTTCAGGCTGCCTGAAAATATTGAGATTATTCTTCTAATGCTTGGACTTCATTGGGCAATTGCTTCAATACTGCTTGGAATTGCTGCCCAATTTCCTTCCCATCATCATTGAGACTCTCAACACTGCGACCATCACTGTGCCACAACGCCATTGCCCCCACAGGCTTATCACCTTCTATCCTGAAACGCAATGAACCCAATGCCGAACCGTCTTCACGGAATGCCAAAATTTCATTATTGTTATTTTTTGGATTTTCCGTCACTTGCGCTTTAACCGTGCCATTTGGATACAACAGCCAAATCACATTCGCATCGCCCACATTCCCCATTTGCGCCACCAACTGCTGATTTTGATAATGACTGGACACGCCAAACAATTTACCATCTTTATATTCCGCCACGCCACTCAATTCGCCCGAACGCGCAAAATTCAATAACCAACCATCGGTCATGCTGCTGTCAAAACTATTCGTGTCCGCGCCTTGACGGAAAATAAACGGCGAAGTTTGTGGCGAACCATCGTCATAAAAATCTTGCGCCACTTCGCGCCCATCGGCGGTTTTGCCTAAAAATTGGCGCAAATAACCGCCTTTGACTGCGGCGGGAATCAATTTGCCTTCCGCGTCAAAATAAATCGTGCGCGGTGTACCCTTTTTGTATTTAATCGGGGAACGGTAGGTTTTCGCGGTCGCATTCAAAATTTCGGGTGCGTATTTGGGTGGCACAACGGTCATGGTTTCGGGCGCAGGTGCTTGCACAAAATTGTGTTGCTCCGCGTTGGCATTAGAATCCGATGACGAACCCAGTTTCACCAATTTTATCAAACCACTGATTAAATGAACCACATCATCTACACCACCACCTTTACAGCCCGTTAGCGAACACGCCATAACCAGCGCAATAAGAGATTGTTTCCACATCATAAAGTCCTTTTTGTTGATAAAACTGGGAGAATGGGGTTTTCAGGCTGCCTTTCCATATGCGATAAAAATTCATGTAGGGTACGCCATACGCACCAAATTTGCTATCATATTTTCAATTATTTCAAGTAATTCGGTGCGCACGGCGCACCCTACGGTTATTTTATGGTACAACAAGGCAGCCTGAAAAATATTTAAATCCGCATCGGCATTACCACATATTTAAAATTCGCTTCATTCGGAATCGTAAATAAAGTGGATTTGCTGGAATCGCCAAACGCCAATTGCATATCATCGCTATGCGAATTACGCAACACATCGGTCAAATAGCTAATATTAAAATTCACTTCTAAATCATTGCCTTGATACGCAATTTCCAATTCTTCGGTGGCTTCTTCCTGCTCACTATTGGTACACGACACGCGCAGCAAACCCGCCGACAAAAACAATTTTACGCCCTTAAATTTCTCATTCGCCAAAATCGCCGAACGCTCCAAAGCACCCAATAAATCCGTGCGCGAAATCACAAAAATTTTCTCATTATCCAATGGAATCACACGGTTATAATCAGGGAATTTACCGTCAATGATTTTACTGATAATCACCGTATCATTGCATTTGAAACGAACTTGGTTGCCCAATAATTCAATTTCCACCATTTCATTGGGCTGATTCAATAATTTATTCAATTCCAACACGGTTTTACGTGGCAAAATCACTTCCGTTTTCGCCAAATCCGATTCAATCGTGGTCGCCGAATACGCCAAACGATGCCCATCGGTGGACACCAAACGCAATTGGCCGCTCTCCACCTGCATGAGTAAACCATTGAGATAATAGCGAATATCTTGCACTGCCATGCTGTATTGCACTTGCGAAATCATGTTTTTCAAGGTTTCTTGCGTCAGCGAAAAGGCAGCCTGCGTAGTTTCGCCCACGCTCATGGTGGGGAAATCTTCCGCAGGCAACGTTTGCAAATTAAAACGCGATTTACCCGCTTTCAAAGTCAAACGATTGTCTGCCCAATCCAATTGCACAATCGCGCTGTCGGGCAAGGCGCGTAAAATATCTTGTAATTTCTTGGCGTTGGTGGTCAAACGGAAATCGCCCGCGTCATTGTCTGCGCCGTGCGTGTGAATTTGAATTTCCAAATCGGTCGCCAACAATTGAATTTTGCCGCCCACGCTTTCCAGCAACACATTAGACAAAATCGGCAAAGTGTGTTTGCGTTCCACAATGCCTGTTACCGCTTGCAAGGGTTTTAATAAGCTGTCGCGGTCGGTTTGTAAAATAAGCATTTCAATTTCCTTATCTTTTTTGAGTTAAATTTGGGGTTTCAGGCAGCCTGAAAAAATCTGAATGACACAATCAAACCTTATCCAGCTTTATCCTGTGCCAAAGACAATAATTTTTCATATTCCAAACCCAATTCTGGGTCATCAACACGCAATTTCGTGATGGTTTTGATGGCGTGTAACACGGTCGTGTGGTCGCGCCCCGCAAATGCGTCGCCAATCGCAGGCAAACTCATATTGGTCAATTCTTTGGACAACGCCATCGCCATTTGGCGCGGGCGGGCAATATTACGCGTGCGCTTTTTGCCCAATAAATCACTGATACGCAAATGATAAAAATCCGCCACCGCTTTCATAATCAATTCCACCGTTACCCCCTTATGATTATTGGTAACAATGTCTTGCAGGGCTTCAGTTGCCAAATCCAAATCAATCGTGTTGCGCTTTTCAAAACGGCAACGCGCCAACACGCGATTGAGCGCGCCTTCCAATTCGCGCACATTTTGTTTCACATTTTGCGCGATAAACATGGACGCGTCTTCCGACAAGGTAACGCCCACCATCGCCGCTTTGCGCTCCAAAATATCCACGCGCATTTCCAATTCGGGCGGTTCCAATTTAATCGTCATGCCCCACGAAAATCGGGACACCAAGCGTTTTTCCATGTTTTCCAAACTGCTGGGCAATTGGTCGCAAGTCAAAATAATTTGTTGATTGCGCGAATGAAAATGTTCAAACAGGAAGAAAAATTCTTCCATTGTGCGGTCTTTGCCTTGAATAAACTGAATATCGTCAATAATCAATAAGTTATAATGCAAATACTGTTGCTTAAACGAATCCCATGTTTTATTGCGCACGGTGGTCATAAAAGTTTTCAGATATTCATCGGAGTGCATATAGCGCACCCGTGCTTTTGGGTTCAGCCGCAAAAATTCATTGGCAATGGCTTGAACCAAATGCGTTTTCCCCAAACCCGTGCTGCCATACACGAAAAAGGGATTGTACATGCTGTCGCCCGGTTTTTCCGCAATGCTTTTTGCCACCGCCGCCGCCAAATGGTTGCCCTTGCCCTCCACCAAAGTGTCAAACGTGTATTCGGGCGACAAATTGGTCAGGACATGGCGTTGTTCTGCACCCTCTTTGGCTTTGGCGGCTTCAATGGCTGGGGTTTTGGTATTGGTTTTTTTGGGGCTGGACGATGGTTCGCTAGATGGTTTTTCTGATTTTTTGCTGGGGCGCAAATTATTCATGCGCTCTGCCAAAATATCTTGCGCGGTGGTGTGTTTGCGTTTGGGTGCGGATTTGGTTTCGGGCGGCGCGACGGTTTCGGTTAATTCAAACATGTCTTCAATCGGCACATCAATATCGCTCACCAAAGGCAGATTGCCCAAAGCACCCAATACCGAGCGTTTAGACGATTTTGTGCTGGTTTTTTCTGCGGATTTTCGTTTACTGGGTGGTTTGTCGGCGGTTTTCAGGCTGCCTGAATCGCTGGTTTTGCGTTTGCTGGACTTATCCACAGCTACATCGTCTAATAATTCAAAAACTTGTCGCTGGGGAAAGTTATCCACAGGCGCAGCATGTTTTTTAATAGAAGATTGTTTTTTTGGTGGATTTTCCAGTTTCAGGCTGTCTAAAAATGCGTGTGTGGCTTCTTCCTTTGCCAACTTATCCACAGGCAGGCTGCCTGAAACGGCTTCATCTGCCATTTCATAGCGCATGCCCACGCCCACTTTATACGCCAACTCGGGCGCATTGGGCGCAATTTCGGCGCGAATCGCCGCCAATTTCGCGGCATACTGGGAGCGTAACAAATTGACTGCAAACTGATTTTTGGCATAAATCACCCACGCACCGCCTTCCTCGCCCACGGTAATCGGGGCGATGGCAAGATTAAACTGCTGTTCGCTCAATTCAGAATGCAGGCGGCGCAGGGTTTGCGCCCAAAAATCGGCTAAAATCATGACGGTCTCTTGTGGGTTATTCTATGACTATTCAACACCTTACGTTTGTACACAAAAACGGGGGCGATAGACTGTTTAATTATAGCGGAAATTCAAATCAGCGTGTGGATAAGTTGGCGATTTTAGCCTTTTTGCCTGTGGATAACTTGCTCGGTCATTCAAGTTATCCACAGCTTTTTTCAGGCTGCCTGAAGATTTTTTTATTTTTGAAAACATGAATTTGTGTACTTATCCACAGGATAATTTCCCAAAAATCCAATTGGGCGTATTTTACGAAAATACAACGGTGAAAATAAATTGAATTGACAAATAAAAAAATGGGATTTTCAGGCAGCCTGAAAGCCTACCACACCATTTATGTAAGATGCATATTACGCACCGAATATCCAATGATTTAAAGGATTTGGTGCGTGGTACGCACCCTACATGAATCACGCAAAATTCGCCACATCACACGCCCCACATTTATTTTGTGATGATTAATTGGCATAATCTAAATTTTTCCACCTAGCACCCACCCAATATGCACCCAATTGAACTTGCCATCGCCCAACAAAATTGGGCATTAATCCCTGAACTGATTGCCCAATTTTCCCAACACGCCAGTACGCAAAATAATGGGCAAACGGTGCTACACGGCACATTACCACATGTTCAGCAGCGAAAAAGTTACCAACTGATTGATTGGGGAGAACAATTATACGCGCACCATAAATTTGCCTACGCCGCGCAATGTTTTGAACACGCGCTGGCACATTCGCAAAATAAAAAACATTTGGCGTATTTACACAGCCGTTTGGCGGAAATTCACAGCTTGCCGAGCAATGTTTTGCGGCAGCAGGATTTTCAGGCTGCCCAAAATCATGCGACACAGGCTTTTGATTTATATAATGAATTATCAGAACCGCCGCCGCCGCGTTGTGCGCTGGCGTATTCTTTGTATGGCGACAATCCTGTTTATTGTGAAACTTTGTTGATTAACATGCAGTTATGTCAACAAATTTATCCGAATTGGACGGTGCTGGTTTACCATGACGACAGCGTGCCGCCATCGGTTTTGCAACGATTGGCGGCGCACGGAGCGCGTTTATTTCATGCGGCGGAACATGGAATTGGGCATTGGCGCGGCACATTTTGGCGATTTTTGGCGTTGGAATTGGTGGATTATGATGTGGTCATCATGCGCGATGCGGATTCTTTATTGAGCTGGCGCGAGCAAAAATTGGTGGTGGCGTGGCTGGATTCGGGCAAGCCGTTTCATGTGATTCGGGATAGTTATGGGCATACAGATGTGATTTTGGCGGGATTATGGGGGGCGCGTTATGGTTTGTTGCGCCCCATTCGGGAGTGGGTGGAGCAGTATTTGCGCGACACGCCCAAATTGCACGACACCCACGCCGACCAAATCTTTTTAGCCAAACACGTTTGGCACAAAATCAAATATGCCTGTGTTCATCACAGCAGCGTGTTTCAGGTTGCCGACAGCACTTGGCTGGACGATTTAGCCACACACGACACCCAACAATTGGGCAGTTGGCAAACCCAAATTCTGCCCCACCAAGCCCAGCCCGAACACCGCGAATACGCCATTTTCAACGAGCAAGCCCAAGAAATTTGCCGTTACAGGCTGCCTGAAAATGGCAAAATTGAATTACCCACTTTATATTGCCATTTAATTGAACAAAATAAATGGTTTATTAAATTTTATTGACATCTGAATCATGCCCACACGCCGCCAATTTCTCGCTCACACTGCCACCCTTGCCGCCGCTGCCAGTGCGTCATGGCTGGGTTATCGCCACCTGAATCGTCCGCCCAGCATACACATTAATCGTGTTGGACTACCGCTCGGACATTTACTACGCGACCGCCAATTGCCACTCACGCCCAGCCGCCGCGCCCAATGTAATATCCTGATTTTGGGGAGCGGCGCGGCAGCTTTGACCGCCGCATGGCAATTAAACAAATTGGGGCAACGCGATTTTCTCATCGCCGAAGGCTTTGAACGCAATGGCAATAATGCCGCCTACACCGTTTCAGGCAGCCTTCAAGCCCCCACAGGCGCACATTATTTGGCGCAACCCTCACGCGAAAGCCAAGACGTGAGAACATTATTGCGTGATTTAAATATTTTGCAACACGAAATGCCAGACGGGAAACTTGTCTTAAAGGACACCGATTTGGTACACGCGCCCGATGAACGCGTTTTCCATCAAAACACATGGCACGATGGTTTACAAATCCAAGACGCTGACAGCAAACGATTTTTCCAAATCATAGACAGCCTGAAAAACGCCTACGGCAGCGATGGACGCAAAATATTCGCCATTCCCATCGCCCTATCGTCCAGCGACCCCAAATGGCGCGAATTGGACACACTCACCTTTGCCACGTGGCTCAAATCACAAGGTTTTACATCGCCTAACTTATTGTGGTATTTAGATTATTGCTGCCGAGACGATTATGGGCAAGGCATAAAACAGGTGTCCGCATTTGCGGGTTTACACTATTTCGCGGCACGTGGCAACGACCATGCGGCGGTGCTGACTTGGGCTGATGGCTTGAATCATCTTTCCGAAAAAATCAGACAATTCATTCAGTTAGAAGCACTCAATCAGTTTCCTAATCATGCCGAATGGACGTTCAGGCAGCCTGCAAGCCTTGCCGCTTCCGCCCTGCAAATTGTGGAACACGCGGACGGCGTGAATGCAGTATTGCGCCACAATCAATCAGGCGAAATCATTGAAATAAAAGCAAAAAAATTAATTTGTGCCATACCATTGATGATTGCCGCGCGGATTATCGCCGAACCGCAACGCTATGGTTTCACAGGCAAATTGCCCGAATCCGCACCTTGGTTGGTGAGCAATTTCGTGTTGCACAGTTTCCCAAATGAGCTAAAAAACAGCGAGTTAGCATGGGATAATGTGGTTTATGGCTCGCGTGGTTTGGGCTATGTGGTGGCGACCCACCAAGACATTCGGCTTGCCAAACCCGAAATCAGCGCGTTCACCGCCTATGCCGCGCTCAACCACGATACGCCACAAAATGTGCGAAAATGGCTATTAAATGCCAATGAAGCCGATTTACTGGACATCGCCGCGCAAGACTTGCTGACCGTGTATGGCAAGCGTTTTTGGCAACACGTTTCGCACATTGATTTGACGGTTCGGGCGCACGCGATGGCGGTGCCACAAGTGGGTTATTTAAATGATAAAATTTTGATAAATTTAAGAAATCATCATTCCAGAATCGTCTTTGCCCACAGCGATTTGAGTGGCTATTCCGTGTTTGAAGAAGCAGCGTTTTGGGGCGCAGAAGCGGCACGGAAAATTCAGGCAGCCTGAAAAATTAAATACTTGATTCATCAAACAATTTAATATAAACAAGAAACCTTATCAATGATAAAATTATCTTTTTTACAATAAAAACATTAACATCATGGATTTACACAATATTCGCCAAGACTACAGTAAACAGGAGTTATCGCCCGATGAGTGCGCCAATCACCCCATCGTGCAATTTGAACGCTGGCTGCAAGAAGCCATGATGGCGGAAATCCCCGAACCCACCGCCATGAATGTCGCCAGCGTGGACAGCACAGGGCGACCCAGCAGCCGCGTGGTTTTATTGAAAGAAGTAAACACAGAAGGTTTTGTTTTCTTTACCAATTATCACAGCCGCAAAGGTCGCGCTTTGTCCACTAACCCTTTTGCCGCGCTGAACTTTTTTTGGGCAGAATTGGAACGCCAAGTCCGTATTGAAGGGCGCGTGTTCAGGCTGCCTGAAGCGGAATCGGACGCGTATTTCGCCACGCGCCCCTACACCAGCCGCGTGGGTGCATGGGCAAGTAATCAAAGCGAAATCATTGAAAATAAAGGCGTGATTTTAAAACGCGCCGCCCTATTTGGCGCAACCCACCCCTTTGATGTGCCACGCCCACCGCATTGGGGCGGCTATATCGTGCAGCCCGATTGCGTGGAATTTTGGCAAGGGCGACCCAGCCGCTTGCATGACCGCGTGCGCTACCGTTTAGAAAACGATGTGTGGATTAAAGAACGGCTTGCCCCTTAAAAATTTATATAAAATAATCAGAAAGTTAAGAAAACATGAAAAATCCCAATAATCTCTGTTGGCTGGACATGGAAATGACGGGCTTAAATCCCGACAGCGACAAAATCATTGAAATTGCCATGATTATTACCGACAGCGACTTGAATATTTTGGCGCAATCCGAAGTGTATGCCATTCATCAAAGCGATGATATTTTGAACAATATGGACAAATGGTGTACCGACACCCACACCCGCACAGGTTTAATTGAACGTGTCAAATCATCTACTTACACCGAAGCGCAAGTGGAAGCCGAATTGCTCGCCTTTATGCAAACATGGCTGCCTGCCAACAGCACGCCCATGTGCGGCAACACGATTCATCAAGACCGCCGCTTTATGGTGCGCTATATGCCTGAATTGGAAAAATTCTTTCATTACCGCAATTTAGACGTATCCACCCTCAAAGAATTGGCAAGACGCTGGCACCCAGCCGTGTACAAAGGCATCGTCAAAAAAGGTTCACACAAGGCGTTAGACGATATTATGGAAAGCATTGATGAATTGAAACATTATCGCGACACATTTATCAGGCTGCCTGAAAAAATTATTTGATAATACAATTGGTTTAATAAAATAGCGAAAAATCATGCTTGCCAATTGGCTTATTTAATGGTTTAATACCGTCTTTCTTGGTCGGATAGCTCAGTCGGTAGAGCAACGGATTGAAAATCCGTGTGTCGGCAGTTCGATCCTGCCTCCGACCACCAAGATTTACAAAAGCCCAAACAAATTGTTTGGGCTTTTTTTCTTGTATAATCAATATTTTTCAGGCAGCCTGAAAATTCATTTTCGCTTTCCGTACACGATAATTTTTCAATCACGAATCATGTACTGAAATTTTCCCTTTTATTCAATTATGCAAAGGATTTCATTATGCGTTGGCAAGACCGAGAAGGCAGTAATAATGTAGAAGACCGTCGTGGCTCAAGCGGTGGCGGCGGTAGCGGCAAACCTGTGGGCATTTTGGGTTTGATTATTTTGTTGGTGGGTGCGTATTATGGCGTGGATTTGAGCGGCGTGGTGGGCGTGCAGCAAGCGGGTTCGCCACAAACACAGCAATCGCAACCTTATCAGGCTTCGCCGCAGGAACAGGAATTGGCAAAATTAAGTTCTGTGGTGTTGCGCGAAACGGAAAAAGTGTGGGGCGCGTATTTCCAAAAACATGGAGCAACTTATCAAGCCCCCAAAATGGTGTTGTATAACGGCGCAACTTCAACGGCTTGCGGCGCAGGCAGCGCGAGCGTAGGTCCATTCTATTGCCCTGCCGACCAAAAATTGTATATTGATTTGTCATTTTACAATACAATGAAAAAGGATTTGGGCGCAGAAGGCGACGCGGCATTTGCTTATGTCTTGGCGCATGAAGTGGGACACCATGTGCAAACGGTTACGGGTACCATTCAAAAAGTAAGCGAAGCACAACAAAGGGTTAGCAAAAAAGAAGCCAATCTGTTATCGGTAAAATTGGAATTGCAGGCTGACTGTTATGCGGGCGTGTGGGGGCATTTTGCGGAAAAAGACAGCTTGTTTGAAGCGGGCGATATTGAAGAAGCCTACAACGCCGCCGAATCGGTGGGCGATGACCGTTTGCAGGAACGCGCTCAAGGCTATGCAGTGCCGCATACTTTCACGCATGGCACGTCAGCGCAGCGCAAAGCATGGTTTGATAAAGGCTTAAAAACGGGCGACATCAATCAATGCAATACGTTTGCGGCAAATTAGTTTTTATTAAAATCAAATAGTTAATAAATTATTTAGAAATAATAGAAATTAGCATTTGCAAATAATTTCTATTTGCTATATTATACGCCCATACCAGTTACGCAATACAGCAAATGTGTTTTACCAATGTGTTGAGTAATATTTTGGTAGTGGTTTGTGTTCCTTTTGTGCCCCTTGTTTTTTGAAACAAGGGGTTATTTTTTAGGTTTTTCAGGCTGCCTGAAAGTGGGTACAATCTGCTTTTCAGGCTGCCTATTTATTTTGAAAACAATATGCTACACCCATTTTTAGCGCAATTAGAACCGTATTTAACGCAATTAACGCAACAAGGCAAATCGCCCCACACACTCGCGGCGTATCGGCGTGATTTGTTGGAATTAGCCAATCTGCTGCCCCCCCACGCCGCGCAACCCACGCGGGCAGACATGGTTCGCGCACTCAAACAATTGTCGCAACGCGGACAACATCCGCGTAGTTTGGCACGAAAATTGACGGCGTGGCGACAGTTTTGTGAATATTTATTGAATATGCAATTGTTGAACACGAATCCTGTTGCCACGCTCAAAGCCCCAAAACCGCCCGAGCGTTTACCCAAAGCGATTGAGCGCGAAAAAATTAACCATTTGATTGACCAAGATATGCCCGATGATGACGCTTTACAGATACGCGACCATGCGATGGTGGAATTGTTGTATGGTAGCGGTTTGCGTTTGTCGGAATTGTATGCGCTGAATGTGGACGATGTATTGTTGGACGCGGGCTGGGTGCAGGTGTCGGGCAAGGGCAGCCGTGAACGGCAAGTGCCTTTAACGCGGCAGAGTGTGGCGGCATTGGCGGATTATTTGGCGGTGCGCGTGGTGGTGGCTGATGAAACAGCTTTGTTTACCAGCCAACATGGGCGGCGTTTGTGTACGCGGCAAATGGCGAAACGCTTGGCGGCGTGGGCACAAAAAAATCAGTCTAATCAACATATTTCGCCGCATATGTTGCGCCACAGTTATGCCAGTCATTTGCTGCAGGCTTCACGCGATGTGCGGGCGGTGCAGGAATTGTTGGGACATCAAAGTTTGTCCACCACGCAAATTTACACAAAATTGGATTTTGAACATTTGGCGCAAGTGTATGATGACACCCACCCACGCGCCAAACGGAAAAAATAATGCTCACCATGTTTTCAGGCAGCCTGAACGCTGAATTTCCGTTACAATTCTATTTTTATTTTCCCTATTTTTCAGGCAGCCTGAAATGAACAGCTACACGATTGCCCACATCATTCATTTGTATTGCGCCATTTCTTTTGTGGGTGGCGTGATTTTTGAAGCCTTGATTTTGAGTGCTTTACACAGCCCAGCCGTGAGCCGCGATTCGCGCCGTGAAGTGGAACGGGCGATTTCGCGCCGTGCGGTGCGGGTGATGCCGTTTATTGTGGCGGGGGTATTTTTGTCGGGTTTGGCGATGGTACATCGTTATGCGGCGGTTTTATTGAACCCGTTTGACAGCGCGTTTGGGCTACAATTATGGTTGAAAATCGCATTGGCATTCAGTATTTTCATTCACTTTTTGATTGCGGTCAGCAAAATGCGGCGGCAAACGCTGACGGTGGCGTGGTCAAAATACATACACGCGGCGGTGTTGATACAAATGTTGGCGATTGTGTTTTTAGCGAAATCTATGTTTTATTTAAATTTTTAATTTTCAGGCTGCCTGAATATGCTGACCCGTTTGATTTTAAAATGTATTGATGGCTACCAAAAATACTGGTCGCCACGCAAAGGTTTTGCCTGTGCTTACCGCGTGGCGTATGGCGGCTGCGGCTGTTCGGGCGTGGGCAAACGCTTGATTCGGCGATACGGCGCGTTTTCAGGCTGTCTGTTGTTACGCAAACGCTTGGCGCATTGTCGTTTCGCCGCCAACGAGTTACGCGAAATCAAAAATCAATCAGTCGGTTACGCCAAATATCAGCGCGGCGACTGCATACCGTGCGATGTGCCGTGTGATGGCAATTGCACCGCGCCCAGTTCGTGGGATTTACCGTTTGAATTGGGCGAAAAATGCGAAATCTTATTGGATACGGTGTGTTCATGCGGCGATTGCTCGGGGTGTGGCGGCTCGGGCGAAGAAGCCAAACCGAAGAAAAAACGCCTAGAAATGCCCAATTTACGCGGCTCGGACGATTAAATTTTTGGAAACAAGGCAGCCTGCAAACTTTTTTATTCACAAAAAATAATATGAATAATATCAACGATTTTATTAACCGTTTGGGCAAAAACATCAAGCACCAAATGAAATGGGCAAAACGCCAAAACCTAGAAGCATGGCGAATTTACGATAAAGATATTCCACAATTTCCTTTTGCAATAGATATTTACGGCGAACATATCCATTTGCAAGAATACGATACGGGCTGGCTTATGCACCCCGATGATTATCAAAAATGGCTGGACGATGTGTGTGAAGCGGTACAATTTGTTACGGGCTTCTCACGCCAAAATATTCATTTAAAACAACGCACTCGCCAAAAAGGCACCGCGCAATATGAAAAAACGGGTGCGGTCGGCGAAGATTTTGTGATACGCGAACACGGTCGCCAATTTTGGGTGAATTTGGATAAATATTTGGACACAGGCTTGTTTTTAGACCACCGCAACACGCGCCAAAAAGTCGGCAATACGGTGGCGGGCAAACGCTTTTTGAATTTGTTTTCCTACACGGGCAGTTTTACCGTGTACGCGGCAACTGGTGGGGCGGCGGTGTACAGCGAAACCGTTGATTTATCTAATACTTATTTGGATTGGGCAAAACGCAATTTTCAACTCAATGGCATGAATTTGAATCAACATCAAATTGTTCGCGCCGATGTGTTTCAATATTTGGCGAACGCGGTGAAGCAGAATAAGCAATTTGATGTGATTGTGCTTGACCCACCCAGTTTTTCTAACAGCAAGAAAATGCTGGATATTTTGGATATTCAGCGCGACCAAGCGAAATTAATTGATGGTGCAATGGCTTTGTTGGCGGCGGACGGCGTGTTGTATTTTTCCAATAATTTGCGTTCGTTTACGCTAAATGATGATTTAATGCAGCGTTATCAGGTCAAAGATGTGAGCAAGTTTTCCGTACCCGATGATTTTCGCAATAAGAAAATTCATCAATGTTGGGAAATTAGACATCGTTAAATTGTTTTCAGGCTGCCTGACAATCACGACAAAAAAATTAAATTTGCCTACAGCGTGCGCACTGTCGCCACGCGGCGACTTACTTTTTGGAAAAGTAAGCCAAACAATCATAAAATCAAAAAATATTATTCAAATTCAAATGGTTTGAAATTTCAGGCTGCCTGAAATATTTTATTTTTTGTGAATGAAATGGTTGGAATTTTTGTATTTGGCTTACTTTTTTTGATAAGCGTAAGGCTGCCTGAAAATGTGGGGGAAATTGCTAATCGTGGGGGAGACAGCGTGGTACGCGGCGCAACGCGTGTTCAACGCAATGATGTATCGCCAATTTTTCTGTTTCAGGCTGCCTGAATATTATTTTTTATTTTCAAAACAAGGTAAAACCAAGATGAAATTCCGTAAACCCAAATTATCTGATTTTCAAAAAGCCAAAGTGTTGGTGGTTGGCGATGTGATGCTTGACCGTTATTGGTTTGGCGATGTGAACCGTATTTCGCCCGAAGCCCCTGTGCCTGTGGCAAAAATTGGCAAAATTGAACATCGCGCAGGCGGCGCGGCAAACGTAGCGCGAAATATTGCGGCGTTGGGTGGGCAAGTATCGTTGTTGTCGGTGGTGGGCAATGATGAAGCGGCTGGCACATTGGCGGATTTGCTCAAGCAGGACAATATTGGCGATTATATGCACCGCAGCAGCCACGCACCAACCACATTAAAATTAAGAATTTTATCTAAAAATCAACAGCTTTTACGCGCTGATTTTGAAGAAAAACCCGATTCAGGCAGCCTGAATTCGGTTTACCAAATGTATGGTAAATTGGTGGGGCAATTTGACGCGGTGATTTTGTCGGATTATGGCAAGGGCGTATTGAATGAAGTGCAGGTGTTGATTGCTTCCGCGCGCGCGATTGGTAAACCTGTGTTGATTGACCCCAAAGGCACGGATTTCAGCAAATACGAAGGCGCGACTTTGCTCACGCCCAATCGGGCGGAATTGCGTGAAGCGGCTGGCGGCTGGTCCAGCGAACAGGGTTTGACCGATAAAGCGCAAAAATTGTGCCACGATTTAGATTTGGACGCGCTGTTGGTAACGCGCAGCGAAGAAGGCATGAGTTTGTATCAGGACGATGAAGTGTTCCATCAGGAAACTCGGGCGCAGGAAGTGTTTGATGTGTCGGGCGCGGGCGATACGGTAATTGCGGCGATGGGGCTGTGTTTGGCGGCGAAATACGATATGCCGAGTGCCATGCACATTGCCAATTCGGCGGCTGGCGTGGTGGTGGCGAAATTGGGTACGGCAACCTGTTCATTTGAAGAATTAGAAACAACTTTGAAAAAATAAAATGACTTACAATATGATTTGTAAGCCATTTTATTATTTTCAGGCTGCCTGAAAATCACGCCATTTCCGATAAATATTCGGGTGGCACATGGTTTGTTAGCCAAACCTGATTGTCGCTCAAATAAAATTCGTAGCCCGCTACCAACATCGCCGCCGTATTAATTTGAAAAACAATGGGTTTACCATGTCTTGCGCCAACTTGTTTGGCGGTAGCGATGTCTGCCGACAAATGAACATGATGACGGCTGCCTGCGCGTAAACCTTGCGCCAAAATACTGTCGCGGAATTGACTTGCCGTGCCGTGATACAAAATTTCGGGCGGCGTAACAGGCGTAAAAGACAAATTAACTTGTGCGGTAGAATGCCCTTGTGCCGCACGAATTTGGCTACCGTCTTCTGATAAAGTAAAGCGTTTTTTACTATTTTGCTCAACGACTTGTTGCAAAAATTCGCGTGAAATCGGGCGATTGTGTTGCGCCGCTTGTTGCAACAAAATATCCACATCTACCCAGCCATTGGTGTCCAAAGTCAAACCTATGCTTTCGGGGTGATGGCGCAGCACATAGCTTAAAAATTTGCTGGTGGCGGTGAGATTATCATTCATCAAATTTCCTTTCAGGCAGCCTGAAAATTTCTTTTTTATCAAATCAATATGTTTTCAGGCTGCCTACATATTAAGCGCGTACATGCGGATTATGCTGTTTTTCATGCCCAATGGTGGTCGTGTCGCGATGCCCTGGAATCACCACTACATCATCTGGCAAAACATATAATTTCGTGCGAATGGCATTGAGTAAATCTTGCGTATTGCTGCGTGGAAAATCGGTGCGCCCGACACTCTCTTTAAACAAAGTGTCGCCTGCAATCAATAACTTCTCTGACGCGCAATAAAACACCACATGCCCTGGGGTATGACCAGGGATATGCAGCACATCAAACACATAATTGCCTAATTTCAATTGTTCGCCTTCTTGCAGCCAACGGGTAGGCAAAAAATTCGGCGAAAATTCAAAACCATATTTCGCGTATTCTCTTGTTTTATTAGCCAAATCTTCCAATAAAAACAAATCGTCTTCATGCGGACCCATCACAGGCACGTCAATCAATTCGCACATTTTCACCACACCGCCAACATGGTCTAAATGCCCATGAGTCAGCCAAATTTCTTTTAAATTCAGATGATTGTCTTGAATATATTGCCAAATTTCAGGCGCATTACCGCCAACATCGGTCAATACCGCGTCATTGCTTTCATCGTCCCACAATAGGGTGCAATTTTGTTCGTAGGGCGTTACGGGGATAATGGTCAAATGAAGTGCCATGCTGTGTCTCTTTTTATGGTAAAGTTATCATTGTAAACATTTTTTTTAAACTGTAAAGGCGTGTTATGAAAATTTTACTGGGTTTGTTGAGTGTGGTGTCTGGGGTGGCATTTGCTGCGCCACCGAGTATTATTTTGGCAAAAAATTATACCAATCAAAATGTTGAAAATTGGTTGATGAGCGAAAAATTAGATGGTGTACGCGCCTATTGGGACGGGAAACGCCTGATTAGTCGGCAGGGCAATGTATTCACGCCGCCAAGTGGGTTTACGCAGCATTTTCCCAATTATCCTTTAGATGGCGAACTGTACAGCAAACGTGGGCAATTTGAGCAGATTTCTGCAAGCGTTCGTGCCAATAATGGCGATTGGCGTGGCATAAAATTGCATGTTTTTGACGTACCGAATGCTTCAGGCAGCCTGAAACAGCGTTTGGCGGTGGTGGAAGCGCATTTAACCAAATACCCACAAGCCAATTTGCAAGTCGTGCCACAGATTCCCGTAAAAAATTTGGCACACGCACAAGATTTTTTAAAACAAATTGAGCGGCAAGGTGGCGAAGGTGTCATGTTACGTAATCCGCTACTGCCCTATTCTGCTGGACGCAGCGATGGTTTACTTAAACTCAAAAGTGTGCATGACGCAGAATGTATCGTTACCCAACATCATGAAGGCAAAGGAAAATATATGGGGAAACTGGGGGCTGTTTCGTGTAAAAATGAATTGGGAGAATTTAGAATTGGCACAGGGTTTAAAGATGTAGACCGTGAAAATCCGCCAGCGATTGGCAGTAAAATTACCTATAAATATCGTGGATTTACCAAAAAGGGATTGCCACGTTTTGCCAGTTATTTACGAAAACGGTAACATTTTTTGAATCCCAAATGGGGCAGATATGATTATCCGCCCTATTTTCATACATCCTACAAAATAAAACCCCAGACTACTGTTTCTAGTAGACTGGGGTTTTGTGTAAATAGTTTGGCGATGACCTACTTTCGCATACGATTGTATACTATCATCGGCGCTGGAATGTTTCACTGTCCTGTTCGGGAAGGGAAGGAGTGGAGCCAAACCGCTATGGTCGCCAAACGTAAAGGGGAACAAACTGGGAAGCCGATTTTAAACAAAGGTTTTGGTTTGTTTGTGTTGATTTTGTATTTTTTGGTGATGACTGAGTCATCAGTAAGCTTATTTCATTTTATATTTACTTTGATTTCAGTTTATTTCGATTTCAGTTTATTTCTGTTTTCAAAGTTCTTCAAAT
>NZ_JQKH01000048.1 GCF_000745955.1 Alysiella crassa DSM 2578 | reverse complement strand
GATTGTTGATTTGTTTGATATTTCAGGCAGCCTAAAAGGTTTTCAGGCTGCCTGAAAAGCACATTGTTTTGAAATAAGGAACTGAAATTATGCCTTTATTAGATTGGTCGGGCAAAGAACAAGCCATACGTACAGCACAAAAAAGTCCATATCGCTTATTGATTGAAAATAAAGAGTATTCTTATGGCACAGCCAGCCAGCCAGCCAGCCAGCCAGCCAGCCAGCCAGCCAGCCAGCCAGCCAGCCAGCCAGCCAGCCAGCCAGCCAGCCAGCCAGCCAGCCAGCCAATTATACTGAAAATTTAATTGAAAATCAACAAACTAATGATGATAATCTGATTATTCAGGGCGACAATTTGGACGCACTGAAATCTTTGCTGCCGTTTTATGCAGGCAGCGTCAAATGTATTTTCATAGACCCACCCTATAACACGGGTTCGGCATTTTCTCATTACGATGACAATTTGGAACACAGCCTGTGGCTGAATATGATGTATCCGCGCTTGGAATTGTTGCGCGAACTGTTGGCGGAAGACGGCAGCATTTGGATTACGCTGGACGACAACGAAAGCCATTATTGCAAAATCATGTGTGATGAAATTTTTGGGCGGAATAATTTTGTGGCGAATTTGATTTGGGAAAAGAAACGTAAACCATCTTATCTAAGTAAACTAGGAAAAGTTACAGATAATATTTTATGTTATGCAAAAAATAAACAATATTTGAATGATTTAACATATAGTGAAACTTCGGGAGAAGAAACTTATCCCTTATATAATGCAGGAAATACACGTGCTGAATTGGTTTTTCCACCAAAATCTATTTTATTTTTGAAACATCAAGATGGTGTTTATCCACCAGCCACTTATCAAAAGAAAACCAGCACAGTTCATTTACTTTCTGATTTAATTATTGAAAATCAATGGAATAAAAATGAAATTCGTATAGAAGGTGAATGGCGTTATTCACAGAAAACACTTACGGAACAATTAGCCAATGGTGATTATTATGTGATTAAAAGTTTAGATTTTAGACCTCGCCGTGTCTTTGAAAGAGAGAGTGAAAAGAAAAAAATTCATAATTTAATCAGTAGAGCGCATTATGATATGGCGACTAATGAAGATGCTTCTGCCGAACACTTGGCTTTGTTTGATGAAGAATTAGCAGAAAATCCATTTGATTATCCTAAACCTGAAAAACTAATTCAATTTATTATTACATCATCAACAAACGAAGGCGATTTGGTTTTAGACAGCTTTCTCGGTAGCGGCACAACCGCAGCTGTTGCCCACAAAATGAACCGCCGCTACATCGGCATTGAAATTGGCGAACACGCCAAAACCCATGTTGTGCCACGTTTGCAAAAAGTGATTGATGGCGAACAAGGTGGTATTTCTACCAGCAAAGAAGTTTTTGCATTGGAAAATGATGATTTGCAAGACTTGGATTTGGATATTGATGATGTAAAAACTTTTCATTATGTTTTAAAAACAATTGGCAAGGAAACAGATTTAATCAGTAAAGAAATACTGGAAAAATTAAAAAATGCCACTAAAACCAAAAAAATCAAAAGTGAAAGTGTATGGCAGGGCGGCGGCGCATTCCGTTTTTGTGAATTGGGCGTACCTGTGTTTGATGAATACGGTTCGCTCAATCCTGAAATTAAATTTGCGGATTTGGCAGCGTACATTTGGTTTTTGCAAACGAAAACGCCTTTTGCGTTTTCAGGCAGCCTGAAACCGTCCACGCCCTTGATTGGGGAACATGAAAACACGGTTTACTATTTGTTGTACAACGGTATTTTGGGCGATAAACGTCCGCAATTTGGCAATGTTTTGACAGCGAAAATTTTGGCGGATTTGCCCCATTTGGCGGATTTTGTTGCACAGGGCAAAACGCTTGTGGTTTATGGCGAAGCGTGTCGTGTGGGCGATGAAACCTTGCGCCAAAACCGCATGGTGTTTAAGCAAATTCCTTATCATGTTACGGATAAATGATTTCAGGCTGCCTGAAAAACAAAAAGAGACTATCAATCATGCAATTAAAACAATATCAACAAGATGCTTTGGGCAAATTATCCGAATTTTTGGCATTAAGCCGCGATATGCAGCCTGAAAACGCTTTCGCGCAAATGTTGCCCGATATGCGCTATAAAAATCCTGATAATCAATGGTCTATCCCCTATGTTTGTGTGCGCATTCCGACTGGTGGCGGTAAAACGCTGTTGGCGGCGCATTCGGTGGCGCGTGCAGCAAACGATTATTTGGATTGTGAACGCCCCGTTGTGTTGTGGCTGGTGCCGAGTAAAACGATTAAAGCGCAAACGGTTGATGCTTTAAACAAGCGAACACACGCTTATCGTGCTGCTTTGGATTCGGCATTCAATCGTGAAGTGCTGGTGTTGGACGCGGAACAGTTTACGCAAATCAAACCGCAAGATTGGGGCAATAAAACCATTGTGATTGTGTCCACCATTCAAAATTTCCGTGTTGATGACACGAGTGGACGCAAAATTTACGCGCATCATGAAGATTTGGAAAACCATTTTTGCAGGCTGCCTGAAAACGTGTTGCACAATTTGGAAAAAATTGGCGAACAAGATTTAAGCGAAAATGGCTTAACCCAGCAAAATCTGGGGAAAGTCAAATGTTCGTTTGCCAATTTGTTGGCGGCATATCGCCCACTTGTGATTGTGGACGAGGCACACAATGCGCGTACAGCTTTGACTTTTGCCACTTTGCGCCGCGTGAATCCGTCTGCGATTGTGGAATTTACCGCCACGCCCAATGAAGACAAACATCACGGCAGCAACATCATTTATCACGTTGGTGCGGCAGCCTTAAAAGCGGAACAAATGATTAAATTGCCCATTTATGTGCAAGACCACAGCACACGCAGTTGGGAAGAAATTGTGGATAGGGCAGTGTTGCAACGCGCTGATTTGGCTGCCAAAGCGCAACATGAAGCCGACTACATTCGCCCGATTGTGCTGTTTCAAGCAGAAAACAAAAATGGCGAAGTTACCGTAGAAAAATTGCGCGACTACCTTTCAGGCAGCCTGAATATTGCGCCCGAGAAAATCGCGGTGGTTACAGGCACACAACGCGAATTGGACGGGATTGATATTTTGTCGCCCACTTGCCCGATTGAATTTGTGATTACGGTGGAAGCCTTGAAAGAAGGTTGGGATTGCCCGTTTGCCTATGTGTTTTGTTCGCTGCAAAACGTGCATTCCGCCAAAGATGCGGAGCAATTATTGGGGCGCGTGTTGCGTATGCCGTATGCGAAAAAGCGCACGGTGGAAGATTTGAATTGGGCATACGCGCATTTGTTGTCGCCCCAATTTGGGCAAGCGGCGGCAAGTTTGACCGATAAATTGGTGAATATGGGTTTCAATCATTTGGATATTGCCCAAATTTTACGCAATGATTTGGCGCAACAAGCTGATTTGTTTGACGATGATTTACCCCATTTGCCAAAAGCAAGCAGCCAAACCATCAGCGTATTTGAATTAAACAGTGTGCCAGATGTGGCTGTGCTGCCTGAAAACCAACGCGCTCAAATCACTTTGACCACGCAAAACCATGAAACCGCCATTGTGCAAATTTCAGGCAGCATTACACCCGAAACCGAAAAATGGCTGTTGCAACATTCGCCAAACGGCAAAAAACGCGAAGCCTTGAAAACGCAAATCGCGGTACACAATCAAAAAATTGAGTTGGCAAAATCGCCGTCCGAACGCGGCGAAATTTTCCCCCAATTGCCGCAAATGTGCGTGCATCATCAAGGCGAATTGGCTTTATTTGAATCCAAATCTTTGCTGAATTTATTGGGGTGGAACATCAATGATTATCCTGCCGAATTGGATTTTCAGGCAGCCTGCAATCATTTGCAATTCAGCATTGATGTAGATGATACAACCGTGTTTTACCAACAAGCAGAACGCAGTTTGCAAATTCAAGACCGTTTTTTAGATGTGTCGCAAAATGATTTGCTTAATTGGTTGGACAGAAAAATCGTGCATGATGATACGCCACGCAGCCAAATGTTGCCGTTTTTAAGGCGGATTGTGGACAATTTATTGAGCAAACCCAATCTGCAATTGGCGGATTTATTACAAAATAAATTTGCCTTGGCGCGCGCGATTGAAAACTTGATGAACCGTTATCGTGAACAAGCCATGTCGCAAGGTTATCAACAAACTTTGTTTGATGAGCAAGCTCAAGTGCAAGCCTGTTTGGATGCACAATTTTGTTACACCTTCACGCCTGAAAATTATGTGCCACAACAGCCGTTTTATGCAGGCAAATACCGCTTTAACAAACACTTTTTTCCCGAAATTGAAAATTTGAAAGACAAAGGCGAAGAATTTGATTGCGCCCAAATCATTGATACGCTGCCTGAAATCCAATATTGGATACGCAATCCCGATTTAAGCGGACGCGGTTTTTGGCTGCCTTTATCGGGTGTGCGCAACAATCGTTTTTTTCCTGATTTCATTTGCCAATTACACGATGGGCGGATTTTGTTGATTGAATACAAAGGCGAACAGCTCGCCAGCAACGATGACAGCAAAGAAAAACGCTTGATTGGCGAATATTGGGCAAAGATGAGTGGCGGTAAATGTTTGTTTGCCATGATTGTGAAACAAGATGAACGTGGGCGAGATATGCGGCAGCAGATTTTGGCAGTTATTTCTTAATGATGAATGATGTAGGCAGCCTGAAAACTTTTCAGGCTGCCTAAAATATTCACTCCCCCGCTTGCTGCTTATCCCGATTGCGCTGCTGTTTGCGATAATCCCAAGGGGCTTGCGGTCGCGCAAATTGCCACAAACCCAAACGTTTGGCTTGCGCCGCCTGCATCGCCGCTTGATAACGCGCAAAATCCGCCGCTACTTGCGATTTCGCATATTCCGTGTAATGCCACGCATTGCCCAACGCAATTTGTTGATAATTCACATCTTCGCCATTGTGGGTGATGATGGCGACTTCGCGTTTGTAGCGGTCAATGTCTTCCACTTGCACCTGCACAGGCTGCCGTTCCAAGCGTTCACGCAATGCCGCTTGGCTGTCCATGCCGTAATTTTGCTTGGTTTCGGGCGCGTCTATGTACGCCAAACGGATTTTGTGTTGTGCGCCGTGTGCGTCTTGCACCGTGATGGTGTCGCCGTCTGCGATTTTTAAGACGGTGGCGGTGTATTGTTCGCCTTTGGTGGCGCGGGCTTTGCTGGGTTGATTGGTTTGAGTGGTGGGTGTGGGCTGCGTTTGCGGCAATTGTGGGCGCGAAGCCGTTTCAGGCAGCGTACACGCATTCAGCGACACCAGCACACTCGCCAGCACAAACCATTTTGTTTTCAAAAACATAATGACTTTTTCCATAAAATAAATTGAATTGATTGGCAAAAAAGTTTTCAGGCTGCCTGAACAATAAAAGGCAGCCTGAAAACCATATTATTACATATTCGGGAACATGCCTTTCATGCCCTTCATGCCTTTGGCTAAACGCATTAATTTGCTCATGTTTTTGCCGCTAAACATTTTCATCATTTGTTGCGATTGCTCAAATTGCTTCAACATCTTATTCACATCTTGAATGCTCACGCCTGCACCTGCGGCAATGCGGCGTTTGCGGCTGGCTTTGAGCAGGGCAGGGTTGGCACGTTCTTTTGGTGTCATGGAATTGATGATGGCTTCCACGTGTCCCATCGCTTTTTCCGCCGTGCCTTCGGGGATTTTTTTGGACAATTCGCCCAATTCCCCTGGCATTTTGGACAATAAATTTTCAAAACCGCCCATATTACGCATTTGCTGAATTTGCGCTTTAAAGTCATTTAAATCAAAGGATTTGCCTTTATTTAATTTTTGCGCCATTTCTTTGGCGACTTCTTCGTCTATGCCCTTTTGCACGTCTTCCAGCAAGGTCATCACGTCGCCCATGCCCAAAATACGGCTGGCAATGCGCTCGGGGTGGAACGGCTCTAAACCATTGATTTTTTCACCGACACCAATAAATTTAATCGGTTTACCCGTAATCTGGCGTACCGACAATGCCGCACCACCACGCGAATCGCCGTCCATTTTCGTCAGCACTACGCCTGTGAGTGGTAGGGCTTCGTTAAACGCTTGCGCTGTGTTTACCGCGTCTTGCCCCAACATTGCGTCCACCACAAACAGGGTTTCCACAGGATTTAACGCTGTGTGAATGGCGCGAATTTCCACCATCATCTCCGCGTCAATTGCTAAACGACCTGCTGTGTCCACCATCAACACATCGTAAAAATGTTTTTTCGCATATTCTTGGGCAGCGCGGGCGATTTGGACAGGTTGCTGCGTATTGTCGGACGGGAAAAAGTCCACTTTCACTTGTTCCGCCAACAATTTCAATTGTTCAATCGCGGCTGGGCGGTACACGTCTGCTGATACCAGTAAGATTTTCTTTTTCTTGTCTTGGTCTTTCAATAATTTGGCTAATTTGCCGACTGTGGTGGTTTTACCCGCACCTTGCAAACCTGCCATCAAAATGGTCGCTGGTGGCGTGGCGGCTAAATTCAGGCTGCTGTTTTCCTTGCCCATTAATTCAATCAGGGCTTGATTGACAATGCCGAAAAAGGCTTGGTCGGGAGTAAGATTGTCAGCGACTTCATGACCGAGTGCGCGTTCTTTGATTTGATTGACAAAATCTTTCACAATCGGCAAAGCCACGTCCGCTTCCAAAAGAGCAAGGCGTACTTCGCGCAGGGCTTCTTTGATATTGTCTTCGGTAAGGGTGGATTGACCGCGTATATTTTTGAAAATTTTGCTAAAGCGTTTGGTTAAATTATCTAACATGGTTATTCCTGTGAAATAAGGGGCGTGTGGGGTTTGCAGGCTGCCTTTTCATACACGACAAAAATATTTGGATTACCTGAAACCTGTCTCCTCCCACGCTGGTGGGGGTTAGGGTGAGGGTGGCTTGTTGATTTTCAAGAAAATGAATGTATTGCCCTGATTGCCCCCACTCTAGCCCTCCCCAGTTGGAGACGGGGGAGGGGACAGATGGCTGTAAAATTAAAAATTGTTGTACTAAACGGCTGCCTGAAAAACCATTCCACTTGTTTACAAAATAAAAATTCGCCAAATTTTAACACAAAATACTTTCAGGCAGCCTGAAAGCCAAAAAATCCACCCAAATCGTTCGATTTAAGTGGATTTCGTTCAACAAAGTAAGCAATTATTTTTTACATGCGGTTTGGGCGCGTTTCACGGCGGCGTCCAAAATTTCATAGGTCAATTCGCCCAAAATGCGCCCTTCGTGTCCACATTTGGGCGCGCGCACCACTGTAAACGGCAGCCCACCCACCGTGTTGCCAAACGATTTCATCATTTGACGGCTATTGGTGCCTGTATAACGCCAAATTGGATATTTAACAGGCACTTCGCGCAAAAACTTATTTACATTTTCCTGCGTGTCCAGTGCAATGCCAACCATTTCCACTTTTTGTTTTTTGCCTGTTTTGGCATACCATTTGCTCATATCAGGCATTTCCTTGCGACACGGCGCACACCACGCCGCCCAGAAATTAATCACCTGCACATCGGCATTGGCGAAAGTGGCGGGTTTGTTGTTTTTGTGTTGCACCAAATCGTTGGCTTGAGCAGCAAATGCAGTCAGAGCAATCGTGGCAGTAAAAATGAGTTTTTTCATGAACTTAATCCTTGTTTTTAGGGGAATGAGATGAGTCAATATTGTAACATTTTCAGGCTGCCTGAAAATGGTATAAAACGCTCAATAATGTGCAAATTTATGAAAAATCAGTAAATGAATCAGTAAATAAAAAATATGCGACACATTTTCAGGCAGCCTGAAAATCCATCGCACATTTTCTGAATCAGGACAACGCCCAACCGCTAATAATCATAATATTGTCTTCTTCGTTCAGGGTGCAGGTGAACCCTTTTTGGCGGTAATACACCAGCACGTCTTGCATATTGGTCGCATCGCCAATGTAAACGTGGCATTCGCGTTTGCCATAGCCAACTGCGGTGCGTAATTCGCCGTCTATGTCGTTGAGCAATAATTGATTTTGGATTTCCCAAAGCCGAATAAATTGGCTTTTTGCAAATTCAATATCCATAATATTTCCCTGTAAAATAAATCAAAAATGAATTGAAGAATTATACCCATAAATAGGGTATCATCGGGGGGCTTTTTAGAGAATGCAGGACAGTTTGTGGCATAATATTCACGCTTTCAGGCTGCCTGAATGCAAAGCTATTTTAAAAGCAATTTGTGTGCCGATTTGGGCAAACATCAGAAATCATCATTCAAAAGTTAAAAATGAATAACGAGAAAAGTAAAAGGTATCTTAAATGAAAAAATTTTCCCCTGTTTTAATTGCCGCCATTTTGGCAGCCTGTAGCGCAGAACAACAAAAACCCAGCACCAAAAATACAGTGAAGCAACCCGAAACCAACGGCAAAATCACACATTCCACACAAGCCGACAATTTGCGTCCATTTTTTAATCAGCCTGCTGACAGTGTCGCATTGACGGGCTTTTTAGCCAATCCGAATGTGCAAGCGTTTATCCGCTATCAGGTGCAACACAATGGCATGAATGAAGCGGAATTACAACAATTTTTCAGCCAAGTGAATCATCGCCAAAGTTTGATTGACACAATGAATCGCCCTGGCACATCTCGTCCATGGTATGAGTTTCAAGTGGGCAACAGCAGCCAAGCGAAAATCAACGCAGGTCGCAAATTCTACGCACAAAATCGTGCCGTGATTGACCGCGCCGCCATGCAATATGGCGTACCGCCTGAAATTATTGTTGCCATCATCGGCATTGAAACCAATTATGGCGTAAACAAGGGCAATGTGCGCGTGGCGGATTCATTGGCAACTTTGGCGTTTGACTATCCCCGCCGTGGCGAGTTTTTTCAAGGCGAATTGGTGGAATTTCTGAAAATGACCAAAGAAGAAAATCGCAATCCCTTTGATTTTACAGGAAGCTTTGCAGGTGCGATGGGTTTGCCACAATTCATGCCCTCCAGCTACCGCAAATGGGCGGTAGACGCAGATGGCGATGGTAAACGCAATATTTGGCACAGCACACCTGACGCTGCCGCTTCTGTTGCCAGCTATTTGAAAGGCTATGGCTGGCAGTCGGGTGGCAAGATGATTATTCCCGTTTCCCTGCAAATCACGCCCCAATTGCAAGCCATTATTGATGAAAAAACAGCGTTAAATTACACCGTAGCCCAATTGAAAAACATGGGCGTGGTGCCATTGCAGCCTGTGTCAGACAATGAAAAAGTGGTGTTATTCCGTTTGGAAACCGAGCCGAATTATTATGAATACTTTATTGGCTTGAATAATTTTTACACCATTTGGCGATACAACAACAGCCGCATGTACGTTACCGCCGTGCGTGATATTGCCAACGGTGTGGGTGGGGGCGGCTTATGATGTTCACACAGCTTAATCGCCGTCAATTTGTACAATTGGGTTTGGCAGCGATGGCATTGAGTGCGTGCGGTAACAACGACAAGCGTTACGGCAAAATCGCCAAAGGCACAACCGTGTTGGCATTGGGCGACTCGCTGACCGCAGGCTATGGCGCGGCGGCGGGTGCGGATTACCCAGCGCAGCTTGCCAACAAAACGGGTTGGAACATCATCAATGGCGGCGTGTCGGGCGACACGACCGCAGGCGCGTTGTCCAGATTGCCTGATTTGCTGAAAAAAAATCCGCGTTTGGTGATTGTCAGCATAGGCGGCAATGATTTTCTGCGTAAAGTCCCCGAAAGTGAAACCCGCGCCAACATCAGCGAAATATTGAAACTGATTAAACAGAAAAATATTCCTGTGGTGTTGGTGGCGATTCCGTATTTCACGGCGGCGGCTTTGGTTGGCAGCGTGAGCGAACACCCAATGTATGACGAATTGGCGGCGCAACACGATGTCCCCTTGTTCAAAGGTGCGTGGGCGGAAGTGCTGGGCGATAAGTCTATGAAATCCGACCAAATTCATGGCAACGAAAAAGGCTATGCGTTTTTTGCCGATAAATTGGCGAATTTCTTGAAGAAAAAAGGGTTTTGGTGATTTTCAGGCTGCCTTTTAGTACACGACACAAAACAGTAGGGTGCGCCGTGCGCACCAATTTCACTATAATATTTAAATGATTCAGCCATTTGGTTCGCACGGCGCACCCTACATTTTGGCGATTGGAAAAATTGTTGTGTACGGTCAGGCAGCCTGAAAAAAATAAACCAGCTAATTTTGTCCTAATTTTTCCCGTGTATCATGCCCATATTCTCAATACACACAAGGAAAAATCACATGAAAACCCAATTATTGATTGGCTTAACCTTAATCTGCGGCGCAATGAGCGCACACGCCGCGCCCGCTAAAATCTCCCACGACCGCGCCGTACAAATCGCCAAACAACACATTGGCGGCGGACGTGCCACCGATGTAGATGTTCATCGCAACGGCACATATTCCGTAGAAATCCAAAAAGGTTGCTATCAATACGAAGTACGCATTGATAAAAATGGGCGCGCTCGCACGGTGGAAACGGATTATGATTGCGACAATGATTAACTATTGATATAAAAAAACACGTTTCAGGCAGCCTGAAACGTGTTTTTCTTTCCCCAAATGGTGTTATCTCAAGAATGCGGCAATTTATCGCTGACGGGCTTTTAAGCGCGGATTGGATTTACAAATCACATACACTTTACCCTTGCGGCGCACCACTTGGCAATCACGATGGCGCGTTTTGGCGGTTTTTAATGATGATAATACTTGCATGATTTACTTACCTTTTTTCAAAGCAGACATCATGCCTGCATAGCGTTGATTGAATTGGCTGGCTCGACCTTCTTTGTTGTGTTCGCGCTGTTTGCCTGTGTAGGCTGGGTGGCTGGCGGACGAAGTGTCCACATAGAATACGGGGTATTCTTGCCCATCTTCCCACACACGGGTTTGGTTGGTGGGGGCGCAAGAGCGAATCAGCCAACCTGTTTCCGCGCTACTGTCGTAAAAAAGCACGGTGCGATAATTTTCTGGGTGGATATCGGGTTTCATTGTTTTCACCTTTGAGATTGAAGTTTTAAAATTGTTATGGTATAACATTATTTATGAATTGGCAAGCGAAAAATAAAGCTAGCTTCTGTGCTTGAATTTCTATACAATATAAACAAAGAAGTTTCCCTGAACCCTTGAAATAGAAAGGCATTGCTATGTTTCCAGAATACCGTGATTTGATTACTCAATTAAAAGGTAAAGATGCACATTTCACTCGTTTGTTTAATGAGCATAATGATTTGGACGAAAAAATCAGCAATTTGGAAAACAATCCCGTAACCCATGAAACGGCGGCGGAAGAAATTCACAAATTGAAAGTGCAAAAACTGGCTCTGAAAGACCAATTGCACGAAATTTTGAAAAAAGCGTCTGCCGCCTAATTGCTTGATTATTTGATTTAACTCATTTAATATGAAACACTTGGTTTTTCTTGAAACCAAGTGTTTTTTGTTTTCAGGCAGCCTGAAATCTTTGCCAAAGGTTTTGGGATAGTCATTTCAAATGAAAATAATACCGCGTTGCCAGCTCCCTTATGTACTCGGTGTACACGGCGGTTGCTGTCGCCTTGTCTTATTCTCATTTGAAACGACTATATATAATATAGAATCTTTGGCAAAGATGATTTCAGGCAGCCTTTTGGTTAAAAAATTTTTAATAAAAAGAGCTGTTTATGTTAAAAAAAATGATAGGCACGGTGCTGCAAAAGCGGCGGCGCAAAAACGCTTTGCAGCATGAACGCCATGCGGTACATCTGGCTTTGCCCCCTACGGCGGCGGAAGATGTGATTCGTAAATTGGTGAAAGCGGGTTTTGAAGCGTATTTGGTGGGCGGTGCGGTGCGCGATTTGCTGCTGGGCGTGCGCCCGAAAGATTTTGATGTGGCGACCAATGCCACGCCCGAACAGATTACGGCATTGTTTCGGCGCAGTCGGATTATTGGCAAGCGTTTTCCGATTGTGCATGTGTTGGCGGGGGCGGAAACGGTGGAAGTCAGCACGTTTCGCAGTGGGCAATCGCGGCAAAATACGCATGGGCGAATTATGAAAGACAATGCCTATGGCACTTTGGAACAAGATGCGGTGCGGCGCGATTTTACTTGTAACGCTTTGTATTATGACGTGATTCATCATCAAGTGATTGATTTCCACGATGGTATAAAGGACATTGCCGCGAAAAAATTGGTGATGATAGGCGACCCGAGTGCGCGTTATCAGGAAGACCCTGTGCGTATGCTGCGAGCGGTGCGTTTGGCGGGCAAATTGGGTTTTGTGGTGGACGCGGACACGGCTGCGCCGATTACGGAATTGGCGGATTTGTTGAAACACGAGCCTGTGTCGCGTTTATTTGATGAAATGCTGAAAATTTTGTTTTCGGGCAATGCGTTGGGCTGCCTGAAACAGATTGACGAGTTGGGTTTAAATTCGCGGATTCACCCGATTTTGACGGCTTTACAAAATGTGCAAGATAAACCGATGATTTTAAAATCATTGCAGCAAACGGATTGGCGTTTGCAGCAGGGCAAATCGGTGTCTATGGGTTTTATTTTGGCGGCGATGTTTTGGGAAGACGTGGCGGCGCGTTGGACGAGTAAACAGGAATATATGCCTTACACGGCGGCTTTGGCTTCGGCGGTGAGTGAGTTGCGCGATGAATTGGAACGCGGTTGGGGCATGCCGCAACATTATTCGGCGACCATGCGTGAAATTTGGTTGTTGCAAGCGAATTTTGATTCGCGGCGTGGCGCGAAGCCGTTTAAATTTTTGGCGCAACCGCGTTTTCGGGCGGCGTATGATTTTCTGTTGATTCGGGCGGAATTTGGTGAAGTGCCGCAGGAATTGGCAGATTGGTGGACAGCGTTTCAGCACGGCAATGAGCAAACGCGCAACAATATGGTCAGCGCACAAAACAACACGCCCAAATCGCCCAACGAAGCCCCCAGCAAGCGCAAACGCAAACCGCGTAAACGCAAACCAAAACCCAAAGCGGTAGAAGAATAAATATAGTGAATTCAATTTAAACCAGTACAGCGTTGCCAGCTCCCTTATGTACTGTGTGTACACGGCGGTCGCTGTCGCCTTGTCCTGATTTAAATTGAATCCACTATAAAAACAGGCAGTCTGAAAAAGGATTCCCCCCTTTTCAGGCTGCCTGAATGTATTTTAATTAATGATGTTCGCCATGCGCGTGGTCATGATGGTCATGGTTGTGGTGTTCGCCATGTTGGTGGTCATGCTGGTGTGGGGCGGCGGTTTTTTGGATTTCTTTCACGGTGGCGGTGATTTTTTTCGCTTTACCGTTTTTAAATTTCAATGTGATGGGGATTTTTTTCCCTGCTTTCATTTCTTGTTTCAAACCAAAAAACATAATGTGATATGAGCCTGGTTTCAATTCCACCACTTCGCCTGCGGGCAGGGGAATGCCGTCTTTTACTTCACGCATACGCATCACGCCATTTTCATTGATGTGCGTGTGCAATTCGGTGCGTTCGGCAAAGCGTTTGCTCACGCTTGCGCCCACCAATACATTGTCTTTAGCATCGGTGTTTTTCAGGGTAACAAATGCACCGCTTTGTTGCACGCCCGATACCACCGCGCGTGCGTAGGCATTGTGCGCTTCTACGCCTTTGGCAAACACAGGTTGTGCCAACAATGCAGTTGCCAAAATAAATGTCATTTTTTTCATCATGAATTTTCCTTTGTATTGAAAGAAGAGGGGAGAAATTACACAGAATTTTAACATGAGTATTTAATGAATTTTTGTGTTGAATCAAAATTTACCTATTTTTAGGCAGCCTGAAAATGGATTCTTTGCCAACTTATTTATTTCCCAAACGAAAAATATTCAGGCTGCCTGAAAAATTTTATATTACAATCCACATTTTTTTTGGCAAAATAAAAAGATTATTTCACTTTTTAGAGGTTTAACGTATGTATAACAAAGAATTAGCATGTTCTGCGCAAGAAAATTTCATGAGCACGGTGCATTGTGCGGTGAATGCGGTCAGCAGCCCGTTGTGGGATTGGCTGGTGTGGATTTTGGTGGGTGTGGGTTTGTTTTTTACGGTGATGACGGGTTTGGTGCAATTTCGTTTACTCGGTCGCAGCATTAAAGAAATGACAGGCAGCCGTCAAAATCCGCAAGACCCACATGGCATTACTGCTTTCCAAGCCTTTGTAACGGGTTTGGCGAGCCGCGTGGGGACGGGCAATATTGCTGGGGTGGCGATTGCGATTACGGTTGGTGGACCAGGGGCGGTGTTTTGGATGTGGCTGACGGCGTTGATAGGCATGAGTTCGGCGTTTGCGGAATCCAGTTTGGCGCAATTGTTTAAGATTCGGGATAAACACACGGGTTTGTTTCGTGGTGGACCTGCGTATTATATGGAGCAGGGTTTGGGACAAAAATGGCTGGGGATTGTGTTTTCCATCAGTTTGATTTTGTGTTTTGGTTTGGTTTACAACGCGATTCAGTCTAATGTGATTGGTTTGTCTGTACAATCGGTTTCGGGTTTGGACGAAGCGGCTTGGAAAGCGAAAGATTTGCACCTGATGGTGGCGGGGATTTTGGTGATTTTGACTGCGCCGATTATTTTTGGCGGCGTGAAACGTGTGGCGCGTGTGGCGGAAGCGGTGGTGCCATTGATGGCGGCTTTGTATTTGCTGATGGCTTTGTGGGTGATTATGACCAATTTGGGTGGCATACCTGCCATGTTCCAATTGATTTTCACAGACGCGTTTACGTTTAAAGCGGCAGGCGGTGGTTTATTGGGCGGATTGATTTCACAAGCAATGATGTTGGGGATTAAACGCGGCTTGTATTCCAATGAAGCAGGTCAAGGTTCTGCGCCCAATGCGGCGGCGGCGGCTGATGTGAAACACCCTGTATCGCAAGGTTTGATTCAAATGCTGGGTGTGTTTGTGGACACGATTATTGTGTGTTCATGCACCGCGTTTATTATTTTGTTGGCAGACCCTGCGGTGTTGGCGGCGGCAAAAGGCAATGGCATGATGCTGACCCAAACGGCTTTGGTACACCATGTGGGCGAATGGGCAAAATATTTCTTGGCGGTGATTTTATTATTGTTCTGTTTTTCCACCATTATTGGTAACTATGCTTACGCCGAAGCGAATGTGCAATTTGTGTTGAACAATAAGGCGGTGCTGACGGTGTTCCGCATGTGCGTATTGGGTTTTGTGTATTTTGGTGCGGTGAGCCAATCCGATGTGGTGTGGGACGCGGGCGATTTGATGATGGGCATTATGGCATTGATTAATTTGATTGTGATTGTCCTGTTGTACAAACTGGTGTTGCTGCTGCTGAAAGATTACACGGTGAAATTAAAATTGGGCAAAGAGCCTGAATTTAAATTGTCCGAACACCCTGTTTTAAAACGAAAAATTAAAACGGATATTTGGTAATCAGATTTTCAGGCTGCCTGACAATACACAACAAAACTCATGTAGGGTGCGTATTACGCACCAAAATGCTAATGATTTAAATGATTTGCTGCGTGGTACGCACCCTACATTTTAGGTATTTGTAAAAATTGTCTTGCACCCAAAGGCAGCCTGAAAAATCTTCGCTTTCAGGCTGCCTTTTTGTGTATAATTCGCGCCGTTTGCATTTTTCATACGGAATTTTACACAATGTTACATCATGCTAAAACCGCGATTGCGGGCGCACAAATTTTGTTTGTCGCATTTGGCGCAACGGTGCTGGTGCCTTTATTAACGGGATTGAATCCTGCGCTGGCTTTGCTGGGTGCGGGTCTCGGTACTTTACTGTTTCAGTTGATTACGAAACGCAAAGTGCCGATTTTTTTGGGCTCATCGTTTGCGTTTATTGCGCCGATTATTGCCGCCAAGCAGCAATGGGGCGTGGGCGCGACCATGTTTGGTTTGTTTGCGGCAGGCTTCATGTATTTTGTGTTTGCCGCTTTGGTGCGCTGGCGTGGTTTGGAGGCGGTGCATAAATTGTTGCCGCCTGTGGTCATTGGGCCTGTGATTATGGTGATTGGTTTGTCGGTGGCGGCGGCAGCCAGCAGCATGGCGGTGGGCAAGGGCGGCGACACGCAAGTGGTGGCATATGGCACGGCGATTATTTTGTCGGCATTCACGTTTGGGGTAACGGTGGTGGTTACTGTGTTTGGCAGCAAAATGATGAAGTTGATTCCGATTTTGATTGGGGTGTCGGCTGGCTACATTTTGGCGGCAATCATGGGCGAAGTGAATTTTCAGGCTGTGATGGACGCGCCATGGTTTGCCGTACCCGAGTTTACCAAGCCCGAAGTGAATTGGTCTGCGGCATTGTTTATGCTGCCTGTGGCGATTGCGCCTGCGATTGAACACATTGGTGGCATTATGGCGATTGGCGCGGTTACGGGCAAGGACTACACCAAAGACCCTGGTTTGGACAAAACCTTGGCAGGCGATGGTTTGGGCGTGTGTGTGGCGGGTTTGCTTGGCGGGCCTCCTGTTACCACTTATGGCGAAGTAACAGGCGCAGTAATGATTACCAAAAACAGCAACCCTGTGATTATGACGTGGGCGGCGATTTTTGCGATTGGCATGGCGTTTTTGGGGAAATTCAATGCGTTTTTGGCGTCCATTCCGTTGCCAGTGATGGGTGGTGTGATGTTGTTGCTGTTTGGCACGATTGCTTCTTTGGGATTGAAAACGCTGGTGGACGCGCAAGTGGATTTGATGAAACCCAAAAATCTCGTGATTGTCAGCAGCACTTTAACGATTGGTTTGGGTGGCATGGTGGTTCAGGCTGGCGACATTGCTTTGGCTGGTGTGGGTTTGTGTGCATTGGTGGCGATGTTATTGAATGCGGTGTTGCCTGACCGTATGGAGAATTGAAATTGAAAAAGGCAGCCTGAAATGATTTTCAGGCTGCCCAAAATCAAATTCTCAATCTCCATCATGCTGCAGTGAAATTGTGGTGCAAGTGATTATCCTATAGCAGATTTCTTATTTAAACAAATGCTTAATTTATTCTTTATCCTAAACTTTCGTTAAATTATTTGGTAACAGTATTGGCTTTGGGATACCATTTATCAATGATTTTTTGATAAGTACCATCTGCGCGGATATCATCAATACCTTTATCTAATTTGGCTTTTAATTCAGTATTGCCTTTTTTCATCACAAAGCCGAATGGGATTTTACCTGACTTTTCATCCGTTACCGTGTAGTAAGCAGGATTATCTTTGAAATAGGTGTGCAATACACTATCTACATCATACAAAGCAACTGCTTCACCTTTATTTACAGCAGTCAAACCCAAATAAACGGTTTTGACCAAAACAGACTGATTGGTAATTTCAGTGGCGTGTAATTGAGTTTGGGATAAGCTATTTTCTTGTACCGCAATTGGTTTATTTTTCAATTCACTCCAAGATTCCACTTTTACTTTATCACGATTAAGTAAAGCCACCCAATTACCTTCTAAATAAGGTTTAGAGAATTCGTATTTTTCCAAACGTTCAGGGGTAATATTGACACCAGTTGCAACAATGTCAGCACGACCTTCATCCAGATTTTCTAATAAACCAGTCATATCATGTGGCAAAAATGTTAATGTAAAACCTTGTTTTTTAGCAATCTCATTTAATAAATCCATATCCATACCAATCAAGCTACCATCTGCCGCACGAGTAGCAAAGGGTGGATAGGAATATTGGCTTACCACTACATAATTAGGTTGTTTACCAGTAGGCGTACTGCTAGCAGCAGATTGTTGGGTATGGGTTGGTGTTACCATATTATTTGGGTTGTTGTCGCAGGCTGCCAAAAACATGAATGGCAATACGCCGAATAATTTCCAATGGGATTGCATAGTGTTATTTTCTTTCTTAAATTATGAACACAGGTTCTATAGTGAATTCAATTTAAACCAGTACAGCGTTGCCAGCTCTCTTATGTATATGGTGTATACGGTGGTCGCTGTTGTCCTGTCCTGATTTAAATTGAATTCACTATAATATTTTTGGTGATGTCCTGAAAAGGTGCTGTGAAAAATTTCCAAACAAAAACAGAGAAGAGAAGGTATATTGTGGGTTGTAAAAACACAAATTACCGTATTATTGTCCTCGCTGCCAAGTACGCAATATAATATAAAGAAAAAAGGCTTTTCTGGCAATCAAAAACAACGTTATGCTTGCAAAGATTGCAAAAGTCGTTTCATGGACAACCATAATCTTACTTAAAAAAGGTTGTTATTCGTAGGCAGATAATCTGATTTGGAAAATGACCGCTCAATATAAACAGTACAGCGTTACCAGCTCCCTTATGTTACACAGTGTACACGGTGGTCGCTGTCGCCAATTGAATCCAATATAATCATGCTATTTCATACAGCCTTAAAATGGTGGGTGCAAGTACCCACACTAGGCAAATCATTTATTTTCATGATGATTTTAATTTTCTTATCCCAAGTTCGCTTTACTGTCAGGCTGAAACCTTTGAAAAACCCCTAAAATTTGATTTTTAAAAATTTTAATATTTTGAATTTTAAGGAATTTATTTTTCAAAAAAGTTCAAAAAATGAGGTTTGGCAAAGGTTTCAGGCTGCCTTTCAGTACACGACAAAAAATCGGACGACCTGTTTTGGGTTTGAAAAATAGTCCAAAGTTGCCATCATCAACATGGCAGCTTTGGCAAGCTGCTCTAAACCAACACGAAAAATACCTTGCGATAAACGTTCATGAGATTTAGGTTTAATTGGATTCAGTGCATGTTGCCAACGCCCGATGACATAAGCCCAAGCCAATGTAACTGCCAGAATCGCAAACAACTTTTCCATTTTAACAGGGTCAGTCATGTGCGTGGCTTCCAAGTCAAAACCGCGTTTTTTCAGGCAGCTAAACAGCATTTCAATTTGCCAACGCTGACGGTATTTA
>NZ_JQKH01000047.1 GCF_000745955.1 Alysiella crassa DSM 2578 | reverse complement strand
GGGCGAACAGGTTTGGGAGAACAGTGTGGCATACAGCGATGCGACAGTGGATTTGCCGATGTTGCGCCGTGCCACGCAGGGATTTTTGTTGAATAAGCAAACGGGGAAATTTGAATTAATTGACAAAAAATAATCTTCAGGCAGCCTGAAAACGCTTTTCAGGCTGCCTGAATTTTAGAACCTGTGTTCGTAAGATTGATGGCTTGATTTTATGGATAATTCTTGCGAATACAAGGCGGCTTTTCATGCCAATATTGAACATATTGGCGTGGAAAGCCAACGCAGTAGGCGCATGAAGTAGCCATAAAAGCAAGCTATTAAGATTATGAACACAGGTTCTTAGTTACAACACATTCTGCGGCTGTCCCGCCACAAACGCATTGATATTTTTCTCAATAATATTGGTCATATTTTCCAAAGCCTCGCTGCTCGCCCACGCCATGTGCGGCGTAACAATCAAATTCGGCAAATGCGCCAACAATGGATTGCCTTCACGCGGTGGCTCGGTGGTCAGTACGTCAAAACCCGCGCCGCCCAATTGCCCATATTTCAATGCCGCCAATACCGCCTGTTCGTCCGCCAAACCGCCGCGCCCAACATTAATCAAAATCGCGTTGGGTTTCATGGATTTGAGTTCTGCCTCGCCAATCATGTTTTGCGTTTGCTCGTTTAATGGGCAATGCAGGGAAATAAAATCCGCCTGTTCAATGGCAGCCTGAAACGCCACATAGCCATCGCGCACGGCGGTGGCGTGTTTGTGTTCGCCAAAAATCACGTTCATACCAAATGCGCGTGCGTAGCCCGCTAAAGTACTGCCAATATTGCCACGCCCGAAAATCGTCAGCGTTTTACCGTTCAAATCCCGAATCGGCGCACCGTAATGACAGAAAAACGGTGCTTGTTGCCACACACCAGCCGCCACATCGCGCATATACGCAGGCAAATTGCGGCTCAATGCCAACATCATCATAAACGCGTGTTCCGCCACACTTTCGTTACCATAGGCGCGTACATTACACACGCTCACGCCAGCCGCTTTCGCCGCAGGCAAATCAATATTGTTGTAACCCGTTGCCGCCAAAGTAATCAATTTCAAACGCGGTAATTTGGCGATTAACTCTTGATTTAAAACCACTTTATTGGTAATCACAATATCAGCTTCTTTTACCCGTTCATAAGTTTCATCGGCAGACGTGAGCGCGTATTCCGTGTAACTGTGTTCAAAATCAAATTGCAACGGGCGCGTGGGCAAAGTGTCGCGGTCTAAAAAAACAATATTTAACATGGTGTTATCCTTGTGTGAAAAATCAGTATGCAGGCAGCCTGCAATTAATCATAAATCAATTTAAAATCATCGGGTTGATAATTAAAATGCGCCATCAGCCATTCATTCACATCGGTAAAACGCATTTCGCTGGCGGTTTCAGGCAGCCTGTCTTCCGCGATTAATTCGTGAAGACGCTGTTTCGCGCTCGGGTGTCCCTGCTCGGTGGCGCGATACAGCAAACGGCGCACCCATTCCAATTGCGCGAATGGGTCATAGATAAATAATTGTTTTTGTTTGATAAACTCGTCTTCATCATAATCAAATGTGCCAGCCGCTTTCGCCGCCCGATACGCCTGTTCCAATTCCAAAGCCTGATTGTCCACTTCATCCGCCAACAAAGCCGCCGTGCGTTCAGGCGCAAGCAACAGCATTTCTGCCAACCATTTGGTCGCCCGATAATCGCCCAAAGCATACGCCTGTTTCAGGCTGCCTTCCGCTTCCAAAATAAATTGCGGAACAAGTTTTCCTGAATAATATAAATAACTTAAATACAACATCGCCGTGGTATTCTGATGGGCAAAACGCTGCTCTTGCAAAAAATCTACCAGTTTGGCAACATGCGCCGCGCCCAATTTATCGCGCTGCAAAACCGCCGCCACTTTGGGCAAAGGTCGCGCTTTCGGATAGGGTTCAGCCACTTCCGCCAGCAAATTTTGCCAATCCAGCAAACGCAATTTGGCATACATTTGCACATCGTTTTCAAAGGTTTCGCTGGTATCGTGTTGCTGAATTTGTTTCGCACATTCAAACACTTTCCGCATGGACGGACGGCGTTCACGCACACGCGGATACGTCATCATCGCGTCCGCACGACACAATTGAATAAATCGCTGGTCGCTTTCGTGCGGCACAACGGGGTGATGGCGCGGCTGCGTTCCCAAATCGGGCAAAGATTCCGCTTGCGGCGACATCAATTCATGAAAATTAATCCAAAAATCAGGCTGTTGCCGCAATAAATGTTCAAAAGCATAAGTGGTTTCTTGGCTGCTGCGTGGCTCTTTGCTTTGCTGCTCGTTCAATTCCGCTTGCTGCTGCAACCATTTGGCGTACCACGCCGTGTCCGACCAATATTTAGCGGGCAACACAGTTGCCGCGTTCACATTATCCGCAATCAAAATCGGGAACACAGGCAAGGTCAACATCCCATTCGGCAAATGCGGTCGCCACACCCACAGGCTGCCTGCCAACAAAGGCATATGCGAAATTTCACTCGGCACAGGCGTGAACAATTCATTTTTATCGTTTGGTAAACTCGGATTATCTTGTTGATATTGATAAAATTGTTCCGCAAATCCGTCCAATTGCGCCACGCTGGTTCGCCCAGTTGGGTCATAGATAATTTGGGCGCGGCTGGCACCCGTTTCACCATATTCCAGCAAACGATTGTCCGCATTTACCAAAGCCGCCCACACCACGCGCCCTTTCGTGTACAAAGTTGGCAAAGCACGAATTTGCGCCATCAAATCATCGCCATACAATGAAGTCGGCGGCAACATTTGCAAATACGGCAAAAATTCAATCGGCGTGTGCGTTAATTGCTCGTGCATATTGATACGCAAATTGTGCGGCGGTGTATCGGGCAACACTTCATCATCGGCGCAGGCAGCCTGCAAACCCACCACCGCCGCGTGTAAAGTTTGCGCGGGTTCATCGTCAAACAGCCGCGACAAAATTACCTGAATCGGAAAAAACGGCGCAGAATCAGGCAGCGCACACACAAATTGATAATCCAAACTGTGCGGATATTGTGCAATCAAATCAGCGTCTTGATGAGTAAACTCCTGCCATGTGTACCAAACAGGGGCAGCCTGAAACAAACGCCCACGCACTTCGCCACAATAAAACGCCACCGTAAACAAAAACACCTGATGATTGGCGTGTTGAAAAAACGTGTCGGGATTTGGTTTCAAACGGCGAATTTGCGCCAGCAGCTCATCAATCCGTTTCAAGCTGCCGAGCGTGTAATCCAATTGGCAATCGCGCAATTTTTTTTCAAACGCGAAATCTTTTTGCCAAGTGCCTTGTTTTTCAAAATGTTGGATATACCACAATGCCAAAGTCGTGGTGGCATTGGGCTGATATTGGGCGAGAAAATCAGTGGGCATGATGTTCAATGAGGTCAATTTTTTGAATAGTAGAATTATAGCATTGCCAAAAATTCAGGCAGCCTGAAAATGAGCGTTCAGGCTGCCTAAAAAGGGGAAAATACAACAAAATAGAGTAAAATCAAAAATGTTCCTGCTGCGCCAAAAATTCACGCAAACGCTTTTGTTGCGCGTCATATTCCGCCTTATCCCGATAATAAATCGTCAAAATACACGCGTCGCCGCACTCGCTGCCGCAACATTCCCACGATTCAGGTGGCACAGGTTGTGGCAAGAGTGCTTCGGGAAACTCATTCTTCTGGGTCGTAGCCATCGCACACTTCCAAAACTGCGCCAGCAAATTCAATCACATCACCACCACGAATTTTAGCGGTTTTACGCGTTTCCACACTGTTGTTACGTAACACTTCACCCGCCGCAATCACCGCTTTTGCCTGCCCTCCGCTATCCACCAAACCCGCCAATTTCAACAAATCACACAAGGCAATGTATTCCTGCGTTTGCAAATAAACCTTTGCTTCCATTCTTATTTTTCCTATCAACCAAATTTCACATAAGAAAAAACCTGTTTCATAACGAAACAGGTTTTTCATAAACTGGCACGCCCACGGGGAATCGAACCCCGGTTACCGCCGTGAAAGGGCGATGTCCTAACCGCTAGACGATGGGCGCGGATAATAGTGCCTTTTCTTGATGGCGCACCCGGAGCGATTCGAACGCCCGACCCTTTGGTTCGTAGCCAAATACTCTATCCAACTGAGCTACGGGTGCAGTTTCTAACGCTTCTTGTTTGCTGCGTTAATCAAGAAAGATTGAATTATAGTGCGACATATTTTTTTTGTAAACCCTATGGTGCGATTATTTTACATTATTTTAATTAACCATTTGTTTTATAATAAAACAAAGTTTATTTTAATTTGCAAAATAGTTGCACCATTTGGCTTATACCCAGTTTTCAGGCTGCCTGAATTTATTTTTTGCCCTGCTCGCGCATCCAATCCCATTGTTTTTTAATGGCTTCGGTTACGGCATTTTTCTTCTCTTCAGGTGTTTTCAAACCCGATGTGATTTTCTGGTAATTCAAGCTGATGGCAGGATTGTCCATTGTGCCTGTAATCCGCAAAGGCAGGGTGTCTTTACCATTATTACTCAACAGGTTAATGTCTTCACTCATGCGACCGCTATACAAATTGGTTTCGCCTTTCGCCGCCATGCCCACCAATGGGCTGGTGAAGTGGCTATTGGAGCTGTGTTTGCTCACGCCATTGTCAATTTTACTTTTAAATTCAAAGGTATCAAATGGCGTGCCGCCGTCTGTGGACGTGAGTTTCAACACACCTGTGCCATCACTGGCGGCGGCTGCTTTCATCAATTCACGAATATTAATGCCATACCATGAACCATCTTTCACGTTCATGTTCAGGCTGCCTGAAAGGCTTTCGGTCAATTCTTGGCGATTCGCGCCTGTGGTGGTGAAGCTCAATTCCACGTCGCCCTTACCCGCAATTGTGCCGTTACGGAACAAATCTTGCATCATGGGGCGAACTTGTACGCCGCTCGCTTTTTGTTTCATCACATATTGCACAGGCTGCTGATTGTTCAACATCAACATGCCTTCGGTATGCCCACCGTACAAATCCGCGCTAAACGGTTCTAGGCGAATTTCTTTGCTGGTGGCGCGTAATTTGGTTTTAATATTATAAACTTCCAGCGTGGGAATACTCATTGCGCCCACATCCAAATCCACATTCGCCACCAACGCGCCCGTGAGCCATTCGGGATAGGGGTTGTCAATATTTTGTTCTACGCCGTCCATATAGTTGGCAAAATCAATTTTAGCAAGCTGAACCGCGCCATTAATTGTATTGTGTTCGCGTTCAAAAGCGAGCGCAACTGGGTGTTTATCAAAATGCCCTTGGGCTTGGGCTTGCCAATTTTTCTCGTTTACTACTTTCAGGCTGCCTGTCCAATCAGATAAGAATCTGGGCAAACCATTGGGGCGATCTTGGCGCGTAGATAATTGAAATTTCGGTAAATTCAAACCGTTTTGAATATGCCAATTAGCGGCGGTGATGGCGGTAAAATTCAAATTATCGCTGTCTGCGGTTTTAGACGACAAATTAATGGTTAATTCATCGCTGGCAAGCTGATTCACGTCCAATTTGGCTTGACGCGACACCAGCGTGCCGTTTAAGCGATTATTGGTGTTCAGGCTGCCTGTAAACACGCTGTTGATATTGTTCAACAATAAATATTTATTTTCGCCAACAATATTGTCAATATTCACATCAGCATGCCCTGTCAAACGGTCGGTACGCACCACCAGCTTATTATCTTTGGCAACAAAATGCCCCTCTTTAAAGCCTACATTGCTCACAAGGCTGCCTGAAAAATGGCGACCGTTTTCATCACCTTCAAATTGCATAACAAAATCAGGAAAACGGAAACCGCCCGCACTCGTGTTCATATGCCCTTGTGCTTTTAATTTTAATTCTTGCCATTCGGGGTTGCTCGCGTCGGCAGAAAAGGCGTAGGGGATACCTGTTTGATTTTGCGGTGTTTGTTGATAAGTTAAATTATTTAACTGTATGCGTCGCCCAAATGCTTGTAATAAAATATTGCCATTATTCAAGATGATACGATTAAACGAGACTTGACGTTTATTTTGCGAATCCAATAAATCGGCAAAATTCCATTTACCATCGTCTTCACGCGTTATCACGGTTGCCAAATCGTTTAATACCAATTTTTCAACTGTCCAATTGCCCAATAGACTCGTCCACGCCACGCCCACACGCGCTTCTTTCACGGTAACGGCTGGGGTGCGTCCATCGGTTTCGCTCAAGGTAACATTTTTCAAAATCACGGTTGGGCGCGGCAACAATTCACGTTCCACTTGCGTGTCAAACGTGATTTTACGCGCATTGCCCGTCATGGATTCCGCCGCCAATTGTTGCAAATGCTCAAAATCGGAATAGCGGTAAAACGCGGCGTATGCGCCACCCACACCAGCCGCCGCCAAAACGCTGCACACCAGCGTGGCACGAAACCAAGTGCGATGAAATAAGGGGACAAATGTGGACATAATTCAACCCATCAATAAATAAATTAACTTTATTCTAACAAAAATCAGCGAATTTGGGCGAATTGTGCGTTTCAGGCTGCCTGAAAAACCACAAAACTGTGCTATAGTCAGAATTTTTATTGACAGGAACACAATCATGCTGAATCACATTATCCGCCCCAATATTTTGGCACAAACCGCTTACCAAATTGCCAATATTCCCAACGATTTCATCAAATTAGATGCAATGGAAGTCCCCTACCAATTCCCCACAGAATTACAAAACCAATTGGCAAGCCAACTCGCCACCGCCCCCATCAATCGCTACCCCAACCCCGCCACCAGCGGCTTACAAAATGAATTGCGTCAAGCATTTAACATTCCCGAACACGCCCAAATTGCACTGGGCAATGGTTCAGATGAATTAATCCAATTTTTAACCCTGCTCGTTGCCAAACCCAACGCTACCCTACTTGCGCTTGAACCCAGCTTCGTCATGTATCGCCACAATGCCGAATTGTTTGGGCTGAATTATGTATCCGTGCCGCTCAACCCCGATTTCACGCTCAATCTCGCCGCCACGCTCGCCGCCATCGCCGAACACCAGCCCGCCATCATCTTCATCGCCTACCCCAATAATCCCACAGGCGTACCCTTCCGCCGCAAAGACGTGCAAGCCATCATCAACGCCGCCACAGGCATAGTCGTGATTGACGAAGCCTATGGCGCATTCAGTTCCGACAGCTTTCTCCCACAAGCAGGGCAGCCTGAAAACCTACTGATTATGCGTACCATGAGCAAAATTGGTTTCGCAGGATTGCGCTTGGGTTATGCCGCGGGTCATGCCAATTTAATCAATGAATTAGCCAAAATTTTACCGCCCTACAATATGAACTGGCTCAGCCTTACCGCCGCCAAATTCGCCCTGCAACACAAAAGCTGGATAGACCAACACATCGCCATCTTAACCGCAGAACGCGCCAGATTAAGCCATGAAATCAGCCAATTACCCAATACCACCGTCTTCCCCAGCCAAGCCAATTTCATCACCATACGCATTGCCGAAGCCGAAAAAGTATTCAACAAATTGAAAGAAAACAAAATTTTGATTAAAAAATTACACGGTAGCCACCCATTATTAGACAACTGTTTACGCATTACCATTGGCGCGCCCGAACAGAATAATTTATTAATCAATATTTTAAAAAAACCATAAATCCACAGGCAGCCTGGAACACAAAAAAACCATCAAGTTAAAAAACTTGATGGTTTTTCAAATAGAACCCCGCTTGTGCCGCTTTCGGCTGAGTCCGCTTGAACCTTGTTAAACAAGGGCGGTCATCTCGGGTAACTTCGGGTGCATTCCAACGGGGGAACACTCGCTCCTGTTACAACTCCCGACAACCTATAGCAAACTTTATTGGTTCAAAGGAATGTATGCCTACACGAACACAGCAGGGAAATTTAACTGGTTAAATCAAGATGTTAATGCTTTATCGCACATCTCAATCAATGACGTTATTCTACGCTCAATTTCCGATTCTGCCAATACCTTATTTTCATTCATCAGCTTCAACAAATCATGCGTCAAATTCAAAGCCGCCATAATCACGATTTTATCCGTTTCCATATTACGCCCAGCCGATTGAATTGCCAAGATTTTTTGGTTCAACAAATCCACCGCTTGCAATAAAGTATCTCGTTCACTTTCGGGCGTGCCAATCGTAAATTGCCGATTTAAAATGGAAACATTAATTTGCTCGATATTCATACGCTTTTATCCTTAAAATCATCGCCCAAATCCAAATCATCGTCCGCCGCACGCTCATCAACAGGCAAACGGCTCAACAAATGCCGCAATTGCGATACATTTTGCAACAACATGCTGCGATATTCCTGATTTTGGCTATTTAATTTGAACATTTGCGTTTGTAAAGCAGCTTTTTCGTTTTTCAACTGCTCATTCAGCTTACCAATTTCCTCGCCCAAACGCTGCCCCACTTCCGCCAATTCTGCCTGATGTGCCGCTTTCAATTGTTCTGCTTCGTTTTGGAAACGCTGTTCTTCCTGCTCCAAATTGGTCTGCAAAATCTCATTTTTATTTAAGGCAGCCTGAAGCTGGTCTTGCAATTCCTGCGCCAAAGCCTCGCCCGCACGCTCGGAAACTTTTAATTTATCAATTAATTGAACAATTTGCTCCGCACGTTCAGCCGCTTGTTTTTTCGCCGCTTCCACTTCCTGTTGTGCCGCTTCTTTAGCAGCCTGAAGCTGGTCGCGCAAACTTTGAATTTGGGCTTCTGCCGCTTCTTCGCGTTCTTTCAATTTGGTGGTCAGAATATCAATTTGCGTTTCGCTTGCGCCTTCGGCGGCTTTCAATTGCGTTTGCAACAATTCCAATTTTTCTTGGAAATCATTGGCTTGACGCTCGGCAGCTTTTTCCGCGACATACAATTTCGCTTCAAATTCCTGCGATTTTTTCTCGCTGGCAAAGAATTTTTCCTGCCAATCTTGTTGCTGTTTCAAAGCATTGGTTTCCGCCAACGTGATTTTTTCCGTCAGCAAAGTCGCTTCTTGCAAAGCCGCTTCTTCCTGCTCCGCCAAACGCGTTTCCAAAGACTGAATACGCTCTTGCGCTTCGCCTTGCGCCACTTTCAATTGCTCTTTGAATTGACGCGCTTGCACTTCAGCGACCGCTTCTGCTTGCGCCAATTTATCTTGCCATTCTTCCTGTTTCAGCTCGGCATTTTTTTGAATGTCTAAAACCTGATTTTTCAATTCGCGCAATTGCGTTTCTGCTACCGATTTGGCTTCTTGCAATTTTTCTTGCCAATCGCGCTCTTTCATTTCACTGGCAACGGCAAAATCCTGCTGTGCCTGCTCCAAAGCCAACTCTTTTTCCTGCAAAGCCGCGCTGGTCGCCTGAACTTTATCGGTTAATTCTTGACGTTTGCCCGTCCAAACCGTTTGTGCCGTGTCAAATTTTTCCTGCCATTCCTGCTCACGCGTTTGCAAATTGCCCTGCAAAAATGCAATTTGGTCGCGCAAATTCACACGCTCTTTTTCCAGCAATTGAATTTGCTGTTCATGCGTGGTCAATTTACCTTCCAATTCTGCGATGAATTTTTGTGCGGCGGCATCGCCAGGGCGTTTTTTTCGTTCCACTTCAAGCTGTTGCTGTTTTTCTTCCAGCTCTTGATTCACGCTTTCCAAATGATTGCGCGACTGGGTAAGCTGTTGTTGCAACTTACCTTGTTCAATTTTGCTTTGGCTGATGGTTTTAATCAGCTCTTGTAATTTGCTTTCCAGTTGGGCTAGGGTTTCAGTCATGGCTATTCTCTTGATAGGGTTTGATTACACGACACATCTTTAAATTGGCATTGGCATGATTTTCAGGCAGCCTGAAAATCATGCAACATCATTATTCATTCGCTGGTCGGTTCGCGCTGCATTAAGCGTTCCACAATGTCTTTCACACTCAATTCATTGCGCACCAATTGGTACAACATCGCCGTAATCGGCATTTCAATTTGGTATTTGGCGGCGGCATTATGCACTTCGTCAATGGTGGGTACGCCTTCGGCAACGTGTCCGATTTCTTTCAGAACTTGGTGCAAGGTTTTGCCTTCTGCCAAACCCAAGCCCACTTTGCGGTTACGCGACAATGCGCCCGTACAGGTCAAAATCAAATCGCCCATGCCCGCCAAGCCCATCATCGTTTTTTGCTGTGCCCCCATCGCCACAGCCAAACGTGTGATTTCCGCCAAACCGCGTGTTACCAAAGCCGCACGCGCATTCAAGCCATAACCCAAACCGTCTGACAAACCTGTGGCAATCGCCATCACATTTTTCACCGCGCCGCCCACCGCCACGCCCAACACATCATCATTGGCGTATAAGCGCATCACATTGGTATTCAAATCCGCGCTGACTTTTTTAATCCACTCAAAATTTTCCGAAGCCAAACACACCGCACACGGCAATTGTTTCGCCAATTCCTGCGCAAAGCTGGGGCCTGATAACACGCCAATTTTCGTATTATCAGGCAAGACTTCTTGCGCCACCTGATAAGTCAGCAAACCACTGTCTAATTCAAAACCTTTACACGCCGTCAATACAGGCAAATGTCCAAAACCTGCTTCTTTCACGCGTACCAAACTGTCGCGCAAACCCACCACAGGCGTAACCACCAAAATCAATTCAGCATCTGTCAAAGCCTGTGATAAATCGCTAAACACGTTTAAATTATCAGGCAGCCTGAAATCGGGCAAATAACGTTCATTGAAACGCGATTCTTGCATGATTTGCGCGTGTGCCGCGTTGTGCGACCACATTTTAACGCCATGTCCATGCAAAGCAAAGTGCATACCCAAAGCCGTGCCCCACGCGCCTGTACCCAATATGGTAATATTCATATTTTTCTCTTGTAAACAAATGATTAGTTAATATTCACCTTTCAGGCAGCCTGCAAATTAACACACCAACGCTGCCCAAAAACACCCAAATTTTAACACAAAATCATGCCAACGCTTCTTTTGCCGCCCGAACACCTTCATCAATCGCATTTTGCAAATACGGCATCCACGCCACATCAGAATTTGCCATGAAAATATTGCCAATTTTTTGTTGCATCGCCTGTGTTGTTTTTTCGGTAAATTCATCTGAATCCCATAGCGTAACCTGTTCATAACTATAACCATGTGCCCAGCGATTAAGTGTCATATCCACCACTACATCATCTGCATTTTCGCCTACTAAAGCGTAAAATGCGTTTAAAAATTCCATTAATTCCGCTTTCAAATCTGCTTCTTGCTGGCGAATCAGGGCGCGGCGTCCATTACGGTATTTATCACGCGCTGTTTCGCCATCAAACGCGGTGGCAATACGCACACAATGTAAAACAATTGGCTCATCAGGCGTTTTGGCGTGCAGATAATCGCCAATGTTCACAGGATAATCTAATTTTGCCAACACATACGGAGAATCAGGAATATACAAATCACTCACACCCAATTTTTGCCATGCACGTGCATTTTTCAACGCAACTTTTGCATAAACCATCGGAATTTTCACATTGGTTTTCATCGCATCTTTCTGTACTTGCGGCATTTCGGGCATAATGTGTGGCGCAAGAGCGGCGTGTCCCGCGTAAATCACTTTTTTCGCTTGCGCCAACAACAATTCAGATTGCCCCGTTTTCAGGCAGCCTACTGAAACCCAATCCCCTTGATTTTCAATGCGTAAAGCGGTGGTATTCAAACGAATTTTGACTAAATTATCGGGCTTATCCAATTGTTCATAATCAAATTTTGCCGTAACCACGTCTTCCATTGTGTTGCCAGCCGCCACATTCGGAATCATCTGGCGCACTAATAAACGAGCAATGGTGGCATTGCCATCAGGAAAATGGTAAATATATGGCTCTTTTGCCTCCTTATCGGCGGGAATGCCTAATTTTTTCACACCTGGGTAACCCTCATCATCGCTCACACCAAAGCTGCTATCCAAGGCATCTTGCACCGAAATCGCATTAATCGGATGTCCCCAATAATCCATACTGATATTGGTCAAAAACGCCAACGCTTTTTCGGGTAATTTCACATCGTTTTTCAAAAAATCGTAATAGGTAGTTTCGGCGGCATATTTTTGTTTTTCCTTGCGTTTTTTACCACGCAAATAATCTTTCGGCGCGGTAAACAATTCAATCAACGCCGCTTTATCCTCATCAGGCAAAGGGAATTGCGCCAAAATATCACGACTTTCCATTTTATCCGCAAGCGGAAAAGCCGTTAATTTGTTTTCACTAAACGCAGGCTGCCTGAAAAACACCGCTTGTTTCATACCCCATTGTTTTTCATACAAACCATGTTGATAATAAGTGTCAAATTTCTGCCAATCCACACCCAAATCTTTCAACAAACCCTTTGCAGTTTTGCTGAAATCATTGCGCGGATTGTCCAAAGATTCGCTACCGCCGTAAGTAATCAATAATTTACCATCTACCGTAAACTCATTGCGTTTGGCATGTCCACCAAAATCATCGTGATTATCCACAATCAAAATTTTGGCTTCAGGCTGCTGTTTATGAAATGTGTACGCCGCCGTTAAACCGCTTACCCCTGCACCCACCACAATCAAATCAAACTGTTCAGGAGCAGATTGTGGGAAAGTAAATGTTTTTTCTTTCAATGCCACTTCGTGTGCGCCCATTTGACTGCCATCGTGATCACCGCGCAAGCCCATCAAAGCAGGCGGATAAAATGGTGTTTTTTGCAAAGTAGCAACTACTTCCGCGCTGGCACTACGGTAGCGCATGGCTTGTTCTGCTTGCTGATAATTATCCAAATTGGGGCGGCAAGCGGTTAAAGAACTACCTGCCAATGCGGCGGCAGACACAAGAAATTGACGACGATTCAGTTTCATAAATTTCAATAAAATAAATACATAAAATGGGCATAATTTTACCTGAATTTGCACATTCAGGCAGCCTGAAAACCCAAAAACTGCGCCCAATTGTCGCTATTTCACCGATTGCGCCAACCAGTTCGCCAAACGCGTAACCGTATCCGTTTGATTGAACAAACTTTCTTGCCAACGCAATACCCAATTCTGCCACGCCGCCGACTGTTCTCGCAAAGTCTGCCAATGCGCCAAACGTACCTGTTCAGGCAGCCTGCAACCACCATTTAATTCGCCCGACAACGCCCTATGTGCCACTTGCCACGCTGCCCCATTTTCCCCAAACGCCAATTGCCAAAACGCGTCTAATTTCTCCAAATGTGCCCTTTCATCTTGCGGATAAATGTGCCAAAAGAATGGCTTACCTGCAAATTGAGCGCGAACAAAACTGTCCTCGCCACGTACAAATAGCCAATCATATTGCGCCAATAAATCATCAAAATCCGCTTGTGGCACAAAATCTATTTGGCGAATTTTCAGGCTGCCTGAAAACCATTCACGCTGATTTTCTGTGAATGCGATGGCGGGCAAATATCCAAATTTCTTTAAACTTTCAATTACTTGAACACCAACCACATCAATTTCCATCTGCCAACCCAATTGTTGCCACGCCGCCAAAACGTCCACCCACGCCGCGCTTTCATAGCCAAATAATAAAACTTTCAGGCTGCCTGAAACAGAATAATGATTTTTAGACAATGACTTATCCAACAAATTCTGTTCCCGAATCAAACCGCCGCTTGCCGCCACAAACCCCATTTGCCAAAAATATTTCGCAAAACCATCGGCTTGCAGCGACTGCATACCATGCGTGCGCACCGCCCAATCTTCCGCGCTCAAATATTCCCAATTTAACCAAACTGCCTGATTTTGCTTCATTTTTGTCAACACATTTTCAGGCAGCCTGCACGCAAAAGTCTCAATCACCACATTGGGCGGCGGCACTCCGTCCAAATCCGCGCTTTTATTCTCAACCCATTGTTTAATCAAAATATTTTTTTCGCTGGCAAATTCAGGCGCAATCCACTTTAAAGCCACATCATCGTCCACAAACAAAAACACTTGCCAATCCAAGCGTGTCCGCAATTCCCGCGCCAAACGCCACGACACGCCAATATCGCCAAAATTGTCTATCACATTGCAAAACAAATAACAGATTGTATTCATAAATTTATAAAATCAATTAATACTTAAGAACTAATAAAAAATAATTATTATTGCTAGATAATTCAAACCATTTAAACAATAAATGAGACAAAATCATCTATTTAAACTATAATATATTACTTAAATTTTAGCATAAACATAATCTCGGAGATTCAAAAATGTCTGTACAAATCAAAACCGCAGCAGAATTAGAAGGTCAAAACGTACCATCAGTAGTATTCCACACGCGCAAAGATGACGCGTGGGTAGATGTTTCTACTGACGACTTGTTCAAAGGCAAAAAAGTTGCCGTATTCTCATTGCCTGGTGCGTTCACCCCAACTTGCTCATCTACACACTTGCCACGCTACAATGAATTGGCTGGCGAATTCAAAAAACGCGGCGTGGACAGCATTGTTTGTATTTCTGTAAACGATACATTTGTGATGAACGCTTGGTTGGCTGACCAAGAAGCAGAAAACATCATCGTGGTACCCGATGGCAACGGCGAATTTTCTCGCGGCATGGGCATGTTGGTAAGCAAAGAACAATTGGGTTTTGGCAACCGTTCTTGGCGTTATTCCATGATTGTGAACGATGGCAAAATTGAAAAAATGTTCATTGAGCCAGTAAAAGACGGCGACCCATTTGAAGTGTCTGACGCCGACACCATGTTGAAACACATTGACCCAAATTGGGTACCACAGGAATCTGTAGCCATCATCAGCAAACCTGGTTGCCAATTCTGCGCAAAAGCAAAAGAATTATTAAAATCAAAAGGTTATGCCTTTGAAGAAATCGTATTAGGACGTGATGCTTCCATCACTTCCATACGTGCGATTACAGGCAAAGCCACTGCCCCACAAGTATTCATCGGTGGTCAATACATCGGTGGCAGCGAAGATTTGGAAAAATTCCTGGCTAATAAATAATTCAATTAACCCGATTGATGAGCTACAAAAGGCATTTTATTCAATCAAAATCTGCTGTAGAATCACTATCACATTTCACTCAAGGGTGCGGCAGTTTTCTCCTCCTTTTCTGACGCACCCACTTTGGCACAATGACAGTTTTCTCCTCCTTTTCTGGCATTGTGCCCCTGAATAGCTTTAGGGTTATTCAGGCAGCCTGAATTATTGTAAAATAGTCATGCTGCCTGAATAACTCTTTTTTCAAACCATAGTGATAGGTTTTAACTAATAAATTACTATTCTTAATAGGATTAAATTATGAAACATTTACAAGCAGATGTAGTGGTTTTGGGTGCAGGCTCTGCAGGCATGGGGGCGTTTCGCAATGCGCGTTTGCACACAGAAAATGTGTATTTGATTGAAAGTCATGTGTATGGCACAACCTGCGCACGCGTGGGCTGCATGCCCTCTAAATTGCTGATTGCGGCAGCAGAAGCACGCCATCACGCTTTGCATACCGACCCATTTGGTGTACATCTGGATAAAAATTCCATTGAAGTCAATGGTGTAGAAGTAATGAATCGTGTTAAAGCAGAACGCGACCGCTTTGTGGGTTTTGTCGTGAGCGATGTGGAAGAATGGCCAGCAGAACGCCGTATTATGGGTACAGCCAAATTTGTTGATGAGCATACCATTCAAATTGATGACCACACGCAAATCAAAGCCGACCGCATTGTGATTGCCACAGGCTCGCGCCCCATTACTTTGCCACAATGGGAAAATTTGGGCGACAAATTGATTGTTAATGACAATGTATTCTCATGGGAAACGCTGCCTGAAAGCGTGGCGGTGTTTGGACCGGGTGTGATTGGTTTGGAATTGGGACAGGCTTTGTCGCGCTTGGGCGTAAACGTGGAAATTTTTGGTGTGGGCGGTCATTTGGGTGGCATTTCCGACCCTGTGATTTTGCAAGAAGCCATTGAAACCTTTAGTGCAGAAGTGCCATTGCGTCTGCATTCCCACACTGAAGCGAAATTAAACGCTGATGGCAAAGTGGAAATTCATTGGACAAACGATGGTGAAAGTGGCGTATTTGTGGCGGATTATTTGCTTTCTGCGGTAGGTCGCCGTCCAAATGTGGACAATATTGGCTTGGAAAACATTGACATTGTGAAAGATGAACGAGGTGTACCCATTGCCAATCCTTTGACCATGCAAACCAGCATCCCGCATATTTTCATTGCAGGCGACGCGTCCAATCAACTGCCACTGCTGCATGAAGCTAGCGACCAAGGCAAAATCGCAGGTGAGAATGCGGGAAAATTCCCAAATATTAACAATGGTTTACGCCGCAGTCCAATTGGCGTGGTGTTCAGCAATCCGCAAATTATTTCGGTGGGTACACGTTTTAGTGCCTTACAAGATATTTATGGCGATGATTTGGAAAACAAAGTGGCAATTGGTCAAGTTTCATTTAAAAATCAAGGTCGTAGCCGTGTCATGTTGGTCAATAAAGGTCATTTGCGCGTGTATGCCGACAAGAAAACAGGGCGTTTATTGGGCGCAGAAGGTTTTGGTCCATCTTTGGAACACGTGGCGCATTTATTGGCGTGGTCGCACCAAATTGGCATGACTGTTCCTGAAATGTTGGATATGCCTTTCTATCATCCTGTGATTGAAGAAGGTTTGCGTACTGCTTTGCGTGATGCAGCTAGCAAGTTAGCTTAATGATTTAATTGAATAAAATATGCAGGCAGCCTGAAAAATAAATGGGTTTTCAGGCTGCCTGTTTTTGCGAAACATACTACAATAATATTGAAATTTCATTAAATATCAATGACTTTATATATTTTCAGGCTGCCTGAAAATGTATCACGCCTGATATTTTGAGCCACGCCCATTGATTTTAACTTGCTGTTCTTCAATCCAATTCTCGCAAGCTGCCATCAATTCCTCTTCGCTGCCTAAAGTATGCGGAATCGGTTTACCAATCACCACTTGAATCGTACCACTATGTTTTAAAAACGAATTTTTTGCCCAATAATCGCCGCTATTCAATGCCACAGGCACCAAATCCATTTCCAAAGTTTTCGCCATACGCGCACCGCCCAAACGGTATTTGCCACGCTCGCCCGCTTTCATGCGCGTGCCTTCGGGGAAAATGGTAATCCAAAAACCATCTTCTTTGCGCTTAAACCCTTGTTTTAACATATATTCCATAGACTGTTTACCCTTACTGCGGTCAATCGCAATCATATTCGCCAAACGCAAACCCCAGCCAAAAAATGGAATCATAAACAGCTCTTTTTTCATCACATACACTTGCAAGGGGAAAATTTCTTGCAATGCCAGCGTTTCCCAGCCGCTTTGGTGTTTGGAGCAGATAATGGCAGGATTTTGTGGAATATTTTCCGCGCCATGCACTTCATATTTCAGCCCAATAATGTTTTTCAAACACCACAACATGCAACGCGACCACGTCCTCCCCACCCTATTCGCGCCTTTGGGCAATAGGGTAAATGGTAAGCCGCAAAAAAACATAATTGGCAAACTAATCAATAAGATAATCCAATAAATCACATTACGAAGTAAAAGCATATTCAGGCTGCCTGAAAAAATAAAAGGGGGCGTATTTTATACGATTTTTGCGAGCATGGGGATGAGTTCTGCTGCATTGATTTCATTGATGTTTTGCTGATAACGCAAAATCTGTGCTTGCTGCGAATAGGGATACCAATTGGCAAAATTTTGTTCATCAGAATTATACATGGAAATCAATGGCTTATCTAATCCCACCGCAATATGCACCATAGACGTATCGGGCGAAACCACCGCTTTGGCGTGGCGAATCAAAGCAATATTATCAAAAATAGTTTTTGTATTTTCAAATAGATAGCAGCATGAATACGCTTGCACCAGTTCCACTAGCCACCCATTCACTTCAGGAAAACCGAGCAATAGCCATTTTTGTTGTGGTAATTCCGCCGTGAGCGTGTCCAAAATCGTGCGAATACTGTCGGGCGTGAAACGGCGACTACGCGCTGCACCAAAAAAATTAAGTGCAATATAATCAGTCAATTGCTGTTGTTGCAAAAATTCGGCAATGCGCTGTTCGGCTTCGGGCTGTTCAGGCAGCCTGTAACGCGTATCCACATTTTCAATACCGATTAAATTCAATAATTTGCAATAAATTTCGCTGTAATGCAATTGTGAATCACTGATGTGGTGATTGAAAATACGGTAATCCGCTTTCAGGTAGCCTAAATTATACGGCGCTGCAATGGTTCGCAACAAAACAAGTTCCCGAACGCGAAAAACCAAAGTCGGTTCAATCACGACATCATATTGATTTTTTAATTGTTTACCCATTTGATAATAGGGCAATACGCCGCGTTCTGCCACAATATGCAGGTGATCAATATCGGGATTGTTTTCAAATAAATAAGCATTTTCGCGGCTGCACAACACGCCAATCTTCGCCTCTGGGCGTTGCTGCTTGATGGCGCGAAACACAAATGAGCTGACGACAAAATCACCAATTTTACCATCTTGTCGCAAAAACAAGATGTTACGCGCTTGTGCGAGCGGTATGTGGCTGGGCGGCGGCTCACGGTCAAGCATTTGTTTCGCAAGAGAAACGCGCCATTCACGCAATTTTATTTTGAATTTTTTAAACGATTGTTTCAGGCTCATCTCATTCGTCCTGTATCACAAATTGGGCAAACGCCATTAAGTCATCAAACACCAGCGTGTGTTCAGGCAGCTTATTTTCTTCATTTTCTAATGTTTTCAATCCCTTGCCTGTTTTCACCAATGCGGATTTACCGCCCACATGGGCAATCGCTTGCAAATCACGCAAACTGTCGCCGACCAACCATGTTTCTTCCGCTTCCGCGTTAAATCGTTGTAATATATCAATAATCATGCCCGATTTGGGTTTGCGGCAATTGCATTTATGCTCGGCAGAATGGGGGCAATACCAAATGCCGCTGATTTCGCCACCTGCTTGGCGTACCAATTTGTGCATTTTGCTGTGCATTTCATTCAATGTTTGCACGGTAAAGTATTTTCGTGCAATGCCCGATTGATTGCTGGCAACGGCAAGCGTGTAACCTGCTTGGCTCAACAAGGCAATTGCATCTAGGCTGCCTGTGATGGGCTGCCATTCTTCGGGGGATTTGACGAAATCATCGCGGTCGTGATTAATCACGCCATCACGGTCTAATATAATCAGTTTCATGGTTTCAGGCTGCCTGAAAAGAAAAAATATCCATTATAGTGGATTCAATTTAAATCACGACAAGGCGACAGAGACCACCGTGTACACCCAACATAAGGGCGGACAACACGGTACTGGTTTAAATTGAATTCACGATAAAACAATGTTTCAGGCTGCCCTATTCTTCAGGTAGCCTTTCAGTACACGACAATTTTTTGAAATAACCACAAACCTGTCCCCTCCCCCGTCTCCAACGGGGGAGGGCTAGGGTGGGGGAAAATTTGTGGAATAAATTAATTGTCTTGAAAATCAACGAACCCCCACCCTAACCC
>NZ_JQKH01000046.1 GCF_000745955.1 Alysiella crassa DSM 2578 | reverse complement strand
ATATAAAATCATGTAAATTTTTTTCAAGAAAATGCTTGCGTGGCGAGCCGAAATTTGGTTTAATTCTGTTTTCGCTGATGTGGCGAAATAAATCGGGTGATTAGCTCAGTTGGTAGAGCGTCTGCCTTACAAGCAGAATGTCGGCGGTTCGACTCCGTCATCACCCACCAGTTTTTATCGGTCGCTTTAACGGCGGTCGGTTATTTTTCGGTTGCGGTGGTAGCTCAGTTGGTTAGAGTACTGGCCTGTCACGCCAGTGGTCGCGGGTTCGAGCCCCGTCCACCGCGCCAAAAGTTTTTTCATTGTATAATCCTTTCAAGATTAGCCCTTTGAGTTTACTCAAAGGGCATTTTTTTCGGATATGATACGCTAAACTCAAAACAGGCAGCCTGAAACGCATTTTTCAGGCTGCCTGAATGTTTTTTAACGATGAAAATCAAACCGTTGAATCTGCCAGCGTATTCAATTCATCTTTCTGCGCTTGGGTCAATTTTGCAATACCCAAAATCAAAGACGCATTCGTCCAACCAAAACCGCCTGCTGGCACATAGTCAAACACCGCCCCCACATTGCCATATTCCACATTGGTTTTGTGCGAACTTTGCTCCACGTTGAATTTTTCGGGAATCAAACCGTTGTATTCCACCGTTGCGCGGACAATGGTCTGCACCCACGCAAACGCCGCTTGGTACATTTCATCAGCAAAACCAAAATGTTGCAAACCTTCCCAAATCAAAATTTGGTGCGGTGCCCAGCCGTAGGGATAATCCCATTGGCGTTCCACATTCAGGCTGCCTGAAATGGGGGCGGTGGACGCAATGCCACCCACGCGCAACAGTTGCGGCAACTGGCTGGCTACCGCGCGTTTGGCTTGCGTGGGGCTGCACGCCTTCGCCCAAAGTGGAAACAAATTGCTGGCGGATACAAACGCATTTTGCTTTTTCGTCAAATGGTTGTAATCATAGAATGTGCCGTCCGCTTCGTTCCACAAATATTGCTGCATGGCGAGATAGCGTTTTTCTGCGTATTCAAAAAAGCGGTCGTACGAATAAGTTTGTCCTGCAAATTCAAAACCTTGTGGATAATATTCCAATAATAATTGGGCAATATCCGCTTCCACGCGATACAAAATGGCGTTCAAATCCACACAAGCGGTGTCGGCACACACATCGTCCAAACGGGTGGTGGTGTCGTGTCCGCTTTCGCGCATGGCGCGGTCGTGTTCAAAATAGCGGTCTAGCTCGGGTTCTTTCAGGCTGCCTGAATCGTATTCGCGCTCAAAATCTTGCCAATTCATGCCGTGTTTGTCGGCAAATTGCTGCAAAATCACGCGAAAATGCCCTTCTTCGGTTTCTTTGGGGCGACCTACACCTTCGTCAAAATAATGGTTCAAACCGATGTCGGCAAAATAATGCGTGTTCGGGTTTTGCCAAACCTGTTCGTATTCCTGAATGGCGATTGCCAAATGTTCCGCCAGCCAATTTTCAGGCAGCCTGTCGGCATATTGGCGGTAAAAGGCGGCTAAATAGGGCGTGTAAAACGGTGGCTGCGAGCGCGTTAAATAATAGCTGCGGTTGGCGTTCAACATTTTGCCGTAGTATTTGATTTGATAGGCAATGTTTTCCAACATGCCCCGCGCCAATTCGTATTGGTCATGCGCCATTAAGCCCAAGCCGATGAAATAGCTGTCCCAGCCATACATTTCATTAAACCGCCCCCCTGGTACGACATAGGGCAAAGGTTGGTCGGTTTCCTTATCGTATTTCAATGCCAATAAGCCTGCTTTTTCATCAATTTCTTTCAATAAATCAGCAGAATACGGTGGCGCAGGCAGCTCAATAATCTCAATATTGTCGTATTGCGCGGTAATGCGGTGATAGTACGCCAAACCGTCCACATCGGCGGCTGGCACATACAAATAGGATTTTTCGCTGCTGCGTTTTTCGTCAAACAAATTGGCAAGCACATTGTCGGCATTCATGCGGCGGCTCAACACGTTCCAATAATGATTTTTCATTAAATAATCAACGCGTTCCAATGGTTTCATCAACACTTTTTCGGTGTCCAATTCGCCATTGCCCAGCCAAACTTCTTGCAATAAATTGGCTAAATAATAAGTGCCTTTGACTTCAAATGATTCGCCATTTTCGCCAAACACGGTAAATTGTTTGTTGCCCGTGTCGTCAATGGTAATGGTGCGCGTGCCTTGCGTGGATTGTTGCGCCAATAAGTCGTTTAAGATTTGGTCGCGGTTGATTTTAAGCTGCATTGCCGTATCCTTTAATGAATTTGTTCAACAAAATCAATGAAACAATCAAAATCGCAATCGGAATTAACATGAAATAAAACGCTTGTGCGCCACCCACATTTTCAAACAACATGCCAATAATGCGCGAACCAATCGTACCGCCTAACGCGGAGAAAATCACAATCAAACCCGTCATTGGGCTGTGCAAATGTTTGGGCAAGGCGGACAAAGTTGCCGAACTAATCAAGGGGTAAATTGGCGCAATAAACAAGCCAATTAAAGGGAAAATAAAGCCAATCGCAGGAATATCACTAAATGAATGAATGGTTTGTGGGTTGGCGTTCAAAGCTGATGGCAACACAAACACCACCACCGCAGCCGCCGCCAATAGGCAGCCAATCAGCAAAGTCAGCCAATGGATTTTTTTAACCAACTGCCCCGCCAAAAAACGCCCAGCCGCCAATGACAATGCCAAAATGCTCGCCATTTGCACACTCAAAGTTTCATTTAAAGACAAAACTTTTTGATTGAAAGTGGGCAGCCAAGTCATGATGCCTTGTTCCACCATCACAAAACAGAATGCGCTCAATACAAAGAAAATGGTCAAAGGCAATGCCGCCATTTTCAACATACCAACAAAATCATCGGACAGGCTGCCTGAAGATTTGGGTGTTTCCACCTCCACTTTGGTAAACAGCAACAGAAAAAATGCCACCGCCACCAAAGCCGCCAACAGCAAATACACGCGCAGCCAGCCATTGGGGTCGTTTGCGTCAAAAAACGCGGGGAACAGGAAATAGGCGGACGCAATGCCTATCATGAAAAAGCCTTCAATGGAACTCATGAAACTGTTGTGTTCTTCCTTGCTGTTGGTGAACAAGCCTATCATGGAATACACGGACACTTTGATAAAGGCAAATGCCACGCCAATCGTTAAAAACAGGATTTTGCTGCTGCCAAACGAGTTACCCAAATACATGGTCAGGCAGCCTGCAAACACCAATGCCAATCCAAGTAACATGCTGTTTTTGTAACCAAATTTCGGCAAAAATGAAGCAACGAAAAACGACACAATCGCAATCGGCAAATCTTTAAATGCTTCCAAAATACTGGCTTCGGTGGCGGAAACGCCGTAGTTGGCAAGCGATTGTTGAATCACAATGCCCACGCTATTGAGCAAAATGGCAAAGACAAAGTAATTGATAAACAATGCCAATTTAATGGGAAAATGTTTCATGGCACATTCCTTTGGTGAAGAAGAGAAAAATAGTAAGATGAATAATTGGTATTATAACGAAGTTTATGACATCGGTGTCATTTTTAATCAAAATAAAAATAATCATAAAAAATGGTGCGAATATTTTTCAGGCAGCCTGAAATCTCGTAAAATCCGCGCATTTTCATTCACAGGAACACACCATGACCGCCACCAAACCGCCATCACCGATGATGCAACAATATCTCGCCATCAAAGCCGAACACGCTGACAAGCTGGTGTTTTACCGCATGGGCGATTTTTACGAATTGTTTTTTGATGATGCGGTGCAGGCAGCGAAATTATTGGACATCACGCTCACCACGCGCGGGCAACACAATGGCGAAGCCATCAAAATGGCGGGCGTGCCGTATCACGCGGTGGAGCAGCATTTGGCGAAATTGGTCAAACTCGGTTGCAGCGTGGCGATTTGCGAGCAGGTGGGCGAAGTGGGCGCGGCAAAAATCGTGGAGCGCAAAGTCGTGCGCATTGTAACGGCTGGCACGCTGACCGATTCCGCGCTGTTGGAAGATAAGGAAACCAACCGTGTCGCCGCCTTATTTGTTGGCAAAAAACAAAGTGCCTTGGCGTGGGCGGCATTGGAAAGCGGCGAATTTCGGGTAAAAATCATTGAAATCAATAAATTAGTGGACGAATTGGCGCGGCTGAATGTGGCGGAATTATTGTGCGATTCCCATTTCAGGCTGCCTGAAAATTGCCCAAAAATCCCCATTAGCCGTTTGAACTCATGGCAATTTGCACCCGATACCGCATTTAAATTATTAACCGAATATTTTGCTAGCCAAGATTTACGCGGTTTTGGTTTGGATTTAGACGAGCATTCGGCGGCGATTTCGGCGGCAGGTGCATTGCTTAACTATTTGAAATTAACACAAAATCAGCTTCCACCCCACATGGACGCGCTGACTTTGGAAACGGAAAACCAGTTTATCGCGTTGGACGCGGCAACGCGGCGCAATTTGGAAATCACCGCCACTTTGAGTGGCAAAAAATCGCCTACGCTGTTTTCGGTTTTAGATGAATGTGTTACGCATATGGGTAGTCGTTTGTTGGCGCATTGGTTGCACCACCCTTTGCGCCATCGTGGGCATATTCAGGCGCGTTTGGACGCGGTGCAAGCCTTGATTTCGGGCAACTCGTTTTCAGGCAGCCTGCAATTTGTTCCCTCCCCCGTCCTCAACGGGGGAGGGCTAGGGTGGGGGCAAGACAGCGAGGATAATGCGAATTTGCTTGCGCCCGAAAGTGCCCCCCCCCCCCCAACCCTCCCCCGCCAGTCGGGGGAGGGAGCAAGTGCCGCGCCACCAAAAATGTATCCACACAATCCACAATCGCGCGAGGAACTTTCAGGCAGCCTGAAACACATTCCCGATATGGAACGCATTGCCGCGCGAATTGCTTTGGGGACGGCGCGACCGCGTGATTTGTCGGCGTTGCGCGATGGTTTGCTGGTTTTACAAAAAATTCGTTTACCAAACAGCAGTTTATTGGACACATTGGCGGCGTGTTTTCCGCAAACGCAAGCGGTGGGCGAATTATTGCAGGCTGCCTTATTGCCTGAACCATCGGTGTGGCTGAAAGATGGTGGCGTAATAAACCATCATTATAACAATGAGTTAGATGAATTGCGCCATTTGCAAACGCATGGCGATGATTTTTTGCGCGAATTGGAGCAGCGTGAACGCGAGCGCACGCAATTGTCCACGTTGAAAGTGGAATTTAATCGCGTGCATGGTTTTTATATTGAATTATCAAAAAATCAGGCAGAACAAGCACCTAGCGATTATCAACGCCGCCAAACGCTGAAAAATGCCGAGCGATTTATCACGCCCGAATTGAAAGCGTTTGAAGACAAATTTTTGGCGGCGCAAGATAAAGCGTTGGCATTGGAAAAAGTATTGTATGAACAATTACTTACCCAGTTGCAGGCTGCCTTAAATGTGTTGCAGCAGGCGGCGAAAGCGGCGGCGACTTTGGACGTGTTGTGCAGTTTCGCGCACACGGCGCAGCAGTATGGCTACACCATGCCGCAATTTAGCGATGGCGCGGAATTGAGCATTGTGGCGGGGCGACATCCTGTGGTGGAACAACAGCTTACGCGATTTACGCCCAATGATACGCGGCTGGATTCGGCGCAGCGCGTGTGTTTGCTGACGGGTCCGAATATGGGCGGTAAATCCACTTATATGCGGCAGGTGGCGTTGATTGTGTTGTTGGCGCACACGGGCTGTTTTGTGCCAGCAGAACAAGCACTTATTGGCAAAATTGACCAGATTTTTACCCGCATTGGCGCGAGCGATGATTTGGCGGGCAACCGTTCTACGTTTATGGTGGAAATGTCGGAAACGGCGTATATTTTGCACCACGCCACGCCGCAATCGCTTGTTTTAATGGACGAAGTGGGGCGTGGCACGTCCACATTTGACGGTTTGGCTCTGGCGCATGCGATTGCGGAACATTTGTTGCAGAAAAATCAATCTCTCACGTTGTTTGCCACGCATTATTTTGAATTAACAAGGCTGCCTGAAAAATACGAAGGCGCGTTTAATCGGCATTTGTCGGCGTTGGAGCAGGGACAAGATATTGTTTTTCTTCATAATGTGCAAGATGGTGCGGCGGAGAAAAGTTATGGCATTGCGGTGGCAAAATTGGCAGGTTTGCCGCCACGCGCCTTGAAAGCGGCACAAAAGCAGTTGAAATCATTGGAAAATCAGAATTCGGACAGGCAATTGGATTTATTTGCCGAACCCGAATGGGATAATGATGAAGATGAAACGGAGCATGTTTCAGGCAGCCTGATTGTGGAAAAATTAAATTCAATCAATCCCGATGAATTGACGGCGCGGCAGGCTTTGGATTTGGTGTATGAGTTGAAAAATTTATTGAATAAATAATATAGTGAATCAAATACAAAATAGGACACTATGTAGGGTGCAACTTGTTGCACCAAATCCATGTTTTATAAGAAAAATGGTGCAACAAGTTGCACCCTACACTTGTCCTATTTTTAAATGGATTGACTATAATTTAAGAATTTAGGCAGCCTGAAACGCATTTCAGGCTGCCTAATTTAAATAGATGATAGACAAAAGGCGACCCCACAGAGAAGGGGTTGGCGGTGTCCTCTGTGGGGTCTAAGTTCGGTCGCTGGTGTATGGGCGGGTGGCGACCGAACCTGTTTCGTATTATAGGGAAATTTGCCTAATTTTGCAAGCAGTTTGTTTAGCGAATACTGAAACCGCGCAAATATTGCGTGCGTTCCGCATTCCACTTGATTTCACACGCCATGCGATGATTTTCCATTTCGGTTTTATGACCGCCCATTTTGGCTTCTTGTTCGCAAATTTGCGCTTTTTTGTGTTCCCACGCTTGCTGTTCGGCGTGTAAATCTTTTTGAATATCGGTGGAAATTTTGTCCCACGCCAATTGCACATCTTGCACAGAATCGCGCCATTCGGTTTGACGTTGCGGATTGGGGGTGTTTTCGCGTTGTGCGGGCTGCTGTGGGGTGGTGGTTTCGCTTGGTGGAACTGGGGTGCTGGTTTTGGGTGGGGTTTGCGTGGCGGTCGCGGTGGCGATGTTTTTGTTGGCAGACGAGACGGGTTGCGCCACTTCACGCTTTTCCACAAACCAACCAATCACCAACATCGCCAACAAAAACACCACCGCCAAACCCAGCAAAAATTTCAACACGCCGCCTTTGTTTTTGGCTTTGGTGCTGGGAGGGGTTTTGCGTTTGGCTGATGACTGGGTGGTGGGGTAGGGTTTTTTAGGGGGATTCACTTTTTCAGGCTGCCTGTTGTTTTGGGGTGGGGTTGAATTGTTTTTTTTGCGATTATCTTGTTTGGCGACAATGGTTTTGCCTGCCACGGTTTCAATCATATCAATGGCTTCGGCAATGCTGCATTCAAAAAATTCGCGGTTATGATTGGAGCGTTTGGTTTGTAAAATTTTGTGGACTTTGCCTTCCACCGCTTGCGCGTCTGGCATACGCGCCGCCCACACCACCGTAAACGCGGTGGGTACGCCTGTTGCGCCCGACAATTCGGCGGCGCGTTCCTGCGGCGTGTCGCGGCTGGTGAAACCGATTTTTATCATGCCTTCTTTAAAAGCGGGATTGGTGAGAATATACACCCAACCAAGTGCTTGTTTACTCATAAAATTTCCTTATTTTAAATTGTTCAGGCAGCCTGAAATTAGCTGCTCACCACGCGCCGCAATTTCCACATATCGGGCGTGCTGTCCAATTCCCAAAACGCGCCTTTTTTCACCCACACGCTCGCCCACGCGCCCGTGAGCAAATACGCGCCCAAATCGCCAATCCAAGGCTGATGCCCGACCCATACCACGCAATCATCTGATTGATAAGATTGAATAATTGGTAATAAACTGGTTGCCGAAACATCGGGATTGAGTTCGGGTAATGTGTGGGTGGGGCGTTGCAAATAAGCGGCGGTTTGTTGGCTGCGGCTGGCTTGAGATACGCAGATAATCGCTTGTTTGGGCAGAATTTTGTTGATTTTTTCGGCGGCGATTTGGGCTTGTTGATGACCTTTGGGCGTAAGGGTTCGCGCCAAATCATCGCCTGTGCCGATTTCTGCTTCGGCGTGTCGCCATAGGATAAGTTTCATGTGTTTTTACTTTTTAATTTAATAGGTTAGATTTTCAGGCTGCCTGAGAAATCGTATTTTACAAAAGCAAAATCATTTTTGCCAATGCTGAATCCACGCTTCAATTTGCCAATCTTCATAAGCCAATAATTGTCCAATTCGCCGTTCGGTTTCGGCGTGAAAACCTGCGCTTTGATTTTGTAAAATAGACATTAATTCATCGGCTTGGGTTTTGTATTCGGGTTTGAAAATAATAAAACTGGGGAAAACAAAATCCGCATTCATCGTGTGAAAAAAGGTGTGTAAACCAAATGTACCATTTTCCAAATACGGCAAAAAATCCGCAGGCAAACATTCGGAAAACAAAGCCGCTTGCTTTTTCCCCGCCAACATCAATGCCAATTCCTTGCCTTCGTGTGGTGCAATGCCATTGGGTAAAGTGGGTTGGTTCAAATTGTCCAATTCGGGATAAAAACGGTAAATTTCTTCCAAAATCGTCATTTGTGTTTCGCCAATCAATACGCCGATATTTCGTTTTAATTGGGCGTGTAATTCGGGCGGCAATGTGTCAAATTGCGGCAAATGCAAAATGGCAGACAAATGTTCTATGGATTTTAAAGCGTGTTGTTTCATTTCAATGGCGAAATTTTTATCCATAATTTATCCATTTCAAACAATGTGTTACTGATATGGTGCAACAAGTTGTACCCCACATTTTACCGTACGCTAGGGCGTTCAGGCTGCCTGAAATACCTTAAATACAATCTGTATCCCACCGCCCACAATATCATCGTTAAAATCAAACCATAAAACCAAGCAGCCATTTGATTCATCAAACCACCGTATTGCACATCAATCGGTACAATTTCTTGATTTTCAATGCGATAGTGGTAAATATAAGGGTCAGCAGGGCTATCGGCGTAACTGATTAAGCGATAAGTTTGTGCGGGTGTGATGTCAAAATAATATTTGTAATTAAACCAACCATTTCCATCATCAGGCACGGGTGTGTGGCACAAAACATCTTGACCTTTTTTGTAATCCTGCAAACTTTGCGATTGGATTTTGCCATCAACCAACACACAGAATCGGAAAAATTCAGTTTGGGTAACGGGGCGACTTTTGAGTGGCATTTGCCATTCGCTTATTGTCGCCATACCCCACCAAATCAGGATAAATAAAATCAATTTAATGATTTCAAATAATATTTTCTTTATTAAAATCATGTATTTTCCTTTTCAGGCTGCCTGAAACACCTAGCGGTGGGCAAAACAATCAATCCCCCATTGCCGCCAACAATTCCGCCTGATGTTCGGCAATCAGCGCGGACGTGATTTCTTCCATATCACCGTCCATCACAAAATCCAGCTTGTGCAAAGTCAAATTGATGCGGTGGTCGGTAACGCGCCCTTGTGGGTAATTGTAGGTGCGAATGCGCTCGCTGCGGTCGCCACTGCCAATCAGGGATTTGCGTTCGGCGGCTTCTTTGGCTTGGGCTTCGCGTTTTTGCATGTCGTTCAAACGGGCGGCTAACACTTTCATGGCTTGGGCTTTGTTGGCGTGTTGGCTGCGACCGTCTTGGCATTCCACCACCATGCCTGTGGGCAAATGGGTAATGCGGACGGCTGAATCCGTTTTGTTGATGTGCTGACCGCCTGCACCACTGGCGCGGAAAGTGTCGATGCGTAAATCATTGGCGTTTAATTGGATTTCTTCCAATTCGTCTGCTTCGGGCATCACGGCAACGGTGCAAGCGGACGTGTGAATGCGCCCTTGGCTTTCCGTTGCGGGTACGCGCTGAACGCGGTGTCCGCCGCTTTCAAATTTCAATTTGCCATACGCGCCCACGCCTGCCAAGCGCACGATGACTTCTTTGTAGCCGCCCAAATCGCTTTCGCTGGCGGAGACGATTTCGGTTTGCCAACGATGGCGTTCGGCATAGCGCACATACATACGCAACAAATCGCCTGCAAACAAAGCCGCTTCATCGCCGCCTGTGCCTGCGCGAATTTCAATGAAAATGTTTTTGTCATCGTCTGCGTCTTTGGGTAGGAGCAATTTTTGTAATTCAAAATCAAGGGTTTCAATTTTGTCTTTGGCTGCCTGAATTTCTTCGGCGGCAAAATCTTTCATATCGGGGTCGGACAACATCTCTTGCGCGTCCGCCAAATCGCTTTGTGCCAAACGGTATGCCTGATAGGTCTCCACAATGGGTGTGAGTTCCGAATGTTCTTGGTTGAGTTTGCGGTAATTTTCCATATCAGACACGGCTTCGGGCGAACCGAGCAGGGCGGTTACTTCTTCCAAACGCTCGGACAGGATTTGTAATTTATTGAGAATACTGGGTTTCATGGTTTACATTCACGTTCAGGCTGCCTGTTGGGTTTGACAATAGGGTGCCTACCTCGCACCAAATCATTCAAATCATGTGGTATTTCGGTGCGTAATACGCACCCTACATGAATTTTGCCGTGTCTTTTCAGGCAGCCTGAAACAAAATAAAAAGTGGAAAAATGGCGCAAATTATACGCGTACCCAATAAAAAAAGCTGCCCCAAAAATTCAGGCAGCCTGAAAACCCAATTTACTGAATCAATTCCCCATTTTCGTCCCAACTTTGTTCCAATATCAATTCCCCATTTTCAAACACACGCTCGCTGCGCTTATTGCCATTTTCATACCAGCCCAACGCCACGCCCGTGCGTTTGCCCTGTTGCAGAGAAAATTCAGACGTTAATTTCCCCTGTTTATCCCAAGTGATTTGCGTAACGATTTCGCCATGTTTCATGGTTAATTCTTGTTTTTTCTGACCATTTTCATACCATGCGGTAGATGTGCCGTGTTCCACATCATGCTCAAAATGCTTTTCGCTAAAAGGCTGCCCGTTTTTGTACCACATCATGCCCATGCCGTGTAATTTGCCGCCCACAAAATGCAATTCTTGCGCCTTATTGCCATTGTCAAACCAGCGTGTCAATTCGCCGTCCAGCAGCCCATTTTTGAAATGTGCCAATAATTTACGCGCACCATTATCATAATTTTGCGTAAACTGACCATCAGTGGGAAACACCGTGTTTTTTGGTAAGGCAGCCTGCGGATTTGCCGAAATATTCACATTCACATTTGCCGCCGCCGCGCCCTGCACCAACACCGCACTCAATAAGGCTGCCTGAAACCATTTCATTGCCAGCATAATAGGTTTTTTCCTTTGAATTTAAACAAAAAAGTCCAGCCCATTCTAGCAGAAGCCCATCACAGCACAGGGCGACTTAACATTTCTAAACTTTGCCTGATGTAAATACGCAACAGTTTGGTGGATTTTAAGGCGAATATGTTTACAAAATCAGATTTTCAGGCTGCCTTTATTACACAATACCCTATAATGGGTCATTGAAAAATCGTTTTGCAAACAAAAAAATAGACAAAATAACAAATTATTCTTAAAATACCACTTTCTCATTTTCCAGCCATTTCAGGCAGCTTTTTCCAATTTTTACTGAATTTTATTGTTTTCAGGCAGCCTGAAATGCTTCAAATTTCTATATTGAATAACACCATCATGCACGTTTCAGAACTTCAAACCAAACACATTACCGAACTCATCGCTCAAGCCGAACAAATGGGCATTGAAAACGCAAACCGCTTAAGAAAACAAGACCTTGTCTTTACCATTGTGCGCGAATTAATGAAAAATGGACAAGAATTTATCTGTTCGGGTACGCTGGAAACGCTGCCCGATGGTTATGGTTTCTTGCGTAGCTCCGCCACATCGTATTTGGCTTGCCCAGACGATATTTATGTGTCGCCCAATCAAATTCGCCGCTTTAATTTGCACACGGGCGACACGATTGAAGGCACCGTCCGCACCCCAAAAAACGATGAAAAATACTTCGCCCTTGTGCGCGTGGACAGTATTAATGGCGATGACCCCGAAACTTCTCGCCATAAAGTTTTATTTGAAAATTTAACCCCCCTGTTTCCCAATCGCCAATTGAAATTGGAACGCCCCATCGTGGCAGAAGAAAACATCACAGGGCGCATTATTGACCTGATTTCGCCGATTGGTTTGGGACAACGCGCTTTGCTGGTTGCGCCGCCGAAAACGGGTAAAACCGTGATGTTGCAAAATGTGGCGCACGCGATTACGGCGAATAATCCCAATGTAGAATTAATCGTTTTGCTGATTGATGAACGCCCCGAAGAAGTTACCGAAATGACCCGCAGTGTGCGCGGCGAAGTCGTCTCGTCCACTTTTGATGAACCCGCGCAACGCCATGTTCAAGTTGCCGAAATGGTGATTGAAAAAGCCAAACGCATGGTGGAACATAAAAAAGATGTCGTGATTTTGCTGGACAGCATTACGCGTTTGGCGCGGGCGTACAACACCGTTGTGCCGACTTCTGGCAAAGTGCTGACGGGCGGCGTGGACGCCAACGCCTTGCACCGCCCCAAACGCTTTTTCGGTGCGGCGCGAAATGTGGAAGAGGGTGGTTCGCTGACCATTATCGCCACCGCGCTGGTGGACACGGGCAGCCGCATGGACGATGTGATTTTTGAAGAATTCAAAGGCACAGGCAATATGGAGCTGAATTTGGAACGCAGGCTGGCTGAAAAGCGCGTGTTCCCAGCGATTAATATTAACAAATCGGGTACGCGCCGCGAAGAATTGCTCGTGCCACAAGAGCAATTGCAAAGAATGTGGGCGTTGCGCCGCATGCTGCACGGCATGGACGATATTGAAGCGGCAGAATTTTTATTGGACAAAGTCAAAAAAACCAAAAGCAATGACGAATTTTTTGATGAAATGCGCGGCGGTGGTTCGTCCAGTTCGGCTGGCTCGTCCAACAATGTTGCGGCTGCCGCGAGTCCAGCGCGTTCTCCGCGTGGTCGCAAACCCAAGCAGCCATCATAAAATTTCAAATTTATCAGGCAGCCTGAAAGCCAAAACAATGCTTTTCAGGCTGCCTGAATATTTTAGCCCTTTGTTTTATTGTGTAAATTTGTAAAATCAATATATAACGAAAAGTAATGTGAAAAATAACTTTTAATTTTAAGGAAATTAGATTTTGTAACCTATTGTGCTTTAAATCATGTTAGTTTATGATAAGGTTTGTTTAGAACAATGAAAGGAGTTGTCAAATGCAACTGACACTAGACAAAACGGATTTAAAAATCCTGCAAGTTTTACAAGAAAATGGGCGTTTGAGCAATGTGGAATTGTCGGAGCGGGTGGCATTGTCGCCATCGCCGTGCTTGCGCCGTTTGAAACAATTGGAAGAATCGGGTTTGATTCGCCGTTATGCCGCGCTGTTGTCGCCTGTGGAGTTGAGTTTAGGTTTGCAAGTATTTATTCGCGTGTCCATTAACAAAGCGGCGGACGCACGAGAAGAATTTGCCAATGCGGTGCAAAAATGGGATGCCGTGTTGAGCTGCTACGCGCTGACGGGGGAAACGGATTATTTATTGCATGCCTTTTTTACCGATATGAACGCATTTTCCCATTTTGTACTCAATGATTTGCTTTCACATACTTGTGTTTTGGACGCAAAATCCAGCTTTGTATTGAAAGAAGTGAAAAACACAACTTCATTGCCTTTAGATCATTTAAATATTTAATTGAATTAGCTAAATAATATTATACAGGCAGCCTGAAAGCCAAAACAATGGTTTTCAGGCTGCCTGTATTTTGAATGTGAGTAAACGTAGGGTGTGCCGTGCGCACCAAATTCACTATAGTCGTAGAACTGAAAAAGCAGTACGGCGTTGCCAACGCCCTTATGTACTATTCGTACACGGCGGGCGTTGTCGCCTTGTCCTGCATTTTCATTTCTACGACTATATAATATTTAAATTATTCAAATGTTTGGTATGTTCGGCACTCTGCCGTGATATTAAAACTGCAAGCGTTCTGCCAATCTTTGCGCGGCTTCGGCGCGTTCTTTTTGCGCGGCGGCAACTGTGCCACCGTTCCATTGCGACCACTCGGTTTTGCGCCGTGCTTTTTGCAATTCATCGGGCAATTTATTTGCTGCCCACGCGTTGAATTCGCCACGCAATGCCAATTCATCTTGCGCCGCGTGTCCGCGAGCTTGCAACATCGCCAATAATTCACACGCGCGCGCCGCCAATACGGTTAAAGCCGCCGAATCCACCCACAGTGTTTGTGTGCCTGTGATTTTATCGCTAATGGTTTGAATATTTGGAATAATGCTGCCAATCAGGCTGCCGACCACCGTCCCCATGCCCAAAGACAAACCCGCCGTCAAAACATCAAATCCCAAACCCACCGCCGCGCCAGTCGCCAAGCCTTTACCTGTGCGTATGCCATATTGCAACAATAATTCGCTGTCAAACGGGTCTTGGCGAAAGGCTTGCATTGCCCAATCGGTGCCGTGCAATTCATTATTATAAAATTGATATAAATCAAGCAATTGTTTATGTAAATGGCGTTCTGCTTGGCGCACTATGGTTTGCATTTCGGCTTGTTTTTCGGTCAAAACGGCTTCGGTGGCGAATGTTTGCCGATACGCCGCCACGTTCAGCAAAAAATGGGCAATCAGCAAACGCGCGTCTGTGTCCAAACGCGCCCATTCGTAGCGGCGATGGGCGATGAGTGTGTCCAACAGGCTGCGTTCAGGCAGCATGGTTGCCAAATTGTCCCACAATTGAATTTCGCCATTAAAATCAAACGCCACCGTATCAAACGCGCTGGAAACGTGCAACACGCGCCGCGCCAACATGGTTTGCCAATCGCTTAAATCACGCCCTGCGGTGAAATTAAACACGGGCATAATCGGCTTGGCGCACCACGATAATACGGTCAATTCGTCTTTGTATTTGGGCAACACGGGTTCACGCGCGTCAATCACATACAAGGCACAATCGCTTTGCAATAATTGGCGCAACACTTTGGCTTCTTGGGAAAATTCCTGCGCGGCGGCGGGGCTGGCGAGAAATTGTTGCAGTCGCTCAATGCCATCAATTTGGTTGGACGTGTTTTGCTCCAGCCAATCTAATACGCCGCCTGCGTCTTCCAAGCCAGGGGTGTCGTATAGGCGTACCCATTCGCCTATCCATGCTTCTTCCACATGGCGGGTGGTGGCGGCGGCGTTTTTGACTTCGCCAAATTGCGTGTCGCGCAGCAAAGTACGCATCAGTGAAGTTTTACCCGTATTCGTGTGTCCGACTACGGCGAGTTTGAGATTATTGGTCATTTTGTTTTTTAAATTTTTCAATTGGTTAATTTAGGAAGTGAGTTTTCAGGCAGCCTGAAAACAGAAAAATTGGCGATATATAATTGCGTTGGACACGCGTTGCGCCGCGTACCACGCTGCACAGCTCACAGTTAGCCATTTTAGCCAATATTTTCAGGTAGCCTTTCAGTACACGACAAAAATTCTCGTAGGGCGCCCCCTACATATTTGGCGTTGGTAAAATTGTCGTGTACTGTCAGGCAGCCTGAAATTATTTCAATGCTGCTTCCGCTTCTTCCAAACCCAAACGTGCGGCTTGTTGCAATAATTCGCGCATTTTCGCAGAATCTTTTTTCACGCCCAAACCTTGTTGATACAAAACGGCTAAATTAAACGCAGATTTGGCATGATTTTGTGCGGCAGCTTTGGCGTACCATGTAGCGGCGGTGCGATAATTGCCCTGTTCATCGTGCATGGCGGCGAGATTAAATTGCGCGTCTGCATAACCCGATTTTGCCGCTTTTTCGTACCATTTGGCAGCCTGAACGCTGCTTTTGCCGACATATACGCCTTGTTCATGCAGCCAGCCTAAACGAGTTTGTGCTTGTGGATAATGTTGCGCGGCGGCTTGCATATACCAATTGAGAGCGGTTTGTCCGTCTTGCGCCACACCATCGCCGCGCTCGTGCAGCAAACCCATATTGAATTGCGCTTCCGCGTCGCCCTGTTCGGCGGCGGCGGCATACCATTGGGCGGCGGAATCATAATCTTGCACGGCGTAGCGATACCATGCAAATTGGGTTTGGGCGGGGGCGTAGCCTTGTTTGGCGGCTTGTTCAAACCATGTTTCGGCTTGGCTGTATTCGTCTTGTTGTTGATAATATTGGGCTAATTGGTATTGTGCCATCATGTCGCCGCGCATGGCTTGGGTTTGTAGGGTGAACACATCGGGCGCGGCATGAGCAAATTGCGCCGCCAACACCAACGCCGCAAATAGGGCAGAGACTCGCATAAAGGTTTTCCTTTTTTGATTGAATGATTTAATTGTAAACCCATTTTCAGGCTGCCTGAAAGTGGGTTTTCGCGTAAAATTTGGTGTGTTTTATTATTTAAAGATTTAATTTCAGGCAGCCTGAAAGCACTACAAGCATTTTTACTAACACCTAATAATGTAGGGTGCGTACCATGCACCAAATCATTCAAATTACTTGGTATTTTGGTGCGTAATACGCACCCTACAGAAATTTTATTGTGTATTATGATAAGGCAGCCTGAAAAATATATTTGCAAAGAAATCAACATGATAGTATTAGGAATAGAAAGTTCGTGCGATGAAACAGGTATCGCTATTTACGACACAGAAAAAGGCTTAATTGCCAACCAGTTGCACACGCAAATGGCAATGCACGCTGAATACGGCGGCGTGGTGCCAGAGCTTGCCAGCCGCGACCATATTCGCCGACTGGTGCCGCTCACGCAGGCTGCCTTGCAAGAAAGTGGCTTGCAATACAGTGATTTAGATGCGATTGCCTACACGCAAGGGCCGGGTTTGGGTGGTGCCTTGTTGGCGGGTTCGGCGTATGCCAACGCCTTGGCGTTTGCGCTGGACAAGCCTGTGTTGCCCATTCATCATTTGGAAGGGCATTTATTGTCGCCGCTTTTGGCGGACGAGGTGCCTGAATTTCCCTTTGTCGCGCTGCTGGTGTCGGGCGGACACACGCAATTTATGGCGGTGCGCGATTTTGGCGATTACGAATTGCTCGGCGAAACAGTAGATGATGCGGCTGGGGAAGCCTTTGATAAAACAGGAAAACTGATTGGTTTGCCCTATCCAGCAGGGGCGATTTTGTCGCAATATGCGAAACTGGGGCAGCCTGAAACATTCAGTTTCCCACGCCCTATGTTGCACAGCCCTGATTTACAAATGAGTTTTTCGGGCTTGAAAACGGCGGTGCTGACGGCAGTAGAAAAAACGCGGGCGGAACTGAATTTATCGCCCACAGACACGTTGCCCGAACAAACGCGCAATGATATTTGCCGCGCCTTTCAAGACGCGGTGGTGGACGTGTTGGTGGCAAAAGCTAAACGGGCGTTGTTGCAAACGGGATTTCGCTGTTTGGTGGTGGCGGGCGGCGTGGGTGCAAACTGGAAATTGCGCGAAGAATTAGCCAATTTAACTGTACAGTCCACACCCAAAGGGCAGCTTGAAAGGGTGCAGACTTATTTTCCGCCGCTTCCGCTTTGCACGGATAATGGCGCGATGATTGCGTTTGCAGGCGCAATGCGTTTGCAGCATAAAGTGGCGCAGGCGCAACGGGCTGGGGCATTTGATGTGAAACCGCGTTGGTCGTTGCGTGAGATTGTGCGCGAGAATGTGCAGGCTGCCTGAAAATTATTGCGCAATTAATCAATAAAAATATTTCAGGCTGCCTATTTTATTCAATAGGCAGCCTGAAAATCTTTTTTTAAATCAAAATGAAATATTCAATATTAGGGTAAGACGCGAATAATCCCGTTCATTGTGCCTTGCCAATAACTATTGTCCAAACCCACATTGCCCACCGTTTGCAATGGATTAGACAACAAGCCAAAACTCCAGAATTTCTTACTGCGTACCGCGCCCGTTTCCCAATCTAGAGTAACAAAATGGTAGCTGTCCAAAGCAGTAGCATTGTCAGAAGGACCTGTGCGTTCAATCGTGTAAATCAAATTATCAGGCACAGACAATTTAGGCAATGCCGCCGAACGTAAATCACTTGTCCATTTGGTTACGCAGCCTGAATTGTCGGGTTTCACGTCCACGCGCGTGATGCCGCCAATAAAGGGGGCTTTTTCAGGAATGGATTTGCCTGCACCATCGGGGTATTTCGGGTAAGGATAACCATAAGTTGAGCTGGTTACAATCGCACGACCGTAGGCAATGGATGAATCTTCTGTACCCGAATTATTGTCGCCAAACAAAGGCACTTTGCAAATTTCTCTGCCCGTATTATCATTTTGATAAACTAGCAAATTCATGCGTTTGGCGTTGTCGGTAATCGTAACAAATTCATCTTGCGTGGCATTGGTGCCAAAGAATGTGGGTGTCGCGCCCGAACCCCAGCTCAACTGCCCTGGTTTACGCGCAATGCCACGGTCGTAGGCTTGACGCCATTTTGTGCTGATTTTGCCATTTTCTTTTTGCAATAAATACAAAGCATGGGTGGTTACGACCGCCGCACGATTATTGGAAGCGGTGGAAAATGAGTTTGCCACCATTTCGCCGTTACCTACTTTATGGCTGATGATTTTTTTGGTTTTGCGATTAACCACGCCCACCACGCCACCTTGCGTGACAAACCAAACATCATCGGCTTCGCTACCAGGGTTGATGGCAACCACGCTGTCGCAACCCGATTTCTTGCAATGCCCCAACACATGACGTGCTAAATGAATTTGACCAAATGGATTTTTGTGCAGTACCCATTTACCATTTTGGTTTTGTGCGCGTATGGAAATGAGATTATGGTATCCATCTACAAAAATCACTTCATCGCGTTCATTGGCGTAAGCATATACGCTACCGAGTAAGCTGGCGGACGTGAGCATGATGTTGGTCAAAACTTTACCGTCTTTGTCCAGCAAAGTCAGTTTGGGGTTGCGCGTGATGTAGTCCACGCACATCGCCATCACTTTGCCGTCCGACAGCACCATCAAATTCGGGCAAGCTGCCGACAGCGAAATCAACTGTGGCGCACGAGACGAATTTTTCGGACCGCGCAAAGGGCTGGTGTCAGACGACAGCGTGTCGCCATGGCTGGTTGCACCGCCCGATTTGCCCAAACCTGCTGCAATCGGTACAGGGGCAGCCTGCGCCACCGCTAAAGTCGCACTCAATAAAATGGTGGATAATGTTTTCAAATAAAAAGAAGTTTTCATTTTGTGTTTCTCATCTATCAAGACAGTTGTGTGTAAAAAAGTTAAGCAAATAAATAATTAGCCAAATTAAAAAGCGGCAGCCTGAATATCGTCCACGCAATGTTGTACCACTTGCGCTTCGGCTTGCTGCATCGCGGCGGTGTTTTGGGTTTGGGTGGCTTGTTGGAGTTCTTCGTGGGCGATTTGGCATGCGCTGCGGCGTGTGCGTTCTGTGTCGGTAATGGTGTGTTTGGCGAGAAATGTGCTGCTTACCCATTCCTCAATTTGTTTTTCGCTAATATTTTCCACATCGTATTCGGGTTCGGTTTCTATTGGAATGTTTGGTTTACGTTTGTGGGCTTTTTCATTAATTTCGGGGGATAATTTTTGGGTGCGTGGGTAAAAAATGTGTACTTTTTCTAAACGCAAATTGGGCGGTATATCCGAATAGGCACTTTTGCCTGCGGTTTTCCACACTTTTACATTTGTCCAATCTTGCGCATACGCCAAACTGCTGATACCCATCAGCCCCAACACAATCACAGCTCGCATAAAAATAAATCGCTTTTTCAAAAATAAATCAATTGTTTAAATTTTAAATCAAAACAAGTCAATATTCAAGGACAAAACAAATTCAGGCAGCCTTTCAGTACACGACAATTTTTCCAATCACAAATCATGTAGGGTGCGCCGTGCGCACCAAATGACTGAATAATTTAAATATTGTG